>CAYVUI010000063.1:0-18843 GCA_964454745.1 uncultured Pirellulales bacterium | reverse complement strand
GCTGGTCATCCTCGACGAAGTCGGCCGCGGCACCAGCACCTACGACGGCCTTAGCCTCGCCTGGGCCATCACCGAGCACATCGCCAACCACATCCGCTGCCGTACGCTGTTCGCCACGCACTACCACCAGCTTACCGAACTGGGCGAACTGCTCGAAAACGTCAAAAACCTAAACGTCGCCGTCCGCGAATGGCAGGACCAGGTTGTCTTCCTGCACAAAATCCTCCCCGGCGGCACCGACAAATCCTACGGGATCCACGTCGCCAAGCTCGCCGGCGTACCCAACCCGATCATCCACCGCAGCCGCGAAATCCTCACCGACCTTGAAGAGACTTTCGCCAGAGAGGCCGCCTCCGAAAAACTCTCCCGCCACCAGACCGCACCCAGCGACGAACTGCTCTTCGTCGAACGCAACCGCGGCGTACTCGAACGCATCAAGGACATCAACGTAAACGAACTGACGCCCATCGAGGCAATCAACCTGCTAAACGAAATCCAGAAGGAGCTGCAATGAACCGTATCTGCCTGATCCTCTCAATCGCTTTTCTCATCACCCTCTGCGGCTGTGAAGAAAACAAAATCACCGGCAACACCACTCGCTTTCGCCCCCACGAACCGTACCGGCTCACCGTCGAAAAAACCTTCTCCGACCCCGACTACTACGCCGCCTTCCCCAAGGTCATCCTCGAGCAGGACCGCGTCATCGTCACCTCCGACATCCAGGAGCTGGAAAAAATCAAGGCCTCCGGCATCCACCCGCACTATCGCCCCGTTCGAGAAAACCTCTTTATGACCGCAACCCAAAAGCTAAACGGCTGGACCATCTCGCAGGAGTCACCCAAACTCGACAACCTCAAAGACGCCTCTCGCAGCCTTTTCCCCCTCTCCGACGACCTCATCCTTGACATCCGCAATAACTACAAGCTCGGCACCAAAGAGCTCGAGCCTATCTCCGCCCGCATCCACAAATACTCGCTCACCAGTCCGCCCATTTATGAAGAAGTGCTGCCCATGCCCCCCGGCTTCGAGTGGTTCATGATTTTTGACATCACCAGGCTGCCCGACGGCTCCCTGCTCGCCGCCGGCTACGGCACCCCGGATTACCTTCCCAAAGCACTCGAAAGCGAACCCTACAAGTCCAGTATCCCCGACAACTTCCGCAACGATACCATCATGTACTACAAAGCCGACGCCGACGGGCGAAACTGGCGATACCTCTCGAGCCTCCAAAACGACGAACCCTTCGGCTACCAGGAACCGGGCATCCTCGCCTTCGAGGACGGCCGCGTCGTCACCGTCATCCGAACCGGCTGGAACCGCCGCTGGAATGACCTGCTTCCCGAGGACGCCCACCCCCACAACGAAAAACACGGCCGCGGTTACGGCTGGTACCTCTACCAGAGCGAATCACTCGACGGCGGAAAAACCTGGTCCAAACCCGAACAACTGCCGATCTGGGGCCACCCCGCCGACCTGCTCCAGCTCGAAAACGGCGCCGTCGCCATGGTCTTTGGCCACCGCAAATACCCCTGGTCCGTCCGCGCAGTCCTTAGCTTCGACCAGTGCAAAACCTGGGACCTGTCCACCCTCAAAACCCTGCACACCTTTGAACCGGGCAATATGGACATTGGATATCCCGTTGCCGTCCAGCTAAACGACGGCCGCATTTTCTGCGCGTTTTACGGATATACCACCCCCGGCCGCTCATTCCACCACCCCAAAGGCCTTTATACCGCCGTTTTCGAGCCCCAATGGCTCATGTCTTCCGCGAAATAGCCAGAGATTTCTTGAAATTGCCCAGACACAGCTTATAATCCCCTTTTCGGAAAAAATAAGCATTCTGGCAATAAAGGAAACAACATGGCGAATTTAGCGAAACTTGACGACATCGTATCCCTGTGCAAACGCCGCGGATTCATCTTCCAGTCCTCCGAGATCTACGGCGGCCTGGCCTCCTGCTACGATTACGGCCCGCTGGGCGTCGAACTCAAACGAAACGTCCGCAACGCATGGTGGAAGTACACCGTCCTGACCCGTGACGACGTCGTCGGCCTCGACTGCTCGATCCTGATGCACCCAATGGTCTGGAAAAGCTCGGGCCACGCCGACAAATTCGCCGACCTCGTAACCGTGTGCAAATCCTGCAATACCCGCACCCGCGTCGACCACCTCGAAGACGCCCAGGACCGCGTCGAGGAACATACAGAACACACCGATATCGATACCCAAACGGCCCAACCCCACGACCTGGGCAAAAAGGTCTGCCCCGCCTGCGGAAAGATCGGCAAATTCGGCGAGCCGATGGCCTTTAAGCTGATGTTCGAGACCCAGATGGGCGCCAATGTCGATGACACCATGAATGTATTCCTGCGGCCGGAAACCGCGCAGGGCATCTTCGTCAACTTCAAAAACGTCTGCGATACCACCCGCGTCAAAATCCCCTTCGGCATCGCCCAGATCGGCAAGAGCTTCCGCAACGAAGTGACCACCAAGGCCTTCATCTTCCGCACACGCGAATTTGAACAGGCAGAGCTTGAATTCTTCTGCGAGCCCGGCACCGACGAAGACTGGTACAGCCACTGGAAAGAGTACCGCATGAACTGGTACACGAACCTGGGCATCAAGCCCGAAAACCTCCGCTTCCGTGACCACGACCCCGACGAACTGGCCCACTACGCAAAGGCCTGCGTGGACATCGAGTACAAATTCCCCTTCGGCTCGGGCGACTGGCAGGAACTCGAAGGCATCGCCAACCGTACCGACTTTGACCTCCGCCAGCATCAGCGCGGCATGCGGACCATGAACGACTGGTACGAAAACAAGGGCGACATGACGAAATACAGCCTCCGCGACGAAGACAGCGAATACCACAAGGGACCGCTGTCCTACTTCGACGAACCGAACAAGCAGCGATACATCCCCTACGTGATCGAGCCCTCCGCCGGTGTGGACCGCTCGACGCTGGCCTTTTTGGTCGATGCCTACGACGAAGAAGAGGTCAAAGGCGACACCCGCAACCTGCTCCGCTTCCATCCGCACCTGGCCCCGACCAAGGCCGCGGTCTTCCCGCTGGTAAAAAAGGACGGCCTGCCTGAGATCGCGCGGAAAATCTACGACGGCCTAAAGACCCGCTTTACCACGTTCTACGACGAAAAGGGAGCCATCGGACGCCGCTACCGCCGCCAGGACGAGGCAGGTACCCCCTGCTGCATCTGCGTCGACGGCCAGACCAAGGAAGACAACACCGTCACCGTCCGCGACCGCGACACGATGGAACAAAGCCGAATCAACGCGGACCAGCTTTTGAACTACCTGCGGGAAAAACTCGACCTGTAAAGAACAGTGAATGGATCGCTAAGGAGAAAGGAATCTTCCATGGCCCAAAAGACACAGGTTATTGACTTGCCCCAACAGCTCGACCAGCACGTCGAACTCGCCGGCTGGGTCTATCACCACCGCCCGTCCGGCAAGGTGCAGTTTCTCACCCTCCGCGACGGCACCGGGATGTGCCAGTGCATCATCGAACGCGGCCGCGTCGACGACGAAACCTTCGAGGCCGTCAAGCACATCGGCCAGGAAACCTCGCTCATCCTCCGCGGCCGGGTCCGCAAAGACGAGCGCAGCCTCGGCGGCGTCGAACTCGTCGCGTCAGAGATCACCATCCTGGGCCCCTCGCAGGATTACCCCATCACGCCCAAGGAACACGGCGTCGATTTCCTGCTGAAAAACCGCCACCTGCACCTCCGCTCCCACCGCCAGTGGTGCATCCTCAAGGTCCGCCACACCGTCATCGAGGCCATCCGCGAATTCTTCAACACCCACGGCTTTACCCTCATCGACACGCCGATCTTCACCTCACTGGCCGGCGAGGGCGAACAAACCCTCTTCGAGGTTGACTACTTCGGCAACCCGATCCACCTCTCGCAGACCGGCCAGCTCTATCTCGAATCCGCCTGCATGAGCTTCGGCAAGGTGTACTGCTTTGGCCCGACCTTCCGCGCCGAAAAAAGCAAAACCCGCCGCCACCTGACCGAATTCTGGATGGTTGAACCCGAGGTCGCCTTCATCGACCTGCCCGGCCTGCTCGACCTGGCCGAAAAATTCGTCTGTCACATCGTCGCCAAAGTCCTCGAAAAGAACCGACTCGAACTTGAAAGTCTCGAAGCCGATATCCAAGGCCTTGAAGCCATCACCCCGCCCTTCTACCGCCTGACCTACACCGACGCCGTCGACATCCTGACCAGCGACAAAACCGCCAAATTCATGGCCGACCAGCTCGAATCCTTCCATATCCGCCGCGACGAGATCACCGCAACGATCACCGACCTCGAACAGCGGCTTAAATCCGGCCTCAAAAAATGGCAGGTCGAAAAATTCACCCGCGAGATCACCGACCTCCGCGCAGAACTGACCGAGCTTGAAACCAAAATCGAGAACAATCCAAAGCACGCCGAACTGGCCGCCAGCTTCCAGTGGTGCAAAGACCTCGGCGGCTCCGACGAAACCATCCTCTCGATGATGCACGACAAACCCATCTTCGTCACCCACTACCCCCGCGACGCAAAGGCCTTTTACATGCGGACCGACCGCGACAACCCCAAAGTCGTCGAAAACTTCGACATGCTCGCACCCGCGGGCTTTGGCGAGGTCATCGGCGGCTCCGTCCGCGAGGATGAATACGACCGCCTGGTGGCCCGCATCAATGAAGAAGGCTACGAACCCGAACACTACGCCTGGTACCTCGACCTCCGCAAATACGGCTCGGTCCCGCACGGCGGATTCGGCCTCGGCGTCGAACGCACCGTCGCGTGGCTGACCAACGAAAAACACATCCGTCAGTGCATCCCCTTCCCGCGGCTGATGGACAAGGTATACATTTAAACCGTAAACGCAACATCAAAATGAGGAACACGTCCCTAATCAGGACGAAAACGACCGCCCGGCAGAAAGCGTATGGAACCACAACAATGAGCGAAACATGGACGATCAAAAAACTGCTCGACTGGGTCAGTGAATACTTCACCGACAAGGGCATCGACTCGCCGCGCCTAAGCGCAGAGCTGCTGCTTTCCCACGTCCTCGACACCCAGCGGATCATGCTCTACGCCAACTTCGACAAAACCGTCGCCCCCTCGCACCTCGATACCCTTCGCCCGCTGGTCAAACGCTGCGGGGCCCACGAGCCCCTGGCCTACCTCATCGGCCATACCGAGTTCTACTCCCTCCGCTTTACGCTGACACCCGATGTCCTCATTCCCCGGCCGGAGACCGAGCTGCTCGTCGAAAAAGCAATCGACTTTCTCCGGGCACTCGATACCCCCGAACCCAGAGTCCTCGACCTGTGCACCGGCTCGGGCTGCATCGCCGGCGCGATTACCAAAAACGTACCCCATGCCAAACTCATTGCAACCGACATCAGCGAAAAGGCGATCCGCGTCGCGCAGAAAAACGTCCAGTCCCTCGGCCTTGAAGACCGCATCGAAACCCGGACCGGCGACCTCTTCGACGCAATTGAGCCCAGCGAAACCTTTGACCTGATCGTAAGCAATCCCCCCTACGTGACCGACAGCGAATACGAAAACCTCGACCCCAACGTCAAAAACTACGAACCCGCCCATGCCCTGAAGGCCGGCCCCGAAGGCCTCGATTGGATCGAAAAAATCATCCAGGCCGCCCCCGGATTCCTCACACCCAAAGCCGCCCTCATCCTCGAAATGGGTTACCGCAACGGCCCTGCCGTCCAAAACCTGCTCCAAAACGCCAATTACACGGACATCCACATCCACAAAGACCACGCCGGCCACGACCGCATCGCCTTCGCCCGCAAATAAAGGGGTCAGGTACCTTTTTTTGTAATTCAAACCCCGAATTCAAAAAAATTCCGATAAAATCCACAATTTTCTTCAAAACAATCGGACAAAACTGTCGTAGAGAAAAATGTATGATAGACAAAACAAGAGTTACTTTCCTCCTCCTCCAGAAGGAGAGACGTTTGTCAAGGCCCGAGCGTCTCTCCTTTATTTATGAAGCAGGCAAAAACGGGGGACAGGCCGATACAGCAAGGAATTTCAATAAGTCGCTGCAATGCGAATGAGAGAGTGTTCTCACAAAGACAGGGATTGTAAAACATACACGGGCAATACCGCGAATTACCACCTTCATCACCTTTCGGGTTGGGCGGGCAATCTGGTTTTATCGAATAGGCAACACCCGCCTTTCTGCCTCAATCAATCTTCCAGATCGCCTGGCGAATTACCGCATTGTGTGAGTCGGGCAGCACTTCGTACCAGATCGTCACCAGCCTCCCGTCATCGAGCTTAGCCGTCGAAGGATACCCAAAATCCCACGTATGCAGCTTCCCGGCGACACGCATCTTTTTCGACCACGTCGCCCCGCTGTCCCGGCTGATCCGCGCTTCCACTCGAAGATCGCGCCGATTCCCGTACGTCATCAGCAGCGTATCATCCTTTAAACGAATCAAATGCGACGGAAACCCAAACACACCAATTGAATGCGGCCGGCTCCAGGTGCGGCCACCGTCCTTCGATTCACTCTGCAGCGTCTCATGAAAATACGGCTCATTATGATTACGGATATGCACCACCAGCCTGCCGTCGGCGGCCTCGGCGATATGCAGCTCGTGATATTTCAAACTCTCGTGCCCCTCCATCGGAACAATGTCCCCCAGACGCTGCCACGTGAGCCCGTCATCCCGCGATTCATAGACCCCGACCACCTTGCTGTCCGGGTCTTTCCCCGCCAGCAGCAGCCCGCCGCCCGAACAAACAATCGAACCATGCGGCGACATCAAGGGCACACGATACGGCTGCGACCACGTCCTGCCCCCGTCTTCGGACCGTAGAAGCCACTGATCCACCTGGTACGGCTCCGTTTCAAAAGCATCACGAACCTCATCCCGGATCGATTCATAGCGGTAATTTCCGGACTCGATTTCGTCGAGCATCTCCTGCCACTTTTTCTGCTCATTGGGGTCCTGCGTATCTCGCAGGTTCTTCTTCCACCAGTCGATCCAGTAGCTGGAAGTAAACCACGTAACAAGCAGCGTCCCCTTCTGTGTCTCCACGATGCCGGTATCCCGGTCGTCCAGGATCGTATCGATCAACACCCTCGGGGCACTCCACGTCTTACCGTTATCTGAAGAATGAATGATCTCGATTCGGCCAAAGGGGCAGACATGCCACTGCCTACCGCCGGAATACACCGCAAAAAGAGTCCCTCCCCTGGCCTTTGTCACCGTCGGCCACCCGCAGTACTCCTGCGTCTTACAGATCGTCTTGAGCGAAAACACATATGCATTCGCATCGTCAGCCGTCGCCGATTCTTCGGCAAAGGCGGCAAACTGCATTCCCGCCGCAAAGACAACAACGTACATCCAAACGCTCAATTTCCTCATGTTCATCCTGCACTCCATTGCACCCTCACTTATGTTTACTCGTCCTCTTGCTCCGCCGGCGCCGTCTGCATGCGGTACCAAGCCAGCGCCTTTAAATACGTATCGATCAACCGCTCGGTCATGTTTGACACCGTATGATGCGCCCGCAGGTACTCCTGGCCTGCCGCCGCGATCTTCCGCGCCTGTTCACGCGAATCGAACAAATACTTGATCTTGCCGTAAATATTCAGCTCATCATCCGCGTCAAACAACACCGCCGTCTCATGATCACACAGCGCCTCCGACGCAAAAGGCTCCGCAGCAGCAATCGCCATCCCCACCGCCTGCGCCTCGAGCAAATGCGTCGCGTCCTTACGGCCCGGCTCAAGCTGAATATAAATATCCGTCCCCCGAAAAATATCCCGCAATGGCCGCATCTCCGGCACCACCGTCACCACCTGGTCGAGCCCGAGCGTATGGATCAGCTTGTGCAGCTTCTTCTCGGCATGCCCCCGCCCCATAATCGCAAGGATAAACTCGTACCCGTCAATCGCCAGGTGCTTGACCGCCTGCAGCAGCACCGCGAAAGACTTAATACTGTCCAAACTGTGCAGCACCAGCAAACTGGGCACATGCTCGTCATTGCGGTAGCACGCCGTCTCGTCCTCTACGAACACACCCGGGTTCACCCGTTCGATCCGCTCGGCATACCGCGGGTACAGCTTCTCGAGGTGTTCACACGTCCGCGAACTGCCCGCCAAAAGACGATAGCAATGCCCCGCCGAAAAGCCCGGCCGCACCATACGGTTCAGGTCATCAAAAAAGCTCATCACGTACGGAATATCCATATCCTTTGCGATCTGCCGGGTCAAACTCTCCTTCGACGCGCACAGGCAGTGCAGAATATTCGGTTTGAACTTCTCCAGCCGCTCGATCAGCGCCCTGCGGTTCTGCCGCGCCAGAAACGGAAGCTGGTAAATCGGGTACCGCACCAGCGTCACCGCCGGGCTGATAATCGGCCCCACACTCGCCTGCGGAGGAATCACCAGGTAGCACGGATACGACTTATTCGCCAGGCCCACAAAAAGCCGACGCAGAATGTCCCCATACTCTTCGATCGTCGCGATATCGACAAAAAACACCGGCCGAAGGTCATGCCCCGCCTTCGCTGATGACGGAAATACCGCTTCCAGAGCCGTTTTTTCATTTACAAATTCAGCCATAATTCCAATTCGGTAACTTACCCTCGAATCTGCTCACGCCAAACTGTGAGTTTTCCGTTAACATCGGACACCCAAAGCCCAAAATCAACACAAATCCTCATGATTCCTTCCCAAGCTCCTTGAGCTCGTCCAGGGCATCCTTTTCCATGTGATAACTGTGCCCGTCATCCGGAAATATTCCGCTCTTGATATCCCGGTCGTAAGCCTCAAACGCCCGGACAATCGGAGCCGATACATCCTCAAACACCTTCGCGAACTTCGGCCGCGGTCCGTCAGATAACCCCAAAATATCATGCACGATCAGCACCTGCCCGTCGCAGTCCGGCCCGGACCCGCAACTGACCACAGCCGCCGGCGACCGCTCGGTAATCACCGCCGCCGCCTCCCGCGCAACCCCTTCCAGCAGCAGCATATCCGCACCCGCGTCCAGCATACGGTCCGCAAGGTCAATCAGCGCCGCCGCCGACGCCGTATCCCGCGCCTGGGCCTTTAGCCTGCTGGCTTTGGCAATCGACTGCGGGCGAATGCCAATATGCGCCATCACGGGAATACCCGCATCCGCAAGTGCCTTAACAACAGGCAGTTGCGCTGCCGACGCCTCCACTTTCACGATGTCCGCACCCGCCTCGGTGATAAACCGTCCGGCGTTAAGGATCGCGTCGCGCACCCCCGTCTGGTACGACAAAAACGGCATATCCGCGCACACCACCCGGTCCCGGGCCGCCCGCGAAACCGCCGCCGTAATCGCAACCATATAATCCATCCCCACGCCCAGCGTAGAGGCCATCCCAAGCTGATGCTGCGCCGCCGAATCGCCCACCAAAAACATCTCAATCCCCGTCTGCATCGCCAGCCGGGCCGTCGTATAATCATAGCAGCTCAAAACCGAGAACTTATCCCCCTGCTCTTTGCGTGCCTGAAGGTCCGATAGTGTTACTTTGCCGTCCATTTCTTTATTCCGTATCTGTCATGTCCTGTTTAAAGAAACCATTATCCCTTCTGCCAACAGTAATAGCAAGGAAAATATATGGACCCAGAACATCTTATAATTATGTTAGATTTTGGTTCAGACAGGACAATTTTGACCTTTTTCCCAAAAAAATATTTGACATAATTTTTTTTAGTGCTACTTTTATTAAAGTATTGTTAGCATTTTGCTCGATACTATAGTTGAAATCTTAAATACAAAATATAGAGCTTTTCATCACCCTCCTCCGAAGCCAGGTTCTGAAATATTGAATCTGGCTTTTTTATTGCGCAAACGCGGTTTTTCAAGGCATCTCTTAACAAACCCCCTATCTTCACAAAAAATAGCAAATAGCTATACCTAATAGCATATCGCTATTCTTCCCTCTCCATCCCGGCCGATTTTCACTCCCATACTCCAACATACAGACAAACATTTAACAGCAACGTCCGATAAACCTACCAAAATCGAAGTGTTAAACCCGGAAGCCTGTAACGATTATACCGCCTGCGCTGCTTTTGCCAATCAAGCCATTTATCCGGCCTCTGAGGATTTAGCTACTCAAACAGAGTGCTCGAATTATTTAATCAGCCCCATGGTTCAATAATGCTTTAGGTTGATAAAGCAAATCCAGAAGATAAGACAACTCAGCATCTTCTATCAACTTTTGGCCAGCAATGGAATCTTCTGAAAATAACCCACGAACATCATCCGGGACAAAAGGGGTAACTTTAAACTCAATATCCACCAGTTCAATCAGTTCAAACCCTGCCAGTTGCCAATCCGACCAATCCTCCATAAAGCAGCGGATCATACATTGACCTTCACTTCCCCTGATCCGAAGGGTCACGTCCGCATAATCTGACCTTTCTCCGATCGTTATGATAACATAACTGACTTCATTCGGATCGGGAGAGTACACATAGTGAACAAGCTCAGTTGCCCGAAACTCTCCCACGCAATCCTGAATAGACCCCACAGCATCCTTCAAATCATCGAGAGAAACTTCATCTTGAAAATTCCAAGTGGTGTGCATACTGTATAAATAATCCAAATCATGATCGGTAAGAGCCTCTTTCCAAAAACGATCCACGTTATTGAGAACTTGCTTTTGAACCTGATCCGTTTCATCCCGCTTGGCCTCAGACGGTGTATATTCACTATTGAATAACAAAAAAATGACAAATAAACCAACTAATCCCATAAAAATTGAAACAATACGTAGATCAAAAGCAATCCGGCGTGTAGATTGATAGGCATCAGGCTTTACCTTGCTTTTTGCCTCGTTAAGTTTTTGAGAAATCATCTGAAAAAAGTCTTGGTATTGCTCATTACTCTCAAAAGCATATAATGGTATCAATAATTCATGAAGCATGCCTTTTATAAGAATCACTTGCTTTGTCTTGGATATATACTCTATCATAGGCCACTTGAGGCAACGTTTAGCTGAGAAACTATCTGATTCAATGCCCACATCGTCTACGGAGACTTTGATTGTGTATGTTTCATAATTTGCAAAGAGCTTCCGTAGATATCCAAGTACATTATTTTTAATAAAAATTCTGCCAATAAAAAACCATCCCAAAGCAATCAGAACATATACAAAATAGGCCAAAATATCTCCATTTCCAACCCTGACAAAACTTGAAACAGCAATACTAAAGATTATTATGTAGGCAAAACCGCTAAAAAAAACTCGATTTATAGCAAGCCTGCCATGGGCTGTATCTTTTAAATAGCTTTTATAAGCCTCGCTATATTTATTCGTATCCGCCTGATAGGTCAGTTCATACCGTTCCATTGATTTCTCCCTGATTCTCAATCACTCTTGCAGCTCTTTCACCACCCAGCCGGAGTCGGGGGCAAACACATAATCCGTATTCATTTTTTTTGCCGTGTACTCGCGTCCATCAAAATCATCCACCTCAACCCATTCACCATTGATATCAATGGACTGTTGTTTGGTCTCAGGTTTTAAATTCTCTGACTGAATTCGATAATCAAAAATACCATCCACATTGTAATCGAATAGCATTCGGTATACATCACTGGAAGCCTTCTGATTCGGCGAATAGATCAACTTTTCAGTCTGCTTTTTTTCAGGCGAATAAAACAGGTTACAAACACCCCCAGCCTGTTCACTGCTGAAAAGAGTTATTTCCGTAAGCTGCCCTTCTTTATCAAGCTTGAGTGAACAGACAAACTTGTCATCCGTCTGGATAAACAGGCAGTCTTCGAACATCACCTGCTCAGCCGGCTCTTTCGCATGACGTGGATAAAGGATAAGATTCTTATACCGTGTCGGCCCTGTGAGTTTTTTCAGGGTAAAATGCATCCCGGCCACATGCCAGATAATGAACGCACTCAAAAGCCCGGCAACCCAGCCGTTTAGCCCCGCAACCATCAGCTTTTTCTTCATGGTCTATCTCCTGCAAACCACCTGTTCGCCCATTTTCCGCCGGGATTGACTGTCCTTCCAGGGCAAATATATCCACAAAAGCCGAGTCCCGCAAGAAAAATTACCTTTTTTTCCGGACCTGAAGTTGTCATACAGAATGACGATATATATAATATGTATGACAACCCGTTGACAGCGGTTACCATACATGGTATAATTATTTTATGTTTGTATGGTAACTCCGTTAAGGAATCCAACCATGAAGATCATTAAAGGTGTACTGCAGGAAGAACTGGAAAACTCGCTGGCCATGCAGAAAAACTATGAAAAGCAGCTCGCCCGGCTGCCCAAAGGGTCCCTGATCCAAAAAAAAGTCAAGGGACACGAATACTATTACCTCGTCATGCGGGAAGCGGGAAAAGTACAGTTTATTTACAAGGGCAAAAACGTCAGCGAAAAAGAAAAAAAGAAATTCAAAGATGCAAAAGAATATCGGGCTAAATACCGCAAGCTTCTTTCCGAAGTAAAGCAGCAGGTTCGATTCCTAAGGAGAGCACTGCGTGGATATAAGCCAGCATGAATTATGCATGGAGGTCCTGGCCCGGTTGGATCAAGCGGATGTCTTAAAAGATATGGTCATCGTAGGAAGCTGGTGTACCCTGTTTTAGAGCGATTTCTTCCAAAGCACGGATTATATGCGCCCTTTAATAACACGAGACATGGACCTGCTCATACCCAACCCGCGCAATTTGAAGGGAAAAATTGATATTGCACATCAGCTCAAAGACCTCGGCTTTATTCTCGGTTTCACAGGTTCACAGGGCTTTATCAGGCTCGAACACCCCGAATTGATCGTTGAATTTCTGGTCCCGCAAAAAGGCCAGCCAAGCAGAAAACCATATTCGCTTCCCCAACTGGGTTTAAACGCCCAGGCACTTCTATACCTCGATTATCTGGCAAGCAATATGATTACAGCTAACGTTGGTCCTGTTTATGTAAACCTGCCCCATCCAGCAAATTTTGCATTGCATAAATTGCTTATCATGGACAAAAGGCCCAATCCGGAAAAACGCGAAAAAGATAAAGATTCTGCAATACGAATCATGAAGGCACTGATACACAGCCGGAAGGGAAACGACCTGAAAAAATCATTTCAGAATATGCCGCAAAAATGGCAATCCAAAGTAAAAAAACAGCTAATCAATATTTCTGACCAGGAAGTTATTGATTTCTGGGCACTTTAATTATTTTCTGGTTCTACAAAGTTACCATATAAACCCTCTAAAAACACAATCTGTATGGTAACCACCCACGCTTTTCAACGCGATAATCCATTTTTTCCTTGCAATTTCCCGCAGTTGTCGTATAATACCATCGTGAATTGAGTGAATATTGATCGTTTCCTGCCGGGGGCGGGGCAGGGCAAATTTACCTTAATCAAGGAGGCCGTGTGATGAAACGTGCAAGTACATTTCTTATCGTAACCATTCTGTGTGCATTTTCCGGGCTGCTCTTCGCCGATACCTGGTACGTAGACGGCCAAAACGGCAACGACGCCTGGGACGGCCGCTTTCCCTACTGGGTCGGGGGCAATCAGGGCCCCGTCCAGAACCTCGAGCCCGCGGTCATGCAGGCCAATCATCATGACATCATCGTCATCATGGAAGGCACCTACCGCGGACAGTACAATACCGCTCAACATATCTTCTACGAAATCGACCAGAAACGCCTGACACTGCGTGCCCCCACAGGCTCCGGCGAGGTCATCCTCCAGCTCTACAAACCCATCGATTTCCAGCAATATCCCGATCCCGCCACCGGCGCCATCTTCTCGACGATCGTCTTCGAGCAAGACCCGCAAAACTCCCAAATCGACTACGAAGCAATCCAGATCAACAACCAGTCCGCCGTCTATTTCTCCGGATGTACCTTCCGGAATTTCACAACCAATCACTACACCATACCGATGATCGCAGTAATGAATGACGCCCAGCCGCGTTTTGTCGACTGCGCCTTCATGGACAACCACGGTTACGATTTCCTCATCCAGACCCGCTATCATTCAAGCCTTACCGTTACGGACTCTTTGTTCACTGGCAACATCGGCGAAAACTTCACCTGCCTGAGCGCAATGGGCTCTTCAGCAATCAACATCTCCGGCTCTGACATCACTGCGAACACAAGCCATGCTCATTTCACCGGTATCGACATGCAAATGCAGGCCAGCCTGACCATGACCGACTGCTCCATTGACAACAACTACTCCCTAGCCACCCAGCCCCACTCCGCGTACGGCAACTATGCATTTGGAATGGCAGAGAATCCAATTTCTATGAATATCCAGTCAAGCACAATCGAGGACAACTACTCGTTCAGCTCGATGAATTACGGGGCCCAGGCACAAGAAATATACGGCATCCGCATTGAAGACTATTGTGACGTTTCTATTCAGGACACCGTAATCCGCGGGCAGGAAAACAATTACGGGGATTGCGGAGGCGTTTTCTTCAAGGCTTACCAGCCCGAATCAACACTCAAGATGAAAAACTGCGACATCACGGAGAACACCGGCCGGCAAGGTGCCGGAATCTGGTGCGAAGCGGAAGGCACGGTCAACCTCGACGGCTGCCGAATCGTTGGCAACCTCTTTGATGATTACGACAGCAGCGGCATATACAGTCAGGGCGGCAATAACGTAATGCTCACCGCCAGCCATTGTGTCATCTCCGGGAACAAGCGAGGTGGTGTAGTATTCTGGACGAACAATGCACCGGTCACCCTTTCTCACTGTACCATCGCCAACAACGATGACCACGGTGTCGTTACCAACAATGGCCTGCTCGAAAACTGCATCATCTACGGCAACACCGGCGGCCCGGGCTACCAGGTCGAGCAGCACGGCACCACAACGCTCAATTACTGCGACATCCAGTACGGCTGGACCGGCCCCGGCACAGGCAATATCGACGTCGATCCCCTCTTTGCCGGAAACGGTGACTACCACCTCCAGTCCACCGCAGGCCGCTACGAAAATGGTGCATGGGTCATCGACCCTGTCATGAGCCCCTGCGTCGATGCGGGCGACCCATCCGACTGGCCCGGCAGCGAACCCTACGGAAGCGGCGGACGCGTCAACATGGGCGCCTACGGCGGAACCGAACAGGCCAGCCTGACCGATGTCTGCACCGGCCAACTCGTCAGCGATACCAACCACGACTGCGACGTCAACTTTGCCGACTTCGCCAAAATGGCACAGCAGTGGCTGCTCAGCACAAAACCTGCACTCTTTTAATGGTAGTATAATTGTTAAACTTTCTTTGATATTTGAAAACACTGACAAGGTAATGAAACACAAAAATCTTTATAATAGAGGAAGGTGTGATGAAGAAACACAGTATCTCATTATTATTATTTGCGCAACACTGGCTTGAAGGGGTTAAATAACAAAAATAAGACATTAATTATTAAAAGAGCAGATAACATGAAACCTTTAGTTAAACAATTCTGTCTAATCACGGTCTTTTTCCTAATGCTAACAACCATCACCTCTGCCGCAGACACCTACTGGTTAGGAACAACCGGCAACTGGTCTGTTAGTTCAAACTGGGACAACGGTGAACCGGGACAATGGGGTGTTGCCAAAATCAACAACGGTGGAACCGCACAGATTGCCAGCGGGTATGAGGAATGTCATTCTTTGTATATTGGTTACAATTCTGGAGATATCGGAACAGTTGATATGACGGGTGGCAGTTTATCAGTCAGTTACTATCTCAATGTTGGTAAAAATGGCAATGGAATACTGAATATCGCAAACGGCAGTGTGGTTGATGTTGGAAATGAGACTTGGGTGGCTCGTGGCTCCAGCGCATCAGGGGAAATAAACTTTGACAATGGTACACTTACTACAGACAGCCTTCTTTGCTCTGTCGATGATCTTAAAGGCACAGGTACGATTAATGTCAGCGGCTTAGTTAGTGACCTTGATTTAGTCTTTGATGCCACGCATGGATTAGACCAAACTTTTACCATCGATGGGAATATAGGTCAAAATATTACTGTCAATTTAAATATTGATGGCACTATTATAATGGCAGGTGCTGGGTATGGGGGCTCTGGAACAATGAGCATTTCTGACGGGGTGACCATAGAATCGAATTATGGCTACATAGGCTATAAAACTGGTTCAGAGGGTGCGGTTACAGTTGAGAATACCGATTCAAAGTGGACGAACTACAAAAACCTTCATATTGGAAATGAAGGCAAAGGCTTATTAAATATTACTAATGCTGGTACGGTTGTGAATTTGAATGGTTATATCCGAGGCTTGGCGAGTGAGGTTATAGTCAATGGAACGAGTTCTACTTGGAAAAACAGTCATTCGCTTCATGTAATCAACGGTTCACTAAACGTATTGAATGGAGGCAACGTTTATAGTGGCGGCTATGAAGGTGGCTATCACTTTGTTTACTATCATGGATATATTTCAGGAGGCCAAGTCGTTGTTTCTGGACAAAACTCTATGTGGATGAATGATTATGACTTGAATATCAATGGATCGCTCAACATTTTTGATAGCGGCACAGTTATTAGCGCTGGTGGATATACCCCTGAATCATATAAGTATTTCCAAACCTATATAGGATCGTCTGTGGGATCATCAGGGGAAGCTACGGTTGCCGGAGTTGATTCAAATTGGATCAATTACGGTAACCTAACCATCGGAGATTACGGAAACGGTAATTTGACTATAAGCTCTGCAGGAATCGTTAGCAATTATAGTGGTTCTATTGGCGATCAATCCGGCTCAAATGGCACGGTAACGGTTGATGGGGCGGGTTCGATTTGGGAAAATAGTTCTTCACTTACAGTAGGTCATCTTGGTGAAGGCG
Source organism: uncultured Pirellulales bacterium (assembly GCA_964454745.1). Classification (GTDB taxonomy): domain Bacteria; phylum Planctomycetota; class Phycisphaerae; order Sedimentisphaerales; family Anaerohalosphaeraceae; genus CAYVUI01. Next base: position 1,970 of record CAYVUI010000063.1, on the reverse strand, counting down.
CACTGAGTATAACTAGGGGCGGAGCAGTTAACAATACTGACGGACGCATCGGTAATAGATTCGACTCCATAGGTAAAGTTACTGTAGATGGCACCGGTAGCACATGGGCCAATAGAGATCTCTACACCGGCAACAATGGTAGCGGCACGCTAACTATCACGGCTGGTGGACTTGTAAAAGTCGCTAGAACTTTAACTATTGACGGAAACGGGGGAGATGATGGTTATATCAACATGGCTACAAACGGAATGCTGGCACTATATGACAGCGGCTGGATATCAGGCGATGACCTCAATGATTTTCTTGATCTTATCGAAGGTACTGATGCAATTAATTACTGGAATGGATCAACTTGGGCTAACATTACAAATGCAATAATAGGGGTTGATTACACATTGGAACATATTTCCGATGGAAGAGATTTAGATGGCTATACGATATTGACTGTGAATACACCTGACCAACCTGACCCTGACATTAATAACGATGGCGATGTTGGTTTACATGATTTCACAAAACTTGCATCTAAATGGCTTGACATAAACTGCGTTGACCCTGATTGGTGCAACAGAGCGGACATAGACAACTCCGGCGATGTTGGCATGTCAGATATGCAGATTTTAGGAGGACACTGGCTTGAAAAAACTGATTAGATTATTGTTAAAAAAATTGGCCGCAGGCCAACCGGTCAACCCTGCACAGCGGGCAGCGTAATCGAAAAAACCGTCCCCCCACCCGGCTCCGGGGCGACTGAAATCTCCCCGTTCATCCTGTAGAGAACACGCTTGACAATCGCCAGCCCCAGCCCCTGGCCGTCCGCAGACGGATCAAGCTGGTGGTACAACTTAAAAATCTGCTCCTGGTATTTCGGATCAATGCCAATCCCGTTATCCGCAACGAAATAGTGAACCCGGTCGCCCTCTCGTCGGCCGCTTATCTTCACGCACACAGGCCGGTCCGGGCGGCGATATTTAATCGAATTACCGATCAGGTTGCTGAAAATACGAATAAACTCCACCAAATCCGCCCGGCACTCCGGGAGATCCTCCACCGTAATCTCCGCCTTGCATTGATCGATCTGGTACCGCAAACTTCCCACCACTCGTTTCAAAAGATCATTCGCTGAGACCGTCTCAATATGAATCGGATTAAAGCCCAGCCGGCAAACCTCCTGCAGGCCATTCAAAAGCAAATTCAGCTTATCCGCACCCTGCTCGACAAACGCCAAAGACTCCGGAATCTCCCGGCACAAAACACCAATCCGTTCATCGTCACGGGCCTCGGGATATTCCCCGATTCGTGCCTGCAAATCCTCAATACTGTCGCAAAGCTCGCCGCTGAAACCCTTGATATTCACCAGCGGCGTCCGCAGATCATGTGAAATCGCATTGATAATTCCCTCGAGCTCCTTGTTCTTTTCCGTCAGATCACCCATCAGCTTTTTGATACGTTTCTCATTCTCAATCTGTACCAGCATTTCATCGTGCAGACTGCGGTTCTTTTGATCCAGTTGACGCAGCAGCCCGTGCAGCCGCCACTCACCCTGAAAAACAAGTGAATAGATCAAAACCGATGTCACCAGCACATAAAACCACCCCTTGTACGTCTGAATCGCTGTCAGCGTCTGGCTGTCAGAGACCAGCGCGGCCACGACACGGTCCGAAAGCAGGATCCACAATCCCCCGAAAACCGCGTAAATAAAAGTTGTCTTCCAGGCATATTTACCTTGGGCAACATCAGCTGACAAATCCATTGTATCGCTCATATCAGATCCTCATAGTTATTCTCATTTCGGTACGCAGTCCATCCTATCAAAAATGAAGCCGGCCCCAAAATGAAAAATCCCCCGCCTTAAACCTGGCTAAGGGTCTGGATGTCTGACCTACTGATAGCTGCTAAAAGTGATCGCACCTACTTGTACTGTGTAGTTTCATTTTCGTTCTTTAACTCTTAGTGGAGCCAATAGGTTA
>CAYVUI010000062.1:14442-28089 GCA_964454745.1 uncultured Pirellulales bacterium | reverse complement strand
GCCGCCTGAGAAACTCAGTAAAATAGAAATTAGGGCTTATTCAGCAAGCCCTATTTATGACGGAAAACAAGTCAGAACAGTCAAAGTGCCTGTACGATTTACCAAAACAAGGACCAATGGCGGATCGTTTCTTTATTTTTACTCAATTGAGAATGTTAAATATGGTTCAATTAAAATCGAAAACGACAACTATCCTTTGATTTTGACCAACCTAATTCCACAGCTTGAGTATGACAGGGGGTCACAAATACAAATCAATATGAACAAGATCTCGAAATTTGATGCACGGACTTTTCGTGCCCGTCTCTACCAGCCATTCACGTTAAAAGGTGAAACATATGAACTGCATAAAATCGGCCGGATGGGCGATTTCATCACTCTTAAAAAGTCGGATTTCCTGCCTGTGGAAATTGGGTCTCCTGCCCCCGATTTCAAGTGCCTTACGCTTGACTCAAAAGAATTCGTATTGTCACAAAACAGGGGCAAGATGCTCTTATTGGACTTCTGGGCGACATGGTGCGGCCCATGTGTAGGTGAGACACGTTATTTAAAGGAAGCTTATTCTCAATTCAAGGGTGAAAACTTTGAAATTATCGGGATCGCCGTGAATGATGATAAAGAGAGGGTTAAAGCTTACATCCAGAAGAATGAAATACAATGGCGGCAGCTTTTCGGCAACTATAATGAGTTAGCAAGACTGTATCAATTTGACGGCATTCCATCTTTATTTTTGGTTGATGCTGAAGGTACTATTGTATCCAAAGGCTCGGAATTACGAGGGGAAAATTTAATCAAAACCTTGACAAAATATTGCAAAAAACAATGATTCAATGTATGGCTGGGGTGAATTTACAACTCACAGAAGAAGAATAGAACTTTCTTTTATTGGGTGGGTTGCACCCACCATTAATCTGAAATTCCTATTCTCAATCACCCGGATGCATTTCTGAGATAGACATCTTGCTTGTTTCTCCCAACTTACCCAATGCTTTTTTCTGCATGACAAAAAGCTGTTGAATCCTACAAGCGTCGTTAAAAGCAATAAACAATCCAGAAAAAATAAGCACACCCATGAATGAAAGAAAATATAAAGATAAAACAGCACACGAAAAGAAAATCATCGGCAGGATCCAAAGAACACAATACTTACTTCCTGTTTACATAGGTTAACCTCTTATATTCCTCTCCCTGGCTATCATAAAGTTCACATATTTTACAATAAACTGCGCTGGCTATTAGACCATGAGAAAATGCGAAAAGTAGAACGGAAAAGTGAAAATGCTTTAATATTGCTAAAATGATGAAAAGAAGAAAGCTCAAAATTCCAAAAATACCTTTTATGTAAAATGACATATCTTTTCTCTTCATCTATACACGTCCTGTAGAAAAATCAATTTTACCCTTCAAGAACTTCAAGTTCTTCTATGGTGAGTATTTTATTTTACCAGAAGCACACGAAGGCCATGAAGAGGAGTTCCCTGCAGGTATCAGACTCCTTTCATTCCCGTTGCCTTTTACCATGGCCGCGATTGTAATCGAAACAAAGAGAGATGAAAAGGAATTTATAGATACAATTTTCGCAGGGAGGGTTGCACCCACCATTAATCTGAAATTCCTATTCTCAATCACCCGGATATTTTTTTGAAGTGGACGATACTATGCGTCCGGATATCTCATATAAACAGCAATGAAGCTTCCTATGATTGTCAGGAAAGAGAAAAAACGTATTAAGATAAATATTAAATATCGATTGAGACGAAAGAAAATAATGACACTGGCTATAATCATTAACAAGCTAAATGAATTTAACAAAAGCAAATAAGGCCAAGCCCAAGTCCATAGGTGCCATACATGAGATCCTGCGGGATTAAGCTGTGAGACAGAACCGGCATTTTTAATAATAAAAACCCAAAAATAAAAAGCCATTGAGATCGTCGGCGAAATCAAAGAAAGCAAGTTAAGATAACGAGACCAGAGAAACCTGTGAGTAGGCTTAAAACCCTTTAAATTCCATGAAATTACAATAAGAAAGATAGTTATGGCTGCACAGCACGCCGTTAAAACTGCCAATGTGTCTGGATGATTCTCTGCGTAATCCCACATAGCAAAACCTTGGTTATTTATAATTGAATGCCTTAAACTACAAATCGCACCCCTTACCTGGGGGCTTCATTTTTAGGTATTTATCAGTTATCCAGTCATGCAGGATGCGTTGACCAATCAAGCATTATAACCTTCAATCACTTCCAGCTCTTCATGGTGAGTATTTTTTTACCATGAAGTTCCCTGCAGGTACCAGGCTCCTTTCATTCCCATTGCCTTTTACCATGGCCGCGATTGTAATCGAAACAAAGAGAGAAGAAAAGGGAATTTATTTCAATAATAGCCTGCGGCTTCACTGGCACCTGTCCCTCATTTAAAATACGTGACATCCGCCCCGGGGGCTGCTATAATCCCACCTTACGAAATGACCCGTGAAAACCTAAAGAATAAGGGATACACCTTGGCATCGAAATACGCAGGCAAATTTATCGTGATCGACGGCCCGGACGGCTGCGGCAAGAGCACGCAAACGAAAAAAGCCGTGGAAACCATCCAATCCGCCGGCGTCGAGGTCGTCACCGCGCGCGACCCGGGCGGAACCGTAATCGGCGAAAAAATCCGGGACATCCTGCTCGACAATGACCACGAAGGCATGGGCGACAACGTGGAAGTGATGCTCTACATGGCCAGCCGGGCCCAGCTCTGGATCGAGGTCATCGAGCCGGCCCTTTCGCAGGGCAAATGCATCGTGCTCGACCGGTGGCTTAGCAGCACCGCCGCCTACCAGGGCATCGCCGGCGGCTTCGGCATGGACAAGGTGCTCAAGATCGCCGACGATACGCTCGACCGCACCTGGCCGGACCTGACGATCATCCTCGATGTCGACCTCGAAACGGCCCAAAGCCGCATGAACCGCGAACTGGACCGCATGGAGCAAAAGCCCCGGGCCTACCACCAGAAAGTGCGCGAGGGCTTTTTGGCCTTTGCCAAAGCGGCGCAGAACACCACCGTTATCGACGCGGCGCAGTCCATCGAAACCGTAACCCGGCAGGTGCAGGCCGCCCTGGAGGCGCTGCAATGAAACTTGCCGAGATCATCTGCCAGGACCGGGCCATCGATGTACTGCAAAGCGCGGTACATGCTGACCGCATCGCCCATTCGTACATCTTCACCGGGCCCGATGGGATTGGCAAATTCCTGACCGCCCAGGCCTTCGCGCAGATGCTGATGTGTGAAAACCGGCAGACGACCGAACAAAACGGCGGCCCCTTTCACGATGCCTGCGGACAGTGCCCGAGCTGCAGGCTCTTCGACGCCGAGACCCACCCGGACCTGAAGATCATTACCAAGGAACTCTACAAATTCACCGAGAAGGGCAAGAACAGCAAGGCCGAGTCGGTCGAGCTGCGCAAAGATGTGATCGATCGATACCTGGTGGACGATGTGCATTTTCGCCCGAATCACGGTGCGTACAAGGTGTATATCATCCGCGAGGCCGAGCGGCTCAACCGTTCGAGCCAGAACGCGATGCTAAAAGCCCTTGAAGAGCCGCCGGATTACTGCAAGATTGTGCTGCTTTGCACCAGTCTCGAACAGATGCTACCGACGATCCGCTCGCGCTGCCAGGTGATCCCCTTCGGTTCGATTGACGAACCGATTATCGTGGACAAGCTCCGCGGCGAGGGCGTCGGGGCCAATGCGGCCCGTTATTTCGCCCGGCTGTGCCGGGGCAGTATCGGCGAGGCGATGTTCTGGGCGGCGGTAAAAGACGACACGGTCGATCTGTACGCTCTAAAACAACGGATCGTCGCCGGTATATGCACCTGCGGGCTGCCCAAAGCCGTGGATTTTGCCGCGTTTTGCGGTGAATCGGCCAAAAGTTTGAGCGGTGCGATTGCCGAGGCACAAAAAGAAAAGGCACAAGCCGAGAGCCGCGGGCCGCAGCCGACCGACGAAATCGCCGAGACCGACGAACCGGCACTGACGAAAAAAGATGTCACTCGAAAGTGCCAGAAACAGGTATTAAATATCCTGATGTCCGTTTTTCAGGATATCCAGAGCCTCCATGTCGGCAAAGCCGCTTCCGGATGGATTAACCACGATCAGCCGCGGGATATCCAGGGATTCGCACAAAACTGCACGCTTGACCAGGCCGCGGCCAACATCCAGAAAATCTACGAAAATATCAAATGGGTGGACGATAATGTGAACGAAAAGCTAATTTTTGAGGAATTATTGCTTCACATCGGCGGTTGTGGTACAATTTCTACTTAAAATTGTTGAAACAACCTAACTCTAAGTGCATATACCCTTACGGGTAGTAAATATCCGCTGGAAAAATTGTAATTTATTACCTTGAAGATATTTACCGCGGATAAAACGGGAATTTTCAATCGGAAGCACTATATAAGATATTATGATACAGCCAAATGACAATCATGCCGAGCCTGGGCAATCCGGCGAAAACCAGCCGCAAACCGCTGAAAATTCGCCCGCAGAGCCCCAGCCGGACACGGAAAAAACCTCTCAGCAGCCGGTAAAAAGCGATTCTTCCTCCGAGCCGCAGGGAAAACCCGCGCCCAAGCCGGCCGCGAAAGAAAGCCACGAGCACAAAACCCACAAGGAGCCGCCAAAGCAAATGCTTGTCCGCTATGGACTTATGGGGCATTTGGGCTGGTTCGAGCACCATGAAAAGCATATCCCGCCCACCGAGACGCATGCCGTCGTGAAAACCGACCGCGGGCTGGAGCTGGGCCGGATCGTGGGCAATTTTAATTACCGCCACGGCCAGTTTAAATGCTCGTGCAAGGAGGTATCCGACTATTACGGCCAGGGCGAACAGCGGTGCCCGGTCTATTCCGGCGGAGCGTTTGTGCGGTTTGGAACCCATGAAGACCTCAACGAGGCCCGGCACCTGGAAATCTCCTCGAAAGAAGAGATGAAAACCTGCCGTAAGTTTATACGCGAGCTGAATTTACCGATGAAACTGGTCGATTCCGAGCACCTGTTCGGCGGCGAGCGGATCGTCTTTTACTTTACCAGCGACGGCAGGGTCGATTTCCGTGAGCTGGTCAAACGTCTGGCCAAGGAATATCAGACCCGGATCGAGCTTCGCCAGATCGGCAGCCGCGACGAGGCACGCATCCTCGCCGACTTTGAAAGCTGCGGGCAGGAAGTCTGCTGTAAGCGGTTCCTCAAGATTCTCGAGCCGGTCAATATGAAGATGGCCAAGCTCCAGAAGGCCACGCTGGACCCGTCCAAGATTTCGGGCCACTGCGGACGGCTCAAGTGCTGCCTGCGGTACGAGGACCAGACCTACCGCGATCTGAAGAAGAATATGCCGCGTCGAAACAGCTTTGTGAAAACCGCCAACGGGATCGGCAAGGTCTTTGATGCCCAGGTTCTGACGCAGCTTGTCGTGGTGCAGTATGATAACGGCGACCGGGAAGCCTGGCCGGTCGAGGAGATTTCGCCCGCGAGCCAGGAAGAGGTCGCACAGAGTCTCGAACAGAAAAACGACAAAAGCAGCGGAAGGTCGCCGCGTCCGCGCGGGCAGGAACAAAAGAGCCGCCAGCGGCCCAAACCCGAGCAGAACGAACAAGACTTCCCGGAAGAGGATTTTCCACAGGATGACACGGACAGCCCTGAAAACGCGCAGGCACAGCCTGACAGCTCCGACCCGCAGGACCAGGGCCAGCAGCCCCAGGGCGAATCCGCAAGCGGCGAAGCCAAAGACAAACCCTCCGAGAACAATCGGTCGCAACGAAACAATCGCGGACGGTCCAACCGCTCGAATCAAAACGGGGGTGAAGGCGGCGAAAAGCAGAATAAATCCAGGCGCCGACGCAAGAACCGCCGCGGACGCAAACGCAACTCCAACAAAAACGATAACGCCGGAAACAACAACAAGGATTCTTAAATGGCTCGCAAAATCGTCGTCACTTCAGCCCTCCCCTACGCGAATGGATCGATCCATATCGGCCATCTCGTCGAGTACCTGCAGACGGATATCTGGGTCCGCTTTCAGAAGCTGTGCGGCAATACCTGCTATTACTTCTGCGCGGATGACACGCACGGCACGCCGATTATGATCCGGGCAAGGGACGAGGGGATTTCGCCCGAAGAACTGATTGCACGGGTCCATGACGAACATATCGCGGACTTTACGGCCTTTGAGATCGAGTTTGACAATTACTACTCGACGCACTCGCAAGAGAACCGCGTGCTCAGCGAGACGATCTACCAGAAGGCCGTCGAAAACAATGTCATCGAGACCCGCGAGATCGAGCAGGCCTACGATGAGAAGGAAAAGATGTGGCTGCCGGACCGGTACATCAAGGGTACGTGCCCGCGGTGCAAGGCGACGGACCAGTACGGCGACTCGTGCGATGCGTGCGGGGCGCATTACCGGCCCACCGAACTGATCGATCCGGTCAGCGCGGTCAGCGGCGAAACGCCCGTCTGGAAGCCGAGCAAGCATTACTTCTTTAAGCTCAGCGCCTTTGAGACGCAGCTAAAAGACCTCGCGCAGAAGGGGTACGTGCTGCCCTCGGTGCAGAACAAGCTCGAAGAGTGGTTCTCGCAGGGTCTCAGGGACTGGGACATTTCCCGCGACGGGCCGTACTTCGGCTTTAAGATTCCCGGTGAGGATGACAAATACTTTTACGTGTGGCTCGATGCCCCGGTGGGATATATGGCATCGTGCAAAAATTACTGCGAGAAGAACAACCTCGACTTTGATACGGTATGGAACAGCGATGACTGGGAGCTGTATCATTTTATCGGCAAAGATATCATGTACTTCCATGCGTTGTTCTGGCCGGCGATGCTGATGTGTTCGGGCTTTAAGGTAGCCAATAAACTGTTCGTGCACGGATTTTTGACGGTGAACGGCCAGAAGATGAGCAAAAGCAAGGGCACGTTCATCAAGGCCTCGACGTATAAAAAGCATCTCGACCCCGAGTACCTGCGGTATTACTACGCCGGCAAGCTGACCAGCGACGTGGGTGACCTGGATTTGAGCTTTGAGGACTTTACGAACAAGGTTAACTCGGACCTGGTGGGCAAGCTGGCGAACCTGGCTTCGCGGTCGGCCCCGATGCTCAACAAAAAGCTCGACGGCAAGCTGGGCACGCTCGACGATGAAGGCCGCGCGATTGTCTCGCGGATTCAGCACCAGAAGGCCGCGATCATCGCCGATTACGAAAGCCTCAACTACGCCTCGGCGGTCAGGGCGATTATGGGCCTGGCCGATGAGACGAACCGGTACGTCGAACAGAACCAGCCGTGGACGCTGATTAAGACCGATCCCGAAAAAGCGAGGCAGGTACTGACGACGATTTTAAACGCCGTGCGGGTATTGACAATTTACCTCAAGCCCGTGCTTCCGCTTTTCGCCGCGAAGATCGAGAAGCTGCTCGCGGCCGGCCCGCTGACCCTGGCCGATGTGGAAACCGTGATTGAAAACCAGCAGATTAACCCGTTCGAGCGATTGATCGAACGCGTGGAAAAGGAGAAAATCGAAGCCATGATCGAAGAAAGCAAATCCGAAAATGCTCAGCCCGAAGCCGAAGCCCCCGAGAGCACCGACGCGCCGGAATTCGACGAACCGCTTGAACCGGAATGCACGATTGAGGACTTCATGAAGGTAGACCTGCGGATCGCCAAAATCGCAAATGCCAGCGAAGTGGAAGGGGCCCGCAAGCTGCTCCAGCTCGAGCTGGACCTTGGCCCGATCCGCAAAAATGTGTTCGCCGGGATCGCCAAGGCGTATAAGCCCGAAGAGCTCGTCGGCCGACACGTGGTTTGCGTTGCGAACCTGAAGCCGCGGCAGATGAAGTTCGGTCTCTCCGAGGGCATGGTCTGTGCCGCGGGGCCGGGCGGATCAGAAATCTTTTTGCTCGACGTCGACAAGGGAGCGACACCCGGAATGCGGATTCACTGATCGCGGAGTTGAAGCGCTCTTATGAAGATCTCGATTGAACAAATCGCCAAAGAAGACGGCCGGTATGACGCAAAGGCTCTCAAGTTCATCTACGACGGGCTGGGTTTTACCATCCAGCAGCTCCGCGAGAACGCCAGCGAGGATGAACCGCGGCATATCTCCGGGGCCGAGCTGACCCAGGGAATCGCCCGGCTGGCCCAAAAACGATGGGGCTGGCTGGCCAAGATGGTCCTCAACCAGTGGGGGGTGCATAATACCCGCGACATGGGCGAGATCGTCTATCTCATGATCCGTTACAACTGGATGACCGCGCAGGAATCCGACGAAATCGAGGACTTTGACAACATTTACGACTTCGAGCAGATGTTCGAGAAACAGTACCGCTTCGAGGAAAACTAACCCCCGCTACCCCAGGCACTGCCCAATGAGCTTCTTATACGTATCTTTTGCCCGTTTCATATCCGCAAACTCGATATACTCATCCGGCTTGTGGCAGCTCTCCGACTTGCCGGGGCCATAAACGACAATCGGGACCTGAAACAGCGAAAAATGCGGCCCGTCCGTCGTATATCCCACCGAGGTAAACTCTGAAACCCCCGCCAGCACGGCGAAACCCTTGACAAAATCGTCCGTTTCATCGGTCTGCATGCCGGGTACATCCCTGCACACCTCGATCTCATAGCGGAAATCTTCCCCCGCATCCTTTCCGACCTGCTCGATCAGCCCTCGAAGCTGTGACAGCACCGCCTCATGGCTTACGCCCGGCACCGTGCGGATGTCCACGCTCACCTCGCATTTGTCCGGGATCACATTAAACGCATCGCCGCCGCTGATCCGGTTCACACTGAATCCGCACCGTCCCAACCGCGGATGCTCGGGCCCCTCGATCACAAAATCGTCGAGCTGATCCAGAATCCGCCGCATCAAGTGGATCGCGTTTACCCCCAAATGCGGCATCGAGCCGTGGGCTGTTTTGCCCAGCGTGCGGATTTTCACCCAGAAAATGCCCCTGTGGGCCGTAATCATCGCAAAATCCGTCGGCTCGGGGATCACGACCCCCGCCAGGTCCGGCAGCGCCTGGATATACTCCTGAACGAACCGCTTGGCCCCCGCGCTGTCGGTCTCTTCACCCGCTGTCGCGGCAAAAATGCAGTCGCCCTCGAATTTCATCCCCTCCTCGACCAGCTCGACCAGCGCCACAGCCGCCGCGGCCAGCCCGCCTTTCATATCACAGGCCCCCCGCCCGTAAATCCGGCCCTGTTCTTCATGCGGCCGGAAGGGATGCCTCGTCCACGCCTTCGGATCGGCAGGCACCACATCCAGATGAGAAGCAAAAAGCAGCGCTTTTCGGCTCCCGGATGACGGAACATGCAAAACCAGGTTCGCCCGGCCCCCTTCCCAGGCGTCAATCCGGGCGGTCAGCCCGTGAGCGGCAAAATAGTCGCGAAGCACCTCCGCGACATCCAGTTCCCCCTTTCGGGCCGTCGATTCCGCATGGATCAGGTTTTTGAGCAAATGTTTCATATCCGCATTATAGCCTCTAAAACGCTCCTCTCAACCGCACCGGCGAAAAAACAAAAATTTTTGTTGAAGTATCGCCCCCTTCCGTGATAATGGCAGTTTGGAGACGAAAGTGATATTTTAAAAAGAGTATAAGGAAGCGTGCATGGGACCTGTCCTGAATGGTTTAATGAAATTGCAGAGCGTTGAAAACAGGCTTCGAGCGGTCAAAGCCAAGTTAGTAAGATGTCGAAGAAGCGTCGTTTTTCAGGAAAATCAGGTTCGAAACCTGCAAAACAACCTCGAAGCCAAGCACGAAGAAATCAAGCTGACCCGCGTCCAGGCCGACCGCTTGGAACTCGAGCTCAAAGACCGCGATGAACACATCGCCAAGTACCGGGCAGCCCTAAACTTAGCCAAATCCAACAAGGAATACTCCGCCATCCTCACCGAGCTCAATACCTCCAAGGCCGACAATTCCAAGATCGAAAACCAGGTCCTCGACCTCATGAAACTCATCGAAACCGATGAGCAGGAATGCAAAGCCATTGAAAAGGACATTATCGAGCAGAAGGAAAAACTCGACCAGATTCGCAGGGATGCGGAGGAGAAAGCCGCGAAATTCGAGGCCCAGGCCGACGAAGTCCAGATCGAATGGGACCAAACTGCCAAAGACATCCCCCAGGATGTACTCGAAACCTTCAAAAAGGTGGCCGATACCTACGATGGAGAGGCCATCGCTTTCATCGAACAGCAGGATTCCCGGTTTGATAACTACACCTGCGGCGGCTGTTTCATGGGGCTGACCACCGAAACCGTCAACCGTCTGATGACCAAAGATGACGTCATGCGGTGCCCGACGTGCACTCGAATCCTCGTTTTAAAGCCCAACGAGGAGGAGTAAGCCTTGGCTGGCAAGCTTGTTATCTATACCGACGGGGGCAGTCGCGGAAATCCCGGACCGGCCGCGGCCGCGTTCGCGATCTACGACGAGAAAAAACAACTCATCGCCGCCCGGGGCATCTACCTGGGCACCGCCACCAACAATGTCGCCGAATACCAGGCCTATGTCCATGCCCTGACCGAGGCGAAGAATCAAAAAGCCTCCGAAATTGCCCTCTTTAGTGACAGCGAACTGATCGTCAAGCAGATCAACGGCCAGTACCGCGTGAAAAACGCGAACCTAAAGCCCATCTATGCCCAGTGCATGGACCTGCTCGACAATTTCAGCAAGTGGACCGTCTCGCACGTCTACCGCGAATCCAACAAGCTCGCCGACAGCCTGGTCAACGAATCGCTCGACGCCAAAAAAGACATCGACAAGAGCCCCAAACCGGCCAAAACGGCCTCCGTAAAGAAAAAAAAGCCCCTCAAGATCGCGATCCTGCTCAGCGGCTCGGGCCGAACCATGCTCAATATCGATCAGCAAATCAAGGACGGCTCGCTCAATGCCCAAATTGTACAGGTCATCAGCTCCCGTTCGACTGTGAAAGGCGTAGACCGGGCCAAAGACCTCAATCTGCCGCTCGAAATCGTGCGGAAAAAAGACCATCCCGATCTTAAAAGCTTCAGCGCAAAACTGGCCGAAATCCTCAAACAATCCGGCGCCGAGCTTGTCGTCCAGGCCGGCTGGCTGTGCCTGTGGCAAATCCCCGATTTCCTGGAAAACCGCGTGATGAACATCCATCCCGCCCTGCTGCCCAGCTTCGGCGGACAGGGTATGTGGGGCCACCATGTCCACGAGGCGGTACTCGAACACGGCTGCAAGGTCAGCGGATGTACCGTCCACTTTTGTACCAACGAGTACGACAAGGGCCCCATCCTCGTCCAGCGGACCTGCCCCGTTGCTGAAGACGATACGCCCGACACCCTCGCGGCCCGTGTATTTGAACAGGAATGCATCGCTTACCCCCATGCCATCGACCTTTTCGAGAAGAACCGCATAAAAATTCAGGACTCAAGGGTACACATCCTGCCCTGAAAGTGGTATAATACTACGCGGACAAAATAAGCGAACATTGCAGGAATGACAGAGAACCGCCGCTTTTATGGACATTGAGTACCTAAAAGGGTAGAATCTGATCCCATGAACAAAAGGCAGAAAAAAATAATCAGTAATTTTGCGATGATTTTCATCGTCACCGCGGGTTTTATCTTCATGATGATGGGCTTTAAGGACCACGTCAACAAAAAAGAGGCCCTTCGCACCATGAACCTGCTCAGTGAGTTCATCCTTACCTACCGCGAGCAGAACCGCCACCTGCCTTCGATGGAAACCGTTTCCGACTACCGAAAACAAATTAAAGACGCACGCCTGGGCAACCTGCACTACCGCGCCCTGTGGATACACCGCAATGACACGGAGGATACGATCCTGGCTTACTCCCGCAAAAAATTCAGGTCCTACATCCCGTCGGGCTACGTGGTCCTGTGGCTAAGCGGCGAAGTGGAATGGGTCTCCCCGGGCGAATTTGAACCGGTCCTCGAAAAACAGCAGTCCGATGCCGAGGCCGAACTGCTCATGCAAAGCGGCGTCTCCGAGTAAGACGAAGCCGCCCTTTTCGCAGCGCATAAAAAAGCCCGACATCTGCCGGGCTTTGGATTACACATTCTCACTGGCTCAGGTTGTCTCTTCTTCGCCGCCGTCGGAGTGAACCACGACATGCTCCTTGTCCAGCTCTTCATCGCTGGCGTGCATGCCCTCGAAGCGAAGATGCTCTTCGTCCTGAACCGAAATCTTGATAAGGTTCTTCTCTTTGAATTCGCCGCGAAGCAGGGATTCTGAAAGCGGATCCTCGATGTAATGCTCGATCGCACGGCGAAGCGGACGGGCACCGAACTCGGGATTGTAGCCCTTGTCGATGAGGAATTCCTTCGCGCCGGGATCGAGGTCCAGGTGCAACCCGTGCTCGATCAGCCGCTTGAAGACCTTGTTTAATTCGTATTCCACGATGGTCTGCAAATCCTCGCGTGTCAGCGGACGGAACACGATCTTGTCATCAAGACGGTTGATGAATTCCGGACGGAAGTGACGCTCGATTTCCTTGTCCAGCATGTCCTTCATCTTCTCGAAGTTCGCTTCCTCGCTGCGCTTGGCGAAACCGAAGCCGGCCTGGTTCTTGATCAGGTCCGCACCGATATTACTGGTCATAATCAGGATCACGTTGCGGAAGTCGATGTGCCGGCCGAAGCTGTCGGTCAGGCGTCCTTCTTCCATGATCTGCAGCAGCATGTTGTATACATCCGAGTGCGCTTTCTCGATCTCGTCGAGCAGCAGCACCGCGTAGGGCCGCCGGCGAATCCGCTCGGTCAACTGGCCGCCTTCTTCGTACCCGACATATCCGGGAGGGGCACCGACCAGGCGGCTGACGTTATGTTTCTCCATGTACTCACTCATATCGAGCTGGATCAGGGCATCGGAATCTCCGAACATGAACTCCGCAAGAGCACGGGCCAGCAGCGTCTTACCCACACCGCTGGGGCCGATGAAGATAAAGCTTCCCATCGGGCGATTCGGATCTTTCAGGCCCGAACGGCTTCGGCGGACGGCCTTGGCAATCGCCTTGATCGCCTCATCCTGCGAAACCACCGTGCGGTGCAGCTCGTTTTCGAGCTCGAGCAGCCGCTGGGCTTCCTGTTTTTCCAGCCGCGTCAGCGGGACACCGGTCATCTTGGAAACCACCTCGGCGATGATCTCGTTATCGACATCCCCGATCATTTCGCTGGACTGTTCATGCCAGCTCTTCTGGATTTCCGCTTTTTCGTCGAGCAGCTTCTGGGCTTCGTCGCGAAGCGAGGCCGCCTGCTCATAATCGGCGTTGCGAACCGCTTCGTCCTTTTGGCCCTGGAGCTCTTCGATCCGCTTTTCGAGATCGGCGACATCCGGCGGGGGCGTCATGTTTTTCAGACGTACCCGTGCACCGGCCTCGTCGATCACATCGATTGCCTTGTCCGGCAGACACCGGCCGGTAATGTATCGTGTAGACAGCTCCACCGCCTGGTAGAGCGCCTCGTTGGAAAACTTCACCTTGTGGTGCTTTTCGTAACGGTCACGCAGGCCCTTGAGAATCTCGAGGGTTTCATCCTTGGACGGCGGCTCGACGATAATCGTCTGGAAACGACGTTCCAGCGCCGCGTCCTTCTCGATGTACTTGCGGTAC
>CAYVUI010000062.1:0-14432 GCA_964454745.1 uncultured Pirellulales bacterium | reverse complement strand
CATCGTCGTCGCGCCGATACACTGCACCTCGCCGCGGGCCAGGGCCGGCTTTAACACGTTGGACGCGTCAATCGCGCCTTCCGCGCCGCCCGCACCGACGAGCGTATGCAGCTCATCGACAAACAGGACCACGTTGCCCGCCCGGCGGACTTCGTTAATCACGGCCTTGATTCGTTCCTCGAACTGGCCGCGGTACTTTGTGCCCGCTACCATCATCGCCAGGTCCAGCACAACCAGCCGCTTGTCCTTGAGGATCTCCGGAACCTGCTTGCTGATAATCTGCTGGGCCATACCCTCGACAATCGCGGTTTTACCGACACCCGCTTCTCCGAGAAGTACGGGGTTGTTTTTCGTACGGCGACAGAGAATCTGAACCAGGCGCTCGATCTCGTTGGCACGGCCGATGACCGGGTCCAGCTCGCTTTTCTCGGCCAGCTCGGTCAGATCCCTGCCGAAACTGTCCAGCGCCGGCGTTTTGCTCTTTTGCTTTTGTCCTGCCTGTGCCGGGTTCATTTTCATACCCATATTCTGATAACTGTTATCCACACCCGCACCGAGAAGGTTCAATACCTCCTGGCGAACGTCTTCCAGCTTGAGTCCGAGGTTCATCAGTACCTGGGCCGCGATTCCCTCGGTCTCACGCAAAAGACCCAGCAGGATATGCTCGGTGCCCACGTAATTGTGATTGAGCGCACGGGCCTCTTCAATCGCGTATTCGATCACTTTCTTGGCCTTGGGTGTCTGGGGCAGCTTGCCCATCGTCACCATGTCCGGGCCGCTCTTGACCAGCTTCTCAATTTCCAGGCGGAGCTTCTTGATATCCACATCGAGGTTCTTGAGCACGTTCGCACCCACCCCGCTGCCTTCCTTCACCAGACCCAGAAGTATGTGCTCGGTCCCGATGTATTCATGGTTGAAACGCTGAGCCTCCTGATTTGCCAGCGCCATCACCTTCCTTGCTCTGTCCGTAAAACGTTCAAACATAAATACCCCTTTTTAAGTTACGTATATTATCTAATTTCGGATTTTACCGCAGTACAGGGAAGTCATGCAAGCATGAATGGTAAAACTAAACCCGATATTTGCTGTATTAATACGACGTTTGATACTGAGGGTTCGCTCATGACCGATAATACTCCTTATCTGGGGTTTCGTGCTATCTTTCGATCTCGGAAGTTGACTATCCCAAGAAGCTCAACACCTGTACTATCGGTAAAAATTCCCCCTGACTTCCGCATTTTTAAGGCCTGAAACGCCATTTTTGAAAATTCTGTCCGCCGGGACAGTCCGGAAACGAAATACGACAAAAATCTGCCTGAAAAATCCTTTCAGCCAGCCGATTTGACATGAATAAAACAGGCAATCTATGGGGAAAACGGGCCTGCTTAGTCTTTTTCTTCGAGGATTTTGCGGAGATAACTATTTTCCCGACGTGTTGCCTCCAGATCGAAAAGCAAATACTTGATCGTTACCCGGAGGTAATCAAGGGAATCCTGAAGGTCGGAAACACTCTTTTTCAGGTCTTTTTGGTAGCGGCGGGCCTTTTGTGCCAGGCTGACTACCTTTTTCTGATCCGATTCGGGGAGAGAGCTTATCTCACGCACCAGCTCATTCAATTTGCTCTCGAACAATGCTTCGTCCATAATAATCACCCTGTTTTTGCCCAAATTATCGGGCGTTGCCATCCATCATCCAGTCCTGTATATCAATGTACACGTAAGGGAACCTCGATTTAAAGAACAATCTGACGAAATCCAGCCTTTTTTGGCAAGTTAGACAATTTTCTCTTTAAAAAAAAACACTTGTAGCGATTACATGGAATAATAACCCCCCCGGCCCCGGGCAGTTGGCTGGATTTTAGAGCAAAATCCCACTTATAAATTTTTTTCTTGAACATTCAATCCACTGATGTATATATAAATTGTCTTTTTTGTTTGTGGACGGAAATATTTCAACTGTCTCGTGCGTTTATACGTAAGAGTTTCAGATAGTTTTACTTGTATTTGTTTTGTAAATTTGATATAATAAACCCTATAATTCTGAGAGGGATGGTGAGTTGAAGTTAATGAAAAGCCTTCAGAAATCAATTCTTTTCAGCTTAATTCTATTCGTCTGTGCCCAGGCGTTCAGTGAGGGAGAAATCCTCAACCCGGGTTTCGAGATCGTAGATCCCAATACCCAGGGAAGCGTAACCATCTACCTGCCGATCGACTGGAGCCTGCAAAACAACGCCCTGGCGATCATGGAATTTGAAAACCCCAATCCCAACCGTCTGCATTGGTCATTTGCCGGCGAGGAAACCCTAATGCCTGTCGAAGGCAGCTATATGGCCCATGTCAATAGTGAGGATACCCCGTCCAATGTCACCAGCGAACTCCAGCAAATCATCGAAGTTTTGCCCGGAGACCGCATCTGCGGGGCTTATTATTTCGCTACGGAGGACTGGATTCCCTATCTTGACTATGCCCGGCTCTACCTCGAACCCGTCGAATCCGGCCCGACCATCTATATCATCGAAGTCGGCGTCGAAGACGTCGGCTCCTATTCCTCGACGGACGGCTGGCAAAGGTTCTGCTATACCGTGCCGCAGAACGTTTCCGGGTTTTATACCCTCGGGATGCAGGTCGCCAACCGCGAAGACAACCAGTATACAAGCCATTTTCTTATCGATGACCTGAGCCTGTGCCCCAACGGCAAAGAAAGCGACCTCAACTACGACTGCGTTACCAACAATCTCGATTACCAGATTCTCTCGGAATACTGGCACTGCGACTGCACGGACCCCAATATGCTGCCCGACCCGAATATCTGCCCATGGCGATACGACGGCCAGGGACAGATCCAGGTCCTTTTCGATGGCGATATTGACGAAGACAAGGCGGTTACTTTTACCGATCTGATGGAATTGATTAAAAACTGGGTGAATAATTTGTAATTTTCGTGTATAATACATGTGTCGACTAAAGCGACTTTGGACAGCAACCCCCGCATTAAGGAGACACAGAGATGAAGATCGACTTCTCGAAAAACACACCTTCACCGAACTGGGATTTCCAATGGCACCTCGTTTTTGGAGTATCTTTCGCAGCCGCCGCGTTTTGCAGCCTTTTGGGCGTCCTGACAAAATCCGGCTTTCTGTCCGTTCTCAGTATGATTTTCATGGCGGTCTCTGCGCTGGCCCTGGGGGTTGGAATCCTCATTCTCACCCGTGAAAACGTACATTCCATCAAGAAAAACGGTGACCGGATCGATTCACTGATTGAGATTACCAACCGCAACCGCAGCCTGCTCAACCAGATTGCCCGGTCCGTCCGCCTTAGCGACGCGGCCAAGGAAATCGCCTTCCGCGACCAGGACCGCATGGAACTCCAGGAAGCAATCCTCACCAAGCTCCACCAACATGACTTCGCCGCGACCGAGGAAATGATAGAGGCCGTCTCCAAGCGGACCGAATACCGCGAAATGGCCGAAAAACTCCGTGCCGACGCCGAAGAATACCGCAACGCGACCGAAGATAACCGCATCCGCAAGGCCGCCGGGCACGTCGAAAGGCTCATTTCCGAGCGCCAGTGGACCGCCGCCGGGGCCCAGATCGACACCATGCTCCGCACCTTCCCGGATTCTCAATACATCAAAAACCTCGCCCAAAATCTAAAAGACGCAAAAGACGACCGTAAACGTCAGCTTCTCGCGGAATGGGACGAGGCCGTCAAACGGGAAGATGTGGACCTGAGCCTCGAAATTCTCCGCGAGCTCGACCTGTATCTTACCCCCAATGAAGGACTTGCGCTCCAGGAATCCGCCAGTCATGTCTACCGCACCAAGCTGCACAACCTCGGCGTCCAGTTCTCGCTGGCCGTGACGGAAAACCGCTGGCAGACGGCCCTCGATACCGGCAGAAACATCGTCCGCGACTTCCCCAACAGCCGCATGGCGCACGAAATCCGCTCAAAAATGCATATTCTGGAACAAAAAGTACAGGATAATCAATAAGAAATGCGATAATGACAGTTACCTCGGGGCTCCCTCCCCGAAAATGTCAATCATCCCTGCCTCAATTACCGGAAATCGAACAGGGACTGCGTCTTGATGATCGTAACCTGGTCGGGATAGGCATGGAAGGTGTGGATATGCAGCTCATCCCGGCGGGCTTCAAAATCGATGTAGCTAAACGGTTCGAGGCCGCCGACCGCCAGTTTCGGGAATTTCACAAAAATACCGCGGTTGCGGGCAAAACGCTCCAGATCCTTATAGCTCTGCTGGTACAGGTTCGGGCTCATCTTCTCGACCTGGAAATCCGTCATGTAATTAAGGCCCCGTGTCAGCGTACACTTATGATTCCGCTGGCCTCGGAACTGAAAACGCTCGACCAGGCCGCGCTTGGGAAGCTGCTGGCCCGGACCGCTGATCAATTCCGTCAGGCACATGTCATTGACAAATACCATCACCACATGCGAGCATCCGGTTGCCCAGATCAGGTTCTCATACTTCTCTGTCTTTAAGTGTCTTTTCGAATAAATACTGAAAAGCTCTGGGTGAAGAGGTCGCTGATACAGAGAAAATGTCAGCTCGCTGATCGCAAGATTTGTTCTTGGTGCATCCATTTCAAATCCCCATTGCTAAGTTTTAACTACAAGGCTCATCCAATCGCCTCTTATTATACAATAGGAAAGCAATTCTGTTCAAGGGGATAATTCAGGACTTTAATGGTCCAATAGGTTCTTATCGGACCAAGATTTTGCAACTCACACGATAACAGATAGTAAGATGGGCAAAAATTTTTTGAAAAAAATTAAAGTTTTTCAAATCCCCCGCCTCTGACTCGGATTTTCACCCCCAAAACATAGCCAAGGGCTCACACAGCCGGCCACGATTGGTTACCAGTTAATCCCCCTCTCGTTTATACCGTATCGGAAAATAAGGACGCATTGAGCAGCGCGGCAATGATATCATAAAACGCGTGCGTCCCGGCAACGATCCCGAACCCCCGCAGCGCGAACACCACCGAAAAATACACCCCCGCAATCAGCCGAAACGCGAACCGACCCAGCGAAAAGGCCTCTCCTACACGAAATTGCCCGTTTATGAAGAAAAAATGATGATGCGCACTAAAAAGAGCCGCTGAGATTAAAATCGACAACCCAATCGCGTACCCCCTTCGGATTTTGCACACATCCTGGAGTACGAACATCAAAACGCAGATCAAAATCAGTCGAAATATCAGTTCCTCGTAAATCCCCGCCCCGATCCCGGTTACGATATCCACAAACAGCTGGCTGTGCCAAAACGGTGTGCCGTTGAGCAGCGTTACCAGCATCCCGCCGCCGCCCGCCGAGGCATTTGCAGGCACCTGGCCGATCCGGTTGAACACCAGGCTAAGCACAATCAGCGGCACCGCCAGCAGCACCGCCTCGACCGTCATCGGCAGAAAATCCCGCCAGTGCACCTTCCATGAGGTCTTGCTCGTCGCCTGCAACGTCAAAAGAATAATCACCACCACCAGCGGCGTCGCGATCCACGCCATCCGCGGCCCGAACTGGAGCAGCCGCATAAATTCCTGCATCCAGATAAACGCCATGACCCGAATCTGCGATTCCATCAAGGACGCCGTCAGTATCTCCGGGCTGATCAGGATCGTCCCGATTTCGTACAGAATCACCAGCGGCAGCAGGTACACCACCGCGTAGACCGGCCGTGCTGTCCGGTCGAGATATGAATCCCGCATGAACGTGAAAAGTTGACTAAAAGCCCCACTGCGTTTATCTTTTGCTCCGGCGACCATCAGGTACAAAAAAATACGAAATCAAAACCCGATTGTAAAGGAAAAAAGAAATGGCCGGCCAATTGCTCATGGAGATGTACGACGCGATGCTCGAACGATTCGGACCCCAGAACTGGTGGCCCGGCGATACCCGCTTCGAGATTATCATCGGTGCGATCCTTACCCAGAACACCAACTGGACCAACGTCGAAAAGGCCATCGCCAACCTCAAGGCCCACAATGCCCTCGATCCCGCCGTCCTCTATCAGACCAATCCGGAGACCCTGGCCCAGTGGATCCGCCCCGCCGGCTACTTTAATATCAAGACCAAACGCCTGAAAAACTTCCTGGGCTGGCTCTTTGACAATTTCAACGGCAATCCCGACGGCCCCGCCGAATACTCCCCCTTCGCCCTGCGGGAATCCCTGCTCTCGGTTAGCGGCATCGGCCCGGAAACCGCCGACTCGATTGCCCTCTACGCCTACCAGAAGCCCGTCTTCGTCGTCGATACCTACACCTGCCGTATCGGCGTGCGCCACGGCCTGGTTACGCCTGACATGGGCTACGACATGGTCCAGGAATACTTCCAGTCTTCCCTGCCCGACGATATCGAGCTGTTCAATGAATACCACGCACTGCTGGTTTGCGTCGGAAAAAACTTCTGCAAACCCCGCCCCAAATGCGAAAAATGCCCGCTGAATATATTCCCTCATGAAATTGACCCGGTGTTCTAACCGGCTGGATCATCCACGCTTGTAACTGTCCCAAATCCTCGCTTACCGCGGCTGGCCGTCATCGCCGATTTCACCGTCAATCGGCGGCTGCTCATTTTGCTGCTGTTCTTTTCGCAGCTTCTCCGCTTGTTCTTTCTGCTTTTGAGCTTCTTCTTTCTGCTTTTGGGCTTCTTCCTGGGCCTTCTTTTCGGCAGCTTGCGCCGCGGCGGCAGCAGCCTTGGCAGCTTCGGCCTCCTGTTTGATCTTTTCGGCCTGGGCCTGGGCGGCCTGCGCGGCCTGGAGAGCCTTTTGCTTTTCTTCTTCCGCCTTCTTGGCCTGGGCAGCCGATGCCGCGGCCGCCTGCTTGGCCTTTTCGGCCTCCGCCTTGATCTTCTCCGCTTCGGCCTGGGTCTGCTGGCTCTGTGCCTTGATCTTCTCCGCGTCCGCGAGGGCCTGCTTCATCTTCGCCTGGGCCGCCTGGGCCTGCTGGCGTGCTGCCTGGGCCTCGCTCAATGCCTTTTGTGCTTCTTCACGCTGGACAACCGCCTCGTTTTCGGCTGCCATGGCCTCTTCAAACGCTTTTTCGGCCTTGAGCTCCGCGCGGATCATTTCGCTTTCCGCCACGCGGGCCTTCTGCTCCACATGCTCGGTATACGCGGTTTGACCCAGCGGGTCGGTCATTGTCTTGACAATACCGCGGTCAATATCCGGACGGGCGTGCTTGCGCTCGATACGCGCCGCCATTTCCTCAAACTCGACCCCCGTATCCGCGATCGTCGGCGTCATGATAAAGAGGATTTCGCGTCCTCTTTGCTCTTCATCTTTACTGGAAAAGAACACACCCAGAAGCGGAATATCCTTTAAAAACGGAACACCGCGGATGATACCCAACTGCTCCGACTTGCGAATTCCGCCGATCACCATGCTGCCGCCGGGCCGAATCCGGTTTTCCTCGATATTGACCTCACGAGTGGTAAAGATCGTATTCTGGGTTACACCTTCCGGGGCACTTCGTGACGAAATCGTCGCCTTGGTGCTCAAACTGACCGATCCATCCGCATACGCATTGGGGGTAACTTCAAGCGAATCGATCACATCCTTATACTGCGTCGAGTTAATCACCTCGTTACGCGAAGTCGTTGTAATCACTTCCACCGGTACGGAGTCACTCGTCCGGATCAGCGCCTTCTTGCCGTTGATTACACGCAGCGTCGGGTGCATCAAAATCTTGAGGTATCCGCGAGAGATCAGAATATCCACCACCGCCTTGAAATCAGACACGCCTGTATCCGGATTCGTATCCGCAAATCCGATTTTCAAACCGGAATCTCTTCGACCGCCGGATCGTGAAGCCGCACCGGGAAAGGTCGGATCCCCTGTGGATTTACCCGTCACAATATTTTCGTCCCCCAGCGAGAGCTTGTCAATCACATCGCTGACCGCGTCAAAAGGAGTGATCTGAAGATTCGCCAGGTTCGATATCTCCAGAGACGTTTCATAGTCCAGCGTCATATCCGCGGTCAGCTCCGAGATCAAACAGTCGATCTGGATCTGGATCGGCGGCACATCCGCCGCCTCGAGCACCGCGATCGCCTCCTGGGCCGCTTCCTCATTCGGACACTCGATTATCAACTGGTTGGCCTCGATGTTCTGGCTGACTTTATAACCAAGCTGCGTCGCTACAACCGTATTGAGCGATTTTGGAGACAGGTTCTTCGTGAAATAATAAAGCTTGGTCCCCTTGCTCTTGGTTGCAATGATCTTGGGCGGCTGAAGGAAAATCTCCGGCATAGGATTATCCAGGGTGGTAATCTCGCCTACCTCTTCAAATTCACGCAACAGTTCCTTGGAGTGAATCTGGATATGGTCTTTCTCGAAAAAGCGTTCCGTCTCGGAACCGCAACCCCCGATAAAGAAGAGCAAACAAACAAACACCCCCCCTGCCAAAGGAAAGGATAGAAATTTACTGACCGAATTTAACTGTTTATTTGCTATAATCATACGACTCATCACACGTGCATTTTATATAGTATTCGGCTAAGCGGCCAATTGTTCTGTAAACTATTCGTAGATTTCAAAAAAATATGTTATTATAGGCCCCGCCATGGCAAAAAAAGGTAAAAGCAAGAGAAACAACCGGACAAACACGATAGGGTTTGTCGCACTGGGCTGCCCGAAAAACCTCGTCGACGCCGAATCCATGCTTGCCGCGCTCACCCAGGCGGGCCTGACCCTCACTGGTGATACTGATAACGCTGATGCCGTTGTCGTCAACACCTGCGGATTCATCCAGCCGGCCGTCGATGAAGCCCTCGATACCATTCAAGAGATTGTAGACCGCAAAAAGCAAAACCGCAAAAACCAAAAAATTATCGTCACCGGCTGCCTTGCCCAGCGGATCGGGGCGGAACTTTTTGAAAAAATCCCCCAGATCGATGCTGTCGTCGGCCTAAACGACCGCGGAAAAATTCATGAGATCGCCATAGAGCTCATCGAAGATGCAAAGCAGACAAACCCGCCCCGCATTCTCTCCTTGTCTGACAATGTTTCCGTACCGATGGATACCGGGCGGCTGCTGATCACCCCGCACTACAGCCCGTACCTGCGAATCAGTGAAGGCTGCGACCGAACCTGCGCCTTTTGCACGATCCCTTCAATCCGCGGTCCGTTCCGCTCCAAGCCGATGGAAGCCGTGCTCGAAGAGGCGCATGAACTTGCCGACCACGGCGCCGTGGAACTGAACCTCATCGCGCAGGACACCACCCGCTACGGCGCGGACCTCGGGCTCAAAGACGGCCTGGCCGAGCTGCTCGAACAGCTTGAAGACGTCCCCAATCTCCGCTGGGTTCGCGTGATGTACCAGAACCCCTCGGGCATTACGAACCGCATCATCGAGACCTTCGCCAACAGCAAAATCGTAGTTCCCTATATTGATATGCCCATTCAGCACGCTGCGACCGATATCCTCCGCGCGATGCGCCGCCCGGATACCGCCGAGTCGCTCGACCGGCTGATCCATACACTTCGGGAGAAAATCCCCGGCCTTACACTTCGCAGTACTGTGATCGTCGGCTACCCCGGCGAAACCGAGGACCACTTTGATACGCTTATTGCAGCGATTGAAAAATACCGCTTTGAGGCCCTCGGCGCGTTTTCCTACTACGCCGAACAGGGCACCCCGGCCGCTGAGCTGCCCGACCAGGTCGATGAAGATACCAAACAGCAGCGGCTCGACCGCCTCATGCTCGCCCAGCAGCAGGTCGCCTTCGAGCTGAACGAAGAAAAAATCGGAACAACCACCGAAATGATCGTAGATACCGCAGAGAAAAAACGTATCTTCGGGCGCCACCCCGGCCAGGCACCCGAGATCGACAGCCACTGTATCCTCAAAAAAGCCGCAAAATTCCGTCCAAATCCCGGCGAGATTATCCCCGTGCGAATCTCAGGCACACAGGACTACGACCTGATCGTGGAAAAAATCAACTAATCCGAACAAAAACATATTGTGCAGGGCCGAAAGCCCAAATAATCATTGCTTTATACGCAAAAAAAGATACACTCCCGTAAATACTCAGGATATTCGCCCTGCCGGGGCATAAAAAACAGAGATAAAAATGCTGACACCGGGCCAGAGAAAAATTGTAAAACATATCCCCAACACAATAACCGGGGCACGGTTTATCCTTACCATCGCGTTTCTCGCAATGATCCTCTACAGCCCGAAAGTCACGCTCTTTACCCTCTGGATGGACTGGGCCTTCGTGCTGTTCGTCCTGACCGGCATCACGGATATCATCGACGGCAAACTCGCCCGCCTCTTCCAGGTGACCAGCAAGTTCGGCCGGATTATGGATCCCCTGGCGGATAAAGTGCTCGTCTGCGGCTCATTTATCTGCTTTGCCCTGGTCGGTATGCCCACGCTTTTCCCCGACAGCCTCGGGGAGGTCGGCAATCATATCCTTCGCTGGTCCGCCGCGGCGATTATCATCGCCCGCGAAACGCTCGTGACCATCGTCCGCCAAAGGGCCGAGTCCAAAGGCATCCAGTTTGCCGCCAACGCATGGGGAAAGCTCAAGATGTTCATCCAGATATTCGGGATCGGCACCGTCGTGATCCAGGTCGCCCATGTACCGGTGGCACGTTGGGGAATGTGGGTAACGCTGGGAGTTTACGCTGTAATGATCTTTGCAACCGTCATGTCCGGCGTGCAGTATTTCACCCGCAAAGAAGCCGTCGACGCGGGAATGGGCATCTCCCTTGAACAGGACCACAAATAAAGGGGTCAGGTACCTTTATTTGTTCGGCTCCCCCGTAAACGCCCTGTCCCAGTCTTTCCAGACCGCCTCTTTACCGCTTTTTTGGATCATTTCCGCGATTTCGGCCGGGCTTCGCGTGTCATCGATCTCAAACTGACGGCTCGATTCGCATTCCTTTTCCCCATCCTCGCCGTAGCCGCCGGGGTTGGTCTTCGAACCCGCGCTGACCTTCGTCACGCAAATCCCGATCATATGGTCCCGCAGTTCGGCGCTTTCCCGGGTGCTCAGCACGATCCCGGCATCCGCAAAGCAAAGCCGCAGCGCAAGCATCATCTGCACCAGTTCGCGGTCGCTGACTAAATCCGGATACGTATCCTCCACATGGCTGGCCGGGCGAATCCGCGGAAACGAAAACGAAACCTGCCCCTGCCAGAACCGCCGCATCAGGTAATCCCCGTGCAGACCCAGCGCCAGCGTTTCCTTCCGCCAGTCATGGATGCCAAGCAGGGACCCAAGGCCAAAACGCCGCATCCCCGCGCCGGCATACCGCTCGACCGCGTCCACCCGCTGGTCAAAATCCGCCTTGGGACCGATTTTGTGATATTTTTCGTAGACCCCGCGGTCGTAGGTCTCCTGGTACAGCGTCACGCCGTCGATCCCGGCCTTGCATATCTTCGCGTAATTCGCCTGAGAAAGCGGATAAATCTCGACAGAAAGGCTCGCGAACATTCCCTTAAGCCGCTCGGCCAACTCGCACAGGTAATCCGGGGTAATAAATTTTGGGTCCTCCCCGCTAAGCAGCAGCAAATCCCGAAATCCCATCTCTGCGAGAATTTTCGCCTGTTCGACCGCCTCATCCACACTCAACCGTACCCGGGCCGCCTCGTGCCGGGCATTGTAACCGCAGTATTCGCATTGGTTTATGCAGTAATTGGACACATACAACGGCACATACATCCCCACAGTCCGCCCGAACCGCCGCAGCGTAAGCTCCTGCGCCTGTCGGGCCATCTGCTCGAGATACTCCCCCGCGACCGGGCTTATCAGTACTGCCAACCGCGATAAATCAAAACGACCCGGCTCGCGGGCAAGCTCGCGTTCTACCTCGGATCTCGTTACCGAATCGAGGCGATTCGCCCAGCCGGCATCTCGATCCAGCCCTGTTTTATCCAGAATTTCAACAAAAGATTTAGACATATTTCAAATAAAGGTACCTGACCCCTTTAATTAGTCATTCCGTAAAAAGCCCGTCAGCGGGCTCGATGCCTGGGCCCTTTGCTGCACCGCCGCCCTGCCGGCAAGGAAGCCCATCCGCCCGGCCTTTGTCGCCATCGCAAAGGCCTGCGCCATCGCCACCGGGTCGCTCGCCGTCGCAATCGCCGTATTGACCAGCACCGCGTCGGCTCCCATTTCCATTGCCTCGGCGGCATGGCTGGGCAACCCCAGCCCGGCATCCACTACCACCGGGATCGACGCCTGTGCGATGATAATCTCAATCGCGTCCCGCGTGCAGAGCCCCTTGTTGGTCCCGATCGGCGCGGCCAGCGGCATTACCGTCGCCGTACCCGCCTCTTCGAGCCGTTTGGCCAAAATCGCATCCGCGTTGATATACGGCAAAACGACAAAGCCTTCTTTCACAAGTACTTGCGCTGCTTTCAATGTCTCGCCCCCGTCGGGGAGCAGATGGTACGGATCGGGCGTCACCTCGAGCTTTATCCACTCAACCCCGCACGCCGCACGCGCCAGCCGCGCCAGGCGAATTGCCTCTTCCGCGTCCCGCGCCCCGGAGGTATTGGGCAGCAACTGGCACTTGTCGCGGTCAATCGCCGCAAGCATATTATCCTCCGGGTTGTCGATATCCACTCTCCGCAATGCCACCGTCACGATCTCACATCCGCTGGCCTCAACCGCACGGGCCATTACCTCATTCGAGCTGAACTTACCCGTCCCGACCAGCAGCCGCGAATCAAACCGCCTGCCCGCAATCATCAAGCCATCATTTTTTTCCATAAAATCACTCATATAAACCCTTGTATTCAATAGACATACCTACCACCCCCCGCGGTTACCCGCCGCCGACGAAACGCACCAGCTCGATATTTTGCCCCGTATGCAGGCTCGTTTGTCCGAAATCCCCCCGCGGAATAATCTGAGAATCGATCTCCGCGACCACGGTGGCCTCATCAATATCCATCTTCGACAGCAGCTCGGCCAGCGTCGCCGGCACATCCCCGTCAAAAACCTTGACCTGCCCGTTAATCTTCAGCTCTAAGCTCATCTTCGATGCCTCACCTTTACTCGACTCAGTTCACCAATCAGCACTTCCGCGATCGCATTGGCCTGGTGATACGCCACCAGTCCCACCCGGGGCGCCGTCAGCCCGTTGCCGGGGCCAATCCCAGATTCCAAATCCCCAACGAGGATATGCCGGTCGCTTAGTCGGTGCGTTTGCACCTCGTTGCTCCTGCCGTACCCCGCCAGGCCGCTTGCCGAAACCAAAACAGTGTCGGGCATGCTTGTCAAAACCGTCTCGGCGATCATCTGCTTTTGGTCCGCACGGTCAAAACACTCAGCCACAACCTGCACGTCACCAAAGATATCGGGGATATTATCGGGCTTTAACTTCGTGCGAACCCCTACCATCTCAATGCCCAAATGGTTGATCCGCTCGAGATTCTCGAGCATCGCATCCACCTTGGGCCGGCCGACCTGGTCCATGAAATACTGCTGACGGTTAAGATTGCTGTGCTCAATGGTATCAAAATCGACCAGCACCAGCTTGCCGACCCCAAGACGCGTCAGCGCAGTGGCCACATTGGACCCAAGCCCCCCGAGACCGGCAATCCCGACCACCGTGTTGCGAAGCTCATAATACGCCATTGCGCGATTCATTTTTTCTCCCGTCAAATGCACAAAAAAAGCACACCAGGAAAGCGCCCCAATGTGCCGTGTATGTTTCCTGTACTCCCTTCGCCGGCATAATCCGGATCAGGTTCAAAGGGTTATCGCACCTGCGATATCTCAGCCAAAGGGCACCCCTGACAACATATTTACTTTTCATACGAACGATGCTACCGGGCTGACCGTAAAAAAGCAAGATTTTCTCCCCATTTCAGGAGATTTATCCGATATAAACAATAAAAAGGGATTGAAAACGAACACAAGAGACTCTGCGCTCGAAATGTCTGGACAAAACCCGTTCAGGAGCGGTCAAAGTCTCTTACAATGCCGAACAGGGCGTTCGGTGGATATGGAAATCGAAATACAAAACCGGGAGTATAGGTTATGAGGCTGCGAAAAACTGTTTTGGTCATTGTTCTTTTGTCATTCTTTGTGCCCACGCTGTCGGCAATGGAGAAAAAGTTACCCTACAAGGTCCTGATCTTCACTTCGCAGCAGACCCCCCAGGTCCTGTTTGCCGTCGCCAGGGTCAAAGCCGCCATCATGAAACAGGGAATCCTCGTCTCGGAGCACGAACTGCCCCAGATGCCCCTGTTCAAGGACTTCCCCCGGATCGTGATCTCCCACCATATGGACATCATCGATACCCTGCTCGAAAAATCCAAGGGTGCCCCGCTGCCTGATCTCAGCCCCGAGGGCTTTGCCATCCGCCGGACCCCGCAGGACAAAACCATCTGGATCATCGGAGCCGACACCAACGGCACAATGTACGGCGCCCTGCGACTGGCCGAAACCATCGAA
>CAYVUI010000061.1:0-28154 GCA_964454745.1 uncultured Pirellulales bacterium | reverse complement strand
GTTCATCCGTGATCTACCCAAGTGTTTCGGACCGAATCTGGCGTTGTAGTACTAATAAAAAGCTTGCCGATGCACAGGCGGCGCGCGAAGCGGCGGCGGCGCGGCGTGACGAAATCGCTTCGGCGCTGGCGTCGATTGCGTCGGCGATTGAAGCGGTCAAGGGCGTGGTCACAAGCGAGGCGTAGGCAGGGCGTCGGCCAGGGCGCGCGCATCCGGCGTTTCCTGCAGGAGAGTATGGAACGGCCGGTCACGCTGCGCGAGCTGGCCGCGGAGCTGCACCTCTCGCCCTCGCGCGCGGGGCATGTAGTGCGCGAGTTCTTCGGCATGACCTTCGCGGACCTGGCGCACGAGATCAAGCGGCAGGGAGCCGCGCAGTACCTGGCCATGAGCGACTTGCCGGTGACCGAGGTCGCGCACCTCTCGGGGTATGCCGATCCGAATTACTTCAGCCGCCGCTTCGCCCGGCGCTTCGGACTCTCGCCGCGCGCCTACCGCCAGCGCCTCGCGCGGGGTGTGTGCGGCTACTCCGCCTTCTGCGCCGACTTCGCCTCGTACGGATCCGGGCTGGTCGCGCCCCGGGGCAGGGCGCGCACCGCCTCGGCGAAGTCCGGTTCCTGCGCCAGCAGCGTCTCGTGGCGGCGCTTGTGGCAGGAGAAGACGAAGACCTGCGTTTCCTGCGCGAGCGTTCGCGCGCAACGCATGCCCTCGGCGAAGCGCGCGTCGTCGGCATTGACGAACGGATCGTCCAGGATCAGCGGCAACGCCTCGCCTGCGCCGAGATGCCGCGCCAGCAGGACCCGCAGCGAGAGGTAGAGCTGGTCGCGCATCCCGAGGCTCAAGTGCCGGGCGAGGTTCTCCTGCGTCAGCGGCGCGCCGCCGCTCTGGGCGTGGACGGTCAGCGTCAGGTCCTTGCTCAGGCTCGCAGACCACGCCGGGTTGAAGCGGGCCAGCATCTCTCCGAGCTGTTTCGACAGCAACGGGCTCCAGCGCCGGTGCACCTCCGCGGCGATGGTTTCCAGCGTTTCGAGCGCCAATCGCGTGGCGGTGTCGAAGCGCTCGGCCTTGCGCCGCGCCGCGCGGCAGGCGGCCAGCCGTTGCAAGAGCCGCGGCCGCTCCTGCCGGTAGCGGACGTTCTCCGCGGCCAGCGCTTTCTCCTTCTCCTGCAGATCCTCCTGCAGCCGCGCCAGCTCGCCCTGCGCCGCCTGCCGCTCCTGTTCGTAAGTGGCGACAGTCCGCTCCGGCTCGTGCGCCTGGAGCTCGGGGAACTCCGCCAACAGCGTCAGCTTGCGCTCGCGCACGCGCGTCAACTCAAGCTCCGTCGCCATCTGCGCGGGGTCGGTCTCCTCCTCGGCCTCCGGCAGCCGCTCCTCGCGCAACGTCAGCAGCGTCCGCTTCTTCCGCTCGGCCTCGCGGTAGGCCGACACCGCCTCCGGCAGCGGCAATTCCTCGTCGATCCCGCCCGCGCGCAAGATCGCCCGCGCGGCGGCGGCGGCTTCCCGGAGTGCCGTCTCGGCCTCGGTCCGCTCCCGCGTCCGCATCTCGCGCCGGGTCGCGATGCCGGCGCATTCACCCTGCAGCCGCGCCGCCTCGTGCACCTCGCGCACCAGCCGCCGCGCGCTCTCGGCGGTCAGCGCCTCGGTCTCGATGCCGTGCCTCCCGAGCAGCTCGCGCAGTTCCGCCTCGCTCTCGGCCAGCGACTCCTCCTTCTCGCGCAGGCTTTCGTGGACGTGGAACCAGTTCATGAAGACGTTCTGCGCGCTCATGAACCTCCGCAGATCCTCCAGCAGTTCCTCCGCCTCAAGGCCGGTCTCCTGCGCGAGCGCGAGCAGGCGCTGACGCTGTTGGCGGTGCTGCCGCTCCAGCGCGTCCAGTTCCGCCTCGAGCGCCTGGTGCCGCGCGCACAGTTCCGCGCGCCTGTCCGCCTCCAGGCTCTGCGCCCCGGCGTAGCGCCACGCCGCCCAGCCCAGGAAGCCCAGGAAGAGCGCTCCGGGCAGCGCGAAGAAGTGGATGAACTCCGACACGAAGACGCAGGCGCTGACGGTCGAGACCGCGCCGACGATGCCGTAGAGCGCGTGGTTGCGGTTGCTCCGCCGCGCGGCGAGCCGTTCGGCGTCAATGCCGGCGATCCGTCCCTTGACGGTCTCGATGCTCTCCAGCAGCGCCTGGCAGCGCGCGTCCAGCCCGTCGGCCTTCTCGGCGTAGCCCCCCAGAAACAGCCGATCCTGCGGCGAGAGCGGGTGAATGCGTCCGTGCAACGTCAGCGCCGCCTCGCGGTCGATGCCTTCGCGGTGCAGCGCCCGCAGCGCGTTGTCCTCGTCGATGCGCACCGCATCGCGTCGCTTGAGGTCGATCTGGAACCGGTCGAGATAGACGTCCAGGTCTTTCAGCTTCTCCGGCGGGAATGCGGTCTTGGCGCCGAGGGTGCGTGCGCGCAGTTCCTGCGCCTCCGCCAGCCGGGTCAGCTCCTCCTCGTCCCGGCGCAGCCGCCGGTGCCGCGCGTCCAGGTCCTCGATCCGTGTCGCCAGCGCGGTCAGCTCTTCGCCACGCTCTAGGTCCGCGCCGCCCAGATGCGCCAGTTTCTTGATGCGCTCCTTCAGCGCCGTCAGCTTGTCGCCGGCCTGGCGTTGTCTGGCCCGGCGCGACTGCAACTCGTCCTCGCGCGCCCGGAGCGCGAGGTAGTCGCAGCGGCGGACGGTACGCAGCAGATCTTCGTTGCGCGCGCTGCCCGCGGCGATGGCCTCGAACTCCCGCTCCTTGCCACTCCGTTCTTCCTCGAGCGCGGTCAGCGCCGCCTCGGTCTCGGCGACGGACTGGTCGAGCTGTTTGATTTCGTTCTCGATCTTGCACGGTCCCTTGTGAGTGAGTCCCGCGTACTTGCGCCGCGCGGTCTGCAGCGCCTCCAGCGCCGCGCCGACGGTGCCGGCCGCCTCGGCCGAACTGAGGATCGCCGCCAGGCGGTCGGCGAACTCGGCGAACTCGGTGGCCCGGCTGACCTCGTCCTGCCGGAAGAGCGCGACCTTCTCGAACTGCGCCCGGCTCAAGCCCGTCAGCGCTTCGCCCAGTCGGTCGCCGATCGGGGCGCGGGCGAACTCGGCGGAGACGTCCGCGCCGGTGGCGGGGTCGACGACGGTGCAGACGTTCTCGGCAAGGTCGCGCCAGATCTCCAGCCGCCGGCCGCTGTCGAGCCGCAGCGTCCCGCCCAGGGCGAACGCGCCCCCGGCGAGAGGGCGGTAACGCAGCTCGTCCTCGCTCTTGACCAGCCGCTTGCCGCTCTCCTCCCTGCTGCCGTACAGGAGCGCAAAGATCGCCGCGGCCAGCGTGCTCTTGCCGGCCTCGTTGTCGTCGAGGAAGAGGTTCGGCCCCGGCCCGAAGGCGACCTCGCCGCGGAGGCTGCCGAAGCCCTCGATGCGCAGCGTTTCAATCCGCATCGCGTACCTCCAGCGGCAGGCCCTTCAGCGCGCAGAGGCCGTATTCCAGCGCGTCCTGCAGCGGCAGGCGCTCGGCGTCGCTTTCGGCGTCGACGATGCGCGCGTGCAGTTGCCTGACGAAGAGGCTCTCTACCGGCGCGGCTTCGCTCTCGGCGGCGGCGAGAAGGGCGTTCAGGTCGAACGCCGGGCGGAGCCGGCGCGTGCTCGCGGCGATGGCGAAGCAGAGGTCCGCCGGGGGTGCCGGATCCGGGTCGAAGCCCGGCGCGCGCGTACCGGTGAAGCTGAAGCGCAGCAGGTCGTCCGCGGTCGCGCCGGCGGCGCGCATTGCCGCGCGGGCCTGCCGCCACATCGCTTCGGGCGAGCCGATCCGCTCGCAGACGACGTCGATCTCCAGCGCCTGCCGCGCGTCGAGCGGCCGGCAGACCACTTCGCTCGCGCCGTCCGGGCCGATGCTGCCGATGAGGCACCCCGGCGCTGGCGCGGTCGGATCGCGCTGCAGCTCCGCGGCGAAGGGGCGTCCGCCGTAGGTTGCGCGCAGCCGCCCGGCGCCGTCGTTGATCTCGGAGCGCAGGTGGTAATGCCCCAGCGCGGTATAGCTGAACCCCTGCGCCAGTAGCTCGCCCGCGGTGAAGGGGAAGGTCACCTTCTGCGTCTCCTCGAGCACGAACTCCACTCGCGCGCCATGCAGCAGCAGGATCGAAATCCCGCTCGCCGGACGCGCGATCCGTTCGGCCAGGCGCCGACGGGCGATCGGCTGGTTCGTCAGGAACGCCGCGCCGGTGACGCTGACCTCGGGCCGTCCGGGCAGCGGCACGCTGGCGAATTCCGGCTCGCTGAAGATGTGCACGTTCTCCGGCCAAGGCGGCTGGTGCCGGTGCAGGCGCGCGCGCGGGTGGTAGGGACTGGTGGCGCTGTAGTGGTCGTGATTGCCCGGGGCGATGTAGACCGGCACGGGCGCCAGCGCCGCGAAGGTGTCGACCACGAGGTTGACCAGGTCCGGCTCGACCGTCTCGCGGTCGAAGAGGTCCCCCGGGATCAGCACCACCTCGACGTCCTCGGTCCGCGCGAGTTCGCCCAGTCGCGCCACCGCCTCGCGCAGCTCGCGCGCGCGCAACGCCGCCTTCTCGCCGTCAAGGTCGAAGCAGCCGGGCCATGCCCGTCCGCCCAGGTGCAGGTCACTCGCCTGCAGGAAGCGGATCTCGTCCATGCGCGTTTATCCGGTAACGGTTGACTCGTCACAGTATACCGACTTCGCGGGCGGATTGCCAGCCCTTGACGAGTTGGGTTCTGTCCGAAAAACCGGGCGAGCCGAACGGGCCGAGCCGTGGTGGCGGATTCGAGGCGCCACGGCCCGTGCCGGGCAGGCAACCCGCCATTGTCTGCGCCAATTGCGTTCTTCGCTGAAGACGATTGCAAGGAAATCGGCACGTTGTTCACGGCGATCCGACTGGTCGGTGCGAAGTCGCAACGAAGAAGCGTCCTGTCGCAACGGCTCCCGCGGGCTTCGTCGGCGACATGCCGTCTGCGTTGTCATTCCTCTGTCGGAATGGCGGCATTTCCTCCTTCCCGCTTCGCGCAGGCGACAGCCGGCGCTCCGGCTGATTGTCAAATAACTTGCTGCAGGCAGCGTAGGGGGCGCGCACGAACGCGCCAGCGTTTTCACCTTCGGGGAGCAGTATGCGTGCAATTACTTCTTGACGTAGCTGCCGACGAGGCCGCCTTCGGGAGTCCAGCCGTAGAGGCGTCCCCAGGTGGCCAACTCCTTCTCGGCGCTCTCCAGATCAGCCGGTTTCTTCCGCTTCTTCTCCAGCATCCAGTCGAACATCTTGCCGCAGGCTGCCATGCCCTCGACTTTGAGGAAAATGGGGTGGCCCACCCCGGCGAGTTCGACGTATTCGAAATCCTTATGTTTCAGTTGAGCCAGCTCTTTCTGCGCCATGCGCGAGAGCTGCACCGGCACCGCGCGGTCCTGATCGCCGTGGATACAGAAGATCGGCAGTCCCAGGTAACGTTGCGGATCCGGCGCGGGGGTGGGCTTGTACCAGCCGGACATCGGTCCGATGCCGGCCCAGACCATGTTCATATTCGCGCCCAGACACCACGATCCGCCGCCGCCCATGGAATGACCGATCAGATAGATGCGGCGCGGGTCGAGATGCTAGGTTTTGCCTAGTTGGCGGATGATCAGGATCATGTAAGCCGCCTCCTGCGGATAGTTCCACTCCAGGAGCTGATTGCGCAGCGCCTGCGGGTAGACCGCGACGGCACCGCGTTCGAGCAGGGGCTTGCCCAGCACGTGCAGCAGCGAGTCGGGATTACCGCCTGGGCCGCCGTGAAGCACGATGAAGAGCGGATATTCGTTTTCCGGTGTATACTCTTGCGGCACCGCCAAGTGATAAAACGCCGCGGGCATCTCTTCAAGCCCCTCGACCTTGACCCCTTTTTGAATGCCTTTGGGCGCATCCTCAGGCCAGCCGCCCTCGGGCTTTTTGAACGGATCGATAGCTTTGCGTTTGCGCTTCCTGCTTCTGCTTTTTCGCTCCGCCGCTGTCGCCTGCGTAGCAACCGGCGAGCACGTGACTTCGGTGAGGAAAAAGGCCGCCAGCGTGTAACCGATTACCAAATACTTCCTTTTCATCACCTTCGGTCCTTTCCCCGGCAGAATCTGTGCTTTGTAATTAATGATATTTATCACTATAGGTCACTGCGGGTTGTCAATACGTTTTGCGATGAATTTACCGCCGCTGAATCCGCCGGGTTCGATCCCGCCCGAACAAAATTGACTAGCGTTGCGCGGGAAGTATGGTAAATTATGCCATGCCAACGGCGAGAACGGCTCGGGGGATAGTGGTATGAGCGGCGTAATGCCACCGTACGTACAGCACTACGTCGAGTCGATCCGCAAGCTGCAAGGCCTGCCCAACGCTACCTCTTCCGACCAGGGCAAGTTGAACACCCTTCGTCTCAAGCTCGCCTGCTGGCTCTGCCGCAGTGAAGGGTTGGACCCGACACCGGACAACCTGCGCTCGGTCCTGGGGCCACACGCGAGCGAAGCCATGACCAAGCTGCAGCAGGTGGCCAAAGAGATGGGCCCGAGCGGCCCGATCCTTTCTTATGGAAAATCGTCTGCCAAGAGGTGACAGCGCCGGTTTCGGGGTGGCCCTTTCCTATTTCGGTTCAGGTTGCCGGTACCAGCCGTATTCCAGGCAGGCCTCGTAGACGGCGGCAAGGTTTTCCTGCGGCACGCACGGCGGCAGGTTATTCCCCTCGCGCAAGCCGAAACGTTTCCCCTCCATCACGCCCGACTGTAGAATCCGCCGTGTCTCCTCGTAGCAGGCTCCGGGCGTGCCGTCGCGGAGCAGGCCCACATGCGGCCCGCCACTGATGTGGATGTCGGGGCCGAGGGCTTTGCGCAGCGCGCCATGGTCCACCGGAAAGCCCGTGTCGAAGCCGACCACGCCGAGTTTCTCGGCGATGAGCGGGAAGTGGCGGGTAGCGTCGCCGCAGAGGTGGATGTTCCGTTTTCGGCTCGCGGGCGTGGTATCGGACATCTCGCTGTACCAGAGCTCGTGCACCGGCAGAACGTACTCCTCGTACATGGCCGTGCCGATGAGCTGGATCGAGTCGTCGGCGAGGTCGCCCCAGAAGGATTTCTTCCACCCGCCGGCGAGGTCGGCCAGAGCACGGTTGCGCACGATGCAGGCGCGGGTGATGTGTTCGAAGAGGCGCCCGGCCTTCTCGGGATCCTCGCCCAGCAACAGGAAGATATCCTCGCCGAAGAGGTTCGTCGCCACCGTTACCGGTCCGTCGAAGAAGCAGTTGAACGGCACTATGTCGCCCCTGCGTCCGAGATAGGAGAATTCTTTCGCCGCCTTCTCGATCTCCTTCCAGAAGGCGAGGCGATTCCGGATCCACGGGTTCTCCAGCGGCTGGGAGAAGTCGCGCGCGAGGAAGTCGTCCACGTCGTCGATGGTCATGAAGGGCTCGCTGCACGGCACCTGCCCCGGCTTGAACAGCACCTCCGCGCCGAAGTAGGCCGCGTCGTAGATGTTCTGGTTCTCGACGAAGAACGACCAGCGCTCGGGAAGCTCGGCGATCTTGTCGCTGGTCTGGCCCAGGGTCATGGGGACATATTCCTGAAACCGCGAGAGAATCACCGGCACCACCGCCGCGTCGTGGAGCATCTGCTCGTAAGTGATCCCCTCGGGGTTGAGCGCCGGATCCAGCAAGATGATGCGCGGATTCACGCCCCAGTTCAGGGTTACGCGCAACGGGTCCTTCGCCTTGTTGGCTTCGTGGACCGCGCGTTTCCCCTCGTTGGTCGGCACGGTGAGCATGATCGATCCTTTATCAATCGGTGGACGTCGGGGTCCGGCAGGACCGCCGTCGGTCTGCCGACCGCGAGACGGATTCCGCGGAGAACGATACTGGCGTACATATGAGGGAGCGGCTCCCTTGTCAAGCCTTCGCTTGCCGCGAAGCACGCCGGCCTTGCGCTTCGGCGGGCAGCGGAATAGGATAAGGTCGGCATCCCGGCACGGGGAACCCCGTCGCGTCGGTGATGGCGCACGATCCTCTCGGCACGCAGGAGCTATCCATGGCGAAGACGAAGAAGAAACCGAATATCTGGGTCAACACCGACCTCGAAGGCGTCTCGGGGGTGTGGCATTTCGGCCAGACCCGCGACCGCAACTCGACGCTGTACCGCGAGGCGTGCGAGTACATGATGGGCGATATCGCCGCGCTGGTCCGCGGACTCGAAGACGGCGGTGCCGGCCGGATCGTCGTCCTCGACAGCCACGGCGGCGGCAACAATTTCATCCCGCACCTGATGGAGAAGGGTGCCGTCTACGTCACCGGCCGCAACCGCGGCCACGGTTACGGGCTGAGCGAGTCGATCAACGGTGCGGTCCTCCTGGGCTTCCACGCCATGCACGGCACCCCCGACGGCACGCTTTACCACACCCAGTCCTCCGCGGACGAACGGCGCTACTGGTACAACGGCAAGGAGACGGGCGAGATCGGACAGGTCGCGCTGAAGGCCGGCAGCCTCGGCATCCCGGTGATCATGCAGATCGGCGACACCGCGTCCAACCGCGAGACCCGCCGGTTCCTCGGAAAAGACGTCGTTACCGTGGCGACGAAGAAAGGGATCCACCGCGAGGCGGCGGAGCTCTATCCCTTCGCGCGGACGCGCGAGGCGATCTACCGGGGCGCGGTCAAGGCCGTCGAGGCTCTTTCTCGCTGCAAGCCCTACCGCATCAAGCTGCCGATCAAGGCCAAGTGCGAGCGGATCGTCATCACAGAGAATCCGCACCAGATCCGCGTCGAGACCAGGGAAGCGACGCTAGAGAACGCCATGGACGTGGTGGGGTTTTGAGGGCGGGGGCTTCCGCGTCCACGGGCAGGTTGCCGAAAATCCATAGCGTTCTTTTTTGCGCAATATGGTCGGGGCATGTGAGTAACATGGTGCAAATTCAGACAAGGCAGCGCTCAATTCGATTCTGCGAACAAGCGGGTGAAGAAGTTGATCGCGCCGAAGAGCAGGATAACCACGATAGGCTCCGCCAATAAACAGACGCGTCAGGGACCGCCCTCCATAAATCCACGCTTCGCCGCGTGATACGCCATTCACAGAACCAGTCCTGATCGAGATAGGCGCAGATCAGCGGAAACAAGCCGAGGGCCACAAGCGCGATTGCTTCACTGATGATCCACGGCATATGACTTCTCCATATGACTCACGTTTGGCGAGCCGATATAAGGCCATGTTTTATAACGCACGCATCTCAATTCCAAAACGATTCCCTCGAGCCCTTGTTGAACACTCCTCTACTTGACAGCACGCGGCAGGAGTGCGAAGATGCGAATTAATCCGTCCTGCATACGTCAAGAGGCGAGGAGCCTTCCATGCACAAAATCCGTTTTATTCTCTGTTGTTTTGCCGTGTTGTCGGGGTTGAAGCCTTTGCTGCGGGCGGGCGACAAGGATCTGCCGTGGCGGCCGCAAGCCTACAAGCCGATCTTCACCGAAAGAGAGCGCGAATTGCCGTACGTCTTCGCCCGCGGCTTCATCTTCTACGACTGGCCGTTTCTCGACGGGCAGTGGGAGGGGATCATCGCCGCGGGTGACGGCAATGTCTATTTCAGTATCAGCAGCCACGCCAAACGCCAGCACGCGCAGGTCTTCCGCTATGTCGCCGACGCAGACCGGATCGAGCACCTCGCCGACCTGGGGCACGCCTGCGGCGAGATGCCGGTGACGAGTGCGCCGCAGGACAAGATCCACTCGCAGATGTTCGAGGACGGCGATACGATCTTCTGCGGCACCTGCGACGGGCACAGCTATCAGGACCTCCCGTACAAGGGCGGCTACTGGCTCGCCATCGACAAGACGACGGGGAGAGTTCGCAGTTTGGGCAAGTCCATAAGCGACGACGGATTGATTACCGTCGGTTACGACAAGAGCAACAAACTGCTCTACGGGTTGACCAATCACAAGGGGCGTTTGCTCCGCTTCAACCCGCGCACCAACGAGGAAAAGGACCTTGGCTTTCCGTGGGAGGGAGCGGACGCGCAATGGCCGCGCGGGTTGTCGCTGATGATCACCCCCGATGGCCGAGTCTACGGCGGGCGGCCACCGAAGTGCAGCTTCTGGGAATATGATCCGAAGACGGAGAAAATCCGCGTCTTCCGTCCGGAGATGCCGGATCCGGAGAATCTGGACACGAAAGACAAAAAGGCGCTACGGGACTGGAAGGCGAGTTCCATGCATTTGACGGCCTGGAACGAGAAAGACAGGTGCTTCTACTTCGTACGCAGCTTCGACGAAGCGCTCTGTCGGTTCGCCCCCCCGGAGAAAGCGGGCGCGGGCTCCGGGCGGGTGGAGGTGTTGCGCCGGCTCCGACCGCCGGGATTGCCGGTGCGCTACGACCTCCGTCCGGCCGCGTGCGTGTTGTCTATTCACAATCGGACGGTTTGGTACACCCCGAACACCGCTTGGGGCGGCGTTACGCATCTGGTCAGCTACAATCTCGACACGAAGAAGTGGAACCATCACGGCCCGATCATCACCGCGGGCGGTCGCCGCGTCAACGAGGTGCACAGCCTCGATGTCGGAGACGGCGGACGGTTGTATATGGTCGCCTTCGTCTTCACCATCGAAGGGCTCGATACGGAAAGGCCCTATGCCATGCGCGACAAGTATCCGTTTCACCCCCGCTTTCTGATCGTGAATCCGGCGACCGACCTGAAGCCGGGAACCGGGAAAGGAAACGAGAAATGAGACGACAACCGCTATTGCTGATGATCGTCGCGCTGCTGCTCTACGTCGCGCCGGCGCGAGCACAGACGGTCCTCGGCGACTGGGGACATTTCTCCTCGTATTATCCTAAGCGGCATCTCTTGAATCCCGAAGGCCGCGCGTTCAACGTGACCTTTCATTTCATGCTCTGGCCGGTGGAAAAATGGAACAAGAAGGCGGCATGGATCCGCGTCACGGGTCCCGGCGATAAAGAATTGATCTGGAAGGAATTTCCCGTCGCGGGGAACAGGCTCGCGCTGGATATTCCCGCTGCCGGCAAGGGCGTTTACACCGTCGAGTTGGGGGCGAGAAAGGACGGCAGGTTCGGCGGCGCCACCGCCTGGATGGAGAGCGATCTGGATCACAGCGTCCTTTGGACGGGCGAGCCCGCGAGCGATCCGGCGGACAAGAAGAACGCGATCGAGAAACGTCGCGCGGTCTTTCAGGCCTCGGTGCCGCGAAAATGGTGGTTCTGGGTTCCGCCGGAGACAAACACGTTCACGGTGCGGGCGCAACGCTGTGACCGGTACATGAGTCAGCGCGAGGACTGGGGCTTTTCGATATATTCCCCGCGCGGGCAACGCGTGCAGACGCTTTTCGGCCAGCCGCCG
The DNA here is from genome assembly GCA_964454745.1 of uncultured Pirellulales bacterium. Lineage (GTDB taxonomy): Bacteria > Planctomycetota > Phycisphaerae > Sedimentisphaerales > Anaerohalosphaeraceae > CAYVUI01. The sequence goes on along the minus strand of CAYVUI010000061.1, from coordinate 16,813 downwards.
AAGAGCGGCAAGCCGGAGCCCTACCGCCAGGAGATGGTGCGCACCGTCGAAGTGGAACCCGGCGCTGCGGGGCGTTTCTGGGCCATCGAGGTGCGACTCGGGGATTCGCACCACCACAGCAATATCAATTTCGCTCTCGACGGTGTGCCGCCGTTTATCGCGCGTAGTCCCGAGGAATGGTTCAACGCGACGACCGGGAAGCTGCCGGACGTTCCGCTTTACGACGAGACGCCCTACGTCCAGGCGGCCTACGAGCCGAAGAATCCCGAGCGCTGGCCGCATCTGCAGCACTGGTCGCCTTGCCCGAGTCTCGGAGATCCCGACGGCATCGAGATTCGCGGTGACGCCGCGTTTTCGCTATGGAATCCCGAGGGGCGCGAGCTCCGCTTCATGATCGGAGACTACCTGCCGCGCGGCAGATTCAAAAACCCGCCGAAGGCGCAGGTTGGCGTGGCGAAACAAGATCGGGGGGCAGTGACAGCGACCACGGTTCCGGTACCTCATTATCACGGACACGGCAAGCCGCCGGCGCCGCTTCCGGGGCTCGAGGGCAAGGGGCTCTTCAAGATTGACGTCGTCGGCGCGGAGCGTTGGTGGGCTTTCACCTATCCGGCGACGCCGCTGGTGTATCTCGGACATGCCAAGGACGACTGGGCGGAATGGACTTTTGAGGTCGGTACCGTGCGCAACTGGTACTTCTGCGTCCCGAAGGGCACGAAGCAATTCGAGGTGCGCGCAAATGCCGCGCACGATACCGATGTAATGCACTTGGAGGTGAATGCGCCGGACCGCACGCTGGCGTTGATCTACGCCAGCGAAGGTGAAGCGACGATCAGCGTCCCGCCCGGTCTCGACGGCAAGATCTGGCATCTGCGTACCGACGTCGGCTCTGCCACGCGCATGATCACGGCGGGGGGGGGCGACAATCGTTACGTCGGCATCTACCTGACCGTCGGCCTGCAGGGAGTGCCTGGCTGCCTATCACCGACGTGGGAGCAATGGTTCGATCCCCACGATCCGCAGCCGCCGCTCGTGCGCGGAGAGAAGGAGACGAAATGAGGCGCATCCTCACAGTCGTCGTTATCGTCTTCTTGATGCACGCGCCGCTCCGGGCCGCCGCGTCCTACACCGGTCAGCCGTACGATCCGCCGATGGGCGGCGCGCGTTCGACAGAGATGATCTTCGCTGCGCCTGGGCAGCCGGACTTCCTCTTTACCGAGGACGGCACCATCGCTATCGATTGCCATCCGCTGCCGCGGGCGCTGAAACTGACGTGGAAAGTTTGCCGCAACCTGATCAAGAAACCATTGCGCGAAGGAGTCGTGGAGGTCGATGTCAACAACCGCTTCCCCATCCGCCTGGAAGCCGCGGGCCTGCTGCCGGGGTTTTACGATCTGCATGTCGAGGTGAAGCTGACCGATCGAGAAACTCTCGTGGGCAAGACCGCTTTCGGGTGGCAAGCGCGGGACCAGAAACAGCTTGTGCTCAAGCCCGAGGACTTCGATGCCTTCTGGCGAAACGCGAGCGCGGCAGTGGAAGCAATCGATCTGGAATTGACGCGCGAGCCCTACAAGACCTTCGCGGGCGATGTCATCGGCAAGTACAATATTGAACGCGCATCGCTTCCGGAGCATCCGGACCCAGAGGGCGAAAAGTACCAGACCGTGGAGGTATTCAAGGTCGCTTTCAAAAGCGTCGGCGCGACGATCTACTGCTGGTACGCCAAGCCTCCCGGCCAAGGGCCGTTCCCGGGATTGCTTATCCTTCCGGGCGCCGGCAACCGTTGGCGGCCGATTCCGCTGGAGGCTGCGCGGCACGGTTACGCGGCGCTGGACCTGCATGTTCACGGCGAACCGAACGACTGGCCCAACGAAAAGTATTCCCCGTTGCCGAAGGAGGATCCGAGCAAGGCCCAGGGTCTTCTGTATTACCAGATCGCTCTTCACGCGTTACAGGGCGTAAACGCCCTCCTTGCACAGCCGGAAGTGGACCCGGAATTGATCTTTGCCGAGGGCGGCAGCCAAGGCGGTTACCTCACCACCGTCGTCTGTGCGCAGGACCGGCGGATCAAGGGCGGAGTTGCGACGATCACCTACATGGCCGATAGACCCTACCATTACTGGGTGCGCGCGGTCAATCGCGCCAAAGGGGACGGCGCCGATGGCATCGACCTTGACGTGTTGGGAAAGCTCAATCAGAAGGCGTTGAGTGAGCGTTACATCGATGCACAGAACCACGCGATGACGATTGCGTGCCCGATGTTCTTCTCCGCCGGCCTCGTCGACGGGGTATCGCCTCCTTCGACGGTGATGGCGCTGCACCAGAAAGTGCCGCGAAGCGTCTTCGTGCCGATGCCCAATACCGGCCATGACATCTCCTTCGCCTGTGATCGCGCGGCGTGGCGTTGGTTGGAGAAGCTGTCGGGGGTGAGGGAGGAGTAAGGATCCCCCCAGGGTGTTGGTGGGAAATCCTCTCCCAAGCAGAGAGAATGCGATATTCTTGCGATGCGCGCAACGGAGATATTATACGACGACTGGAATGGATTCTTCCCGGGCGTAATCGCGTTTGCAGGGCGAGTTGGCTTTTCCGCGTCAAGGAATCCGAGAACCGACAAAAGGGAGGATGGGGCATGCGGATGGTATTGGCGGCTGTCTTGTGCGGCGTGTGGAGCGTGGTTGTCTTCTGTGGCGAGCTGCCGGATTTGCGATGTCGCGTCACGCCCGACCCCGCGCCCAATCTCCCCGAGGGTGCCGATATGTTCACTCCGCCTTTGGGCGAAAAAGCGTTCGCCAAGCTGATGGCCCGAGGCTGACCCGCCCACAGCCGAGACGCATGACCGCAGGCGAAAGCGCCTCCGCCGCCCATGGTACGAAAACCTTTCGCAATCGTGGCGGCACGCCGCGAAGACGCGCGCGGCTCCCGTGGCGAGGCGTTCGGCCAGACCGTGCGCGATGCGAACCTGCCGGATCCGTTCTGCCATGCGGGGCTGATCGCCTGGACCGAGGAGGGCCGGAGGTTCCTGGCCTTCTCCAATCCCGCCCACCGGCGCGAGCGCGACGGCGACTTGAGCTATACCGCCTCGCTGCGCCGGAGCATGACGGTGCGCTTCAGCCGCGACCACGGCACGAGCTGGTCGGCGGGGCGGTGCATCCACGAAGGCCCGGCGGGGTATTCCGACCTCTGCGCACTGCCCGACGGCACGCTCTTCTGCCTCTACGAGGCGGGGGAGAAGGGGTACTTCGATACCGTCGTCGTGGCCCGCTTCCCGCGTGCGTTCCTCGAAGCCGGGGAATAGGCCGGGGCGCCGAGAGAAAAAAACGGGCCGGAGCTTGCGCTCCGGCCCGTAGTATCGCCTCTCGTTTTGGCGATTGTTCCGGCGTTACTGACCGGTAAACATCGCCACGAGCTTGCCGATCCAGTCGCCCCAGGCCACCACCACGCCCGAGAAAACGACGCTGACCATGGTCATCAGCTTGATCAGGATGTTCAGCGACGGCCCCGAGGTGTCCTTGAACGGGTCGCCCACCGTATCGCCGACGACGCCGGCCTTGTGCGCGTCGCTGCCCTTGCCGGTCAGCGGGTTGGTCTTCTCCGTATCGCCCTCGGCGTAGGTCTTCTCCTGCTTCTCGATATGTTTCTGGGCGTTGTCCCACGCGCCGCCAACGTTGTTGAGCATGCACGCGAGGGTGAAACCGGTGGTCAAACCGCCCACCAGGAGGCCGATAACCCCGGCGACGCCGAAGATCAGCCCCACGACCACCGGGACGATGATCGCCAGCAGGCTCGGAACGATCATCTCGCGCTGGGCGCCCTTGGTACTGATCTCGACGCAGCGGGCGTAGTCGGGCTTGGCGGTCTTCTCCATGATGCCGGCGATCTCGCGGAACTGGCGCCGGACCTCCTCGACCATCGCACCCGCGGCGCGGCCGACGGCCTTCATGGTCATGGCACAGAAGACGAACGCCATCATCGCGCCGATAAAGACGCCACACAGGAGTTGCGGGTTGAAGACCGTCAGGTTGTACGCGTCGGCGAAGTGCATCATCGAGGCCTTGGCGATCTCGACATGGCTTTCGGCACCGACCAGCGCTTCCTGCGATTTCTCGGTGATGAAGGTCCAATTGCCAACCTTGTAGAGCCCGTCCTGCTTGTCGCCGAGCTTGTCGATCCAGATGCGCACCTCCTCGAGGTACGCCGCCAGGAGCGCCATGGCCGTCAGCGCCGCGGAGCCGATGGCGAAGCCCTTGCCGATGGCGGCGGTGGTGTTGCCGAGCATGTCCAGCGAGTCGGTCTTCTTGCGCACTTCGGGTCCGAGTTCCGCCATCTCGGCGTTGCCGCCGGCGTTGTCGGCGATGGGGCCGTAGGCGTCGGTGGCCAGCGAGAAGCCCAGCGTCGCGAGCATCCCGACCGCGGCGAAGCCCACGCCGTAGAGGCCCATGCCGAAGTTGACGAAGCCGCCGGCGAAGGTGAAGGCGGCGATGATGCCGCAGACGATGGTGACCACCGGCCAGCCGGTGGAGAACATGCCCACGGCGATGCCGTCGATGATGGTCGTCGCCGGGCCCATCTTGGCCTGCTCGACGATGCCCTTGGTCGGGGCGTACTCGTCGGAGGTGTAGTATTCTGTCAAGAGACCAATGATGCAGCCGGCCACGAGCCCCGCGATGACCGCCAGGGCGATACCGAGGGTGATGAGTTGCAGACCGGCCATGATCAGCACCAGGATGCCGATACCGGCGGTGCTCAGCCAGAGCGGCCGCGTCAGCGCGCTCATCAGTGTCTTCATGTCCGCCTTCTCCTCGCAGCGCACCAGGAGGCAGCCGATGATGCTGATGATGATGCCCACGCCCGCGACGATCATCGGCGCCAGCACGGCCTTGAGGCCGAAGTAGCTTGCGGTCATCGGGATGCCCGCGCCCAGGGCGGCCGTGGCGAGGATCGACCCGCAGTAGCTCTCGTACAGGTCCGCGCCCATGCCCGCGACGTCGCCGACGTTGTCGCCGACGTTGTCTGCGATCGTCGCCGGGTTCCGCGCGTCGTCCTCGGGGATCCCCGCCTCGACCTTGCCGACCAGGTCCGCCCCGACGTCGGCCGCCTTGGTGTAGATGCCCCCGCCCACACGCGCGAACAACGCCTGCAGTGACGCGCCCATCGCGAAGCTCAGCGTGATCGTCGTCAACTGCACCAGCCCGCTGACCTCGCTGAGGTCGAACACCCGGCTGAGCACGAAGAACCACACGCTCACGTCCAGCAGCGCAAAGCCGGTCACGCACAGGCCCATCACCGCCCCCGCTCGAAACGCCACGCGCAGGCCGTCGTTGAGGCTCTGCTTGGCCGCGTGCGCCGTCCGGGCCGACGCGTTCGTCGCCGTCTTCATCCCGAAGAAACCGCACAGGCCCGAGAGCGTGCCCGCCACCGCCACGCCCAGCGGCGTCAGCCTCGCCTGCAGCCCCAGCCCGTACGCCAGCACCAGCAGCACCGCCAGCAGCCCCAGGAACACCAGAATCACCACGTTCCGCTGGCGGTTCAGGTACGCGTACGCCCCCTCACGTACCGCCTGGGCGATGCGGATCATGTCCTCGTCGCCCTCGCTGCACGCGATCACCGTCCGGTAGAACACGAACGCCATCACCAGCGCCAGCAACGCCCCCAGCGGCGCCAGATAGTACGCGCCCGGCAGACCCCCGCCCGTCTGCGCCAGCATCCCCACCGGCAGCCCCACCCCGGACAACGAGCTCCACAACCCAGGCAACGTGAACAGTGACATCCAGCAGGCTCCTTAATCTTCAAGTTCTGTCGTCATTCGGTCACCGTGCGGACGGCCCGGCCCCGGCTCCGAGCCCAGACCCGTCCCCGTCGACCGATGCCACATGGCAGCACCACACCCCAAAGCCCAAACCGGCTCGCACCTCCGAACCCCGCGTCTTCGCCGCGACTTCGCGACCTCGCGGTGCTCGGCGGCCCCTGTCGTGAACCGACCAGTATTGGGAACGCGAATGATAAGTACAAGCCCGAGCGTCGCAAGCCGTGCGACGCTGATCGGCCAGTACCCGCCCATTCGTCCAACTTATGACCCGGGCCCCGAAATCGACCCACCCCGCAACCACCGGTCACCAAGTCCCCTGTGGGGCTTGCTGTGATGCCCGCGACCGGACCGCAACCCCCTGCATCGGCCAGCGCGAAGGATCACCGCGACGACCGACCCCCACCGCCCCCGCCGCCCGAACGGGCCCCGCCCCGACGCTTGCTCTTGGTCGGCACCACCGGGCCCTGGGCCTGCTGCTGCCGACGCTTCAGCGACTTGCGCAACGCCCGCTGGCGACGCTCGCTGGGCTTCTCGAAGTACGCCCGCTTCTTGATGTCCTTGGTCAGCCCCTCCTTCTCGCACAGCTTCTTGAACCGACGCATCATCTGCTCGGCCGACTCCCCGCCGCGTGCCTTGATCCGAATCGCCATAAATCCTGCCTTTCGTGGTTTTTCGATGCCTGTCGCGTGCGGCCGTGTCCCACCTCGGCGCCATCGCGCCCGCCTTCCAGCAGCGAGCCCTACAGTGTATCGGCCGGGCCCGGGCCCGCCAAATCCCCGTCGCCCGACCGGGCGCGGTCCGGTGGAGTCCACAGGCGGGGCGGGTAGGTGGTCAACCCGCGTCTATAATCCGATGTTGACTCGAACGCCCATGGCCCGATGCGTCCCCCAAACCCGTCGACCGCGAATCGGCCTGTGGCTGATGCTGGCGGCCGTGGTGGGCCTGTTGGCCGGCCAAGCCACGCAGCCGCCGCCGCCCGACTCGGCGTCGGCGCGGGAAGAGGTCGCCCAACGGCCGACCGAGGCCGTCTCGGAGACACCCGACCCGCCGTCCGCGGACGACCCCGGCGCCGACCCCGATCCCGACGCCGATCCCGACGCCGATCCGGCGTCCGAGGCCCAGACCACGCCCCCCGACGCCGAGCGCCGCCCGATGGCCTCGCCCGGCGTCGCCCGAGCCTCGGGCGCCACCGTCGCGGTCGTGCCCGTGCGCGGCCCGATCTACGGCTTCACCCGCGAAAGCCTCGAACGACGCGTCGACCGCGCCCTCCAGGCCGGCGCCAGCGTGATCGTCATCGAGTTCGACACACCCGGCGGCCTGCTCGACGCCGCGCTCGACATCAGCAAGTACATCAAGTCGATCCCCGTCGACACCGTCGCCTGGATCAACGATCAGGCGTACTCGGCCGGGATCCTGCTCGCCGCCGCCTGCGATCAGATCGTCATGGCCCCTGCCTCGGCGACCGGCGACTGCGCACCGATCAACATCCTCAACTCCAACATGGGCCCGACCGAACGCGGCAAGGCCCTGATCCCGCTGCTGACCGAGTTCCGCGATTCGGCGCGACGCAACGGCTACGACTACGCCCTCTTCCACGCGATGTGCACCGTCGGCGTCGAGGTGTACGTCGTCGAGCACGCGCAGACCGGCGAGCGCCGGCTGGTCAACCAGGTCGACTACGCCGTGATGGTGCGCGGCGAGTCGCTGGACGACGCGGATCGGCTCGACCTCGACCAGGCCGTCAGCGAGGAATCGTTTGCCCGCGTCGCCCAGCCGTCGCTGACCGTGGCGACCGACGGCGACCGCGGCGCGTGGCGGCCGGTCGAGAAGCTGCCCAGCGGCGAGGTCCTGCCGATGGGTCGGCTGTGGGACGGCAACGCGCCGCTGACGCTGGATCAGACGATCGCGCACGACATCGGCCTGGCCAAGGCGATCGTCGCGGACACGAACGATCTGCAGCAGTTCCTCAACGCCGCCAGCGTCAGCTACGTCGCCGAGACGTGGTCGTACGGCGCCGCGGCGGTGCTGACGTCGTGGTGGATGCGTGCGATCCTGGTGGCGGTGCTGATCATCGGGGCGTACGTGGAGCTGCAGGCGCCGGGGCTGGGGGTGCCGGGGCTGCTGGCGGTGGTGGCGGCGGCGCTGCTGCTCGGGGCGCCGTACGTGATCGGGCTGGCGGAGGTCTGGCACCTGATCGTGTTCCTGATCGGGGCGATGCTGCTGGTGGTGGAGCTGGTGCTGATCCCGTCGTTCGGTCTGGTGGGGACACTGGGTCTGCTGCTGATGCTGCTGGGGTTGGCGTTCAGCGTGGTGCCGTCGGGCTCGGGCAGCGGGCCGCTGGGCCTGCCGCCGCCGGAGCTGTGGGGCCAGGTGCTGCGTTCGACGGTTTCGATCATATTGGGTCTGACGGCGGGGACGGTCGGCGTCTACTTCGTGACGCGGCACTTCGGTCGCGTGCCGGTGTTGAATCGGCTGGTGCTGACCGACGACACGGTCGTCAGCGAGCAGGAGGCGGCGCGGCTGGGCGTGCCCGGGACGCACGTCAGCGGCGACCAGGCGGTCGGGGCCGGTGAGGTTCAAGTGGGGCAGACGGGCCGGGCGTTGAACCGGCTGCGACCGGCGGGCCAGGCCGAGTTCGACGGGCACGTGGTGGACGTGGTCAGCGTCGGCAACTGGATCGAGGCCGACCGCCCGGTGCGTGTCGTCGAGGTGCACGGCAACCGGATCGTGGTCGATGTAACCGAGGCGACTTGACGCGACGCCGCCGGTCACGATCCTGCTGCGGTCATGCGCTGGCTGATCGCGACGTCGAACCCGCACAAGCTGGATGAGATCCGGGCGGTGCTGCGTGTCCCGGGCGTGGCGCTGATCGGGCTGGACGACGTGGGCGTCGAGATCACCGAGCCGCACGAGGACGGGGACACGTTCGAGGCCAACGCGCGGCTCAAGGCGAGGTATTACACCGAGGCGACGGGGCTGACGACGATCGCCGACGACAGCGGGCTGGCGGTCGACGCGCTGGGCGGGGAACCGGGCGTGCGGTCGGCCCGTTACAGCGGCGCGACCGGCGAGCGCCGCGAGGTGGATCTGGCGAACAACCGCCTGCTGCTCGAACGGCTGGCCGAGACCCCGATTGAACGGCGGACGGCCCGGTTCGTCTGCGCCATGGCGTTCGAGCCGGTGCCCGATGAACCCCAGGGGCCCGCCCTGCCCCCGGCCACGACCGTTCGCGGGACGGTCGAGGGCCGCATCCTCACGCCCGCCGAGTGCGTCGACCCCGCCCATCCCGAGCGCGGCCGTGGGGCCTACGGCTTCGGGTACGACCCGCTGTTCCTGCTGCCCGAGCGGGGCGTGACGACCGCCGAGCTGCCGCCATCGGAAAAGAACCGCATCAGCCACCGCGGCTCGGCCGCCCGACGGCTGGCCGAGCGCCTCGCCAGGCATCTCGCCGAGGGCCCACCCGGATCGTGATTCACTGTCTTTCGAAGGGTTGACCGTCGATCCGGTCGATGATATACTTCGACGTTCAACGAAGTATCGAAGTTTAAAACCCCCGCCGTGCCCGCCATGAAAGACCTGCTCGCCGTCACCCAGGCCCTCAGCGACCCCGCCCGCGTCCGCGCCCTGATGGCGCTGGGTGGCGGGGAGCTGTGCCTCTGTCAGCTCGTCGAGCTGCTCGGCCTCGCCCCCGCGACGGTCTCCCGGCACCTGAGCCTGCTCTACGCCGCCGGCCTCGTCGAGCGAAGCAAGCGGGGCCGCTGGCACTACTACCGCCTGCCCGGACGCGACGCCCCGCCCATCGTCCGCCGGGCCTTGCGCTGGGTTCGCCACAGCCTCGGCGACGACCCCGCCATCGCCCGCGACGCCGACCGCTGCTGCCGCGTCCGTGACACCGACCTCGCCCGGCTCACCCGCTGCTATGACTGAACGCGATACGTGAGACACCGCAAACCCAACCCGCAAGGAGACTGACCATGCCCGCACTGTCGATCGAAGAGGCGGAACGCCTGCGCGAGCAGGTCCGCGAGGGCTACGGACGCATCGCCGACGGCGCGACGCCGGCGCGTGACAAGAACGAAGCCGAAGGCGGCAGCCCGGAGGGCGGCTGTTGCGCCTGCGGCTGCGCGCCGGAAGGCGGCGGCGAAGCCGCGGGATCGGCCACGGCCCTGGCGCAACAGATCGGTTATGACGATGACCAGCTCGCGGCCCTGCCCGAGGGGGCGAACCTCGGGCTCTCGTGCGGGAACCCGACGGCGATCGCGGCGCTGCGCCCGGGCGAGACGGTGCTCGACCTGGGCAGCGGCGCGGGGTTCGACTGCTTCCTCGCCGGGCCGAAGGTCGGGCCGGGCGGGCGTGTGATCGGCGTGGACATGACGCCGGCGATGCTCGGCAAGGCGCGTCGCCTGCTTGTGGACTATCAAAACCGCAGCGGGTTCGACAACGTCGAGTTCCGCCTGGGCGAGATCGAGGCCCTGCCGGTGGCGGACGCGAGCGTGGACGTGGTGATCTCGAACTGCGTGATCAACCTCAGCGCGGACAAGCCGCGGGTGTGGGCGGAGGTGGCGCGGGTGTTGCGGCCGGGCGGGCGCGTGTCGGTGTCGGACGTGGCGTTGCTGCGGCCCCTGCCGGAGGCGGTGGCGCAGATGATCGAGTCGTGGGTCGGCTGCGTGGCCGGCGCGGTGTCGCTGGGGGAGTACGAGACGATGGTGCGAGGCGCGGGGCTGAATGACGTGACGCTCACACCGCGGCCGAAGTTCATCGCCGCGCTCGAGCACGCGCAGGACCCGCTCTACCGCCGGATCGTCGAGCACCTGCCGGCGGGCGCGAGCCTGGGCGAATACATCACCAGCCTCGACGTGACGGCACGAAAGGCCGATCACGAGCCGGTCGGTCGGTCATGATGAAGGCCCGGACATGTCGGTAAACACGACTCATCCCGAGCTTGCAGTGGAGTCGGCGCAGGCCGACACACGTGCGCCGTCGTTGGTCATCCGGGAGTGGAAGCGGCTGGCACTGGGTTTGGCCGTGTTCGTTCTGTTCTTCGCGTTGCCGGTCGGATGGTCTCGTTTCGATCGATCGATCAGCGAAGCACTGGCGCTGACCCGGTGGTATGCCCAGGAGCATGTGCTGCTATGCCTCGTTCCCGCGTTCTTCATCGCCGGAGCGATCGCGGTATTCATCCGCCAGGGCGCCGTGATGAAGTATCTGGGGCCGACGGCACCGAAGCCGATCGCGTACGGCGTGGCGGCGGTGAGCGGCACGATCCTGACGGTGTGTTCGTGCACGGTCCTGCCGTTGTTCGCGGGGATCTGGCGGATGGGGGCGGGGCTGGGACCGGCGACGGCGTTTCTGTACTCGGGCCCGGCGATCAACGTGCTGGCGATCGTGCTGACCGCCGCGGTGCTCGGGCCGGAACTCGGAGCGGCGCGAGCGATTGGCGCGATCGGGTTCAGCGTGGTCATCGGGCTATTGATGCACGTGGTCTACCGGCGCGAGGAATCCGTCAGAGGCGCGAACGCCAACGCGTTCCCAGCCGACGGCGATAACCGCCCGTTGTGGCAAACCTTGATCTACTTCGCGGCGATGGTCGGTATCCTCGTCTTTGCCAACTGGGGCCAACCACAGCACAACACCGGTTTCTGGCACGCCGTCTGGTCGCACAAGTGGGCGATCACCTCAGGATTTGCGGTGATCTTCGGCGTGACGCTGGTGTTGTCGGTGGGCATCGCTTGGTGGAAGATGGCCCTCGTGGGCTTGGCGACGCTCGTGAGCTGGACGGTGAGCGTCGAATGGTTCCTGCCTGCATTCGGCTCGCACCTCCAAGGCTACGAGCAAGGGCTCCCTTACGCCGCTATGATTCCGTTCGCGGTCGCTGTGATCGGGCTATCGATCGTGCTGTCGATCGGCCGCCGCAGTGACGACGCGATCGCGTGGATTGATCAGACCTGGGAATTCACCAAGCAGATCACCCCGCTGCTGCTAATCGGCGTGCTGATCGCCGGCTTCCTTCTCGGGCGTCCGGGCGAGGAAGGGATGATTCCCAGCGAGTGGGTGGCTTCGCTGGTCGGCGGGAACTCGCTTTGGGCAAACCTGTTCGCGTCGGTTGTCGGCGCGTTCATGTACTTCGCCACCCTGACCGAGGTGCCGATCCTGCAGGGCCTGATCGGCAGCGGGATGGGCAAAGGCCCGGCGTTGGCGCTGCTGCTATCCGGCCCGGCGCTGTCCCTGCCCAACATGCTCGTCATCCGCTCGGTGATGGGAACGCAGAAGACCCTCGTGTTCGTGTCGCTGGTCATCGCGATGAGCACGCTGGCCGGCTGGGCATACGGAGCGTTGTTCTAACTTCCCTACTACAAAGGCAGGTCACGCCATGAAGACGATTCAGATCATTGGCACCGGATGCCCCAAGTGCCAGAAGCTGGCTGAGAACGCCCGGGTTGCGGCCGAGTCGATCGGTCTCGACCACCGGATCGAGAAGATCACGGACCTCCGGGAGATCACAAGGCTCGGCGTGATGATGACGCCGGCCCTAGCCGTGGACGGCCAGGTCAAGAGCGCCGGCAAGGTGCTCGATGCCGAATCGATCAAACAAATGATTCAGGAGTAGACGTCGCTGCGCACGCCGGGCCGGCGTGCTGTCTCCGCGACCGACCGCGGCCAGGCTCGTGATAGTTCGAAGCTCACCCATACGACGGCGATACCGAAGGAAAAAGATCTCATGAAACGCAATATCGCCCGCAAGATGTCCCTGCTCGACCGATACCTGACGGTCTGGATCTTCGCCGCGATGATCCTGGGCGTGGCGATCGGTTACCTGTTTCAGGCGGGCGTCGATCGCTTCAACGCGGCGCTGACCGTCGGCGAGCACACCAATCTGCTGATCGCCGCGGGCCTGATCCTGATGATGTACCCGCCGCTGGCGAAGGTGAAGTACGAGATGATGCCGCGCGTGTTCGCCGACGTGCGCATCCTCGCCCTGTCGCTCGTGCAAAACTGGATCGTCGGCCCGGTGCTGATGTTCGTTCTCGCGATCGGTTTTTTCGGGTTCATCGCGCCGACGTTGTTCGGACCCGACGAGCGTTGGGGCCTGTACATGACGGGGCTGATCCTGGTCGGCATCGCGCGCTGCATCGCCATGGTGCTGGTGTGGAACCAGCTCGCACGCGGCAGCAGCGAGTACGCCGCGGGACTCGTGGCGCTCAACAGCGTGTTTCAGGTCCTCACGTTCGGCGTGTACGCGTGGGTGTTCGTCACTGTCTTGCCGCCGCTGTTCGGCATGGAGGGTTCGCTGGTCGAGGTGACGATCGGCGAGGTCTTTGCCAGCGTCATGATCTACCTGGGCGTCCCGTTCGCCGCGGGGATTCTCAGCCGCGTCGTGCTGTTGCCGCTGAAGGGGGCGCATTGGTACGACCGCGTGTTCGTCCCGAGGATATCGCCGCTCACCCTCGTCGCTTTGCTGTTCACGATCGTGGTGATGTTCAGCACGCAGGGGGAGCGGATCATCGAGCAGCCGCTGGACGTGGTGTGGATCGCGATCCCGCTGAGCGCGTATTTCGCCGTCATGTTCCTGGCCAGCTTCTTCATGGCGTGGAAGGCGGGCGCAGACTATCCGCGTGCGGCGACGCTGGCGTTCACCGCGTCGGGCAACAACTTCGAGCTGGCGATCGCGGTGGCGATCGCGGTGTTCGGCATCGCCTCACCGGTCGCGTTCGCGACGGTGGTCGGCCCGCTGGTCGAGGTGCCGGTGCTGATCGGGCTCGTGCACGTGTCGCTGTACTTGGGCCGTCGCCTGTACCGCGACGCGCCCGCCGTGCCGGAATCCACTGATTTAGCCACACAGGAACCGATATCATGAGCGAACGCAAACCGATCGTGCTGTTCGTGTGCACGCACAACTCCGCGCGGAGCCAGATGGCCGAGGGCTGGCTGCGTCACCTGGCGGGCGATCGCTTCGAGGCGCGCAGCGCAGGCGTCGAGCCGGGCACGCTGAATCCGCTGGCGGTCCGGGCGATGCAGGAGGTCGGCATCGACATCTCGAGCCACCGGGCCGAGGGGATCGCGGCTTATCTCGGGCGGGTCCCGGTGGCGTACCTGGTGGTCGTGTGCGACAAGGCGTCGCAGACGTGCCCACGGATCTGGCCGGGCGTGCGCGACCGCTTCTTCTGGCCGTTCGATGACCCGTCCAGCGCCGCCGGGGATGAGGAGCAGAAGCTGGCGTTGTTCCGCCGCGTGCGCGACGAGATCCGTCAGCGGATCGATCAGTGGTTGCAGACGATTGACGAGCCGAAGGCGGCGGACGCGGCCGGGCGGCGCTGACCATTGCGCAGGATCATCCCCAGCGTGTAGCATGCGGCGTGTCGGCGCGGCGACCCGGCCGCGCGACGCCCACAGGAAGCTCACGCCATGGAAATCCCGCTCAAGTACGGCTGCAATCCCAACCAGCGCGTCGCCCGGCTGACCAGCGAACGGCCAGACGGCCCGCTGACCGTCGTCCACGGCGCGCCCAGCTACATCAACATCCTCGACGGGCTGCGTGGCTGGCAGCTCGTCCGCGAGCTGCGCGCCGCCACCGGCAAGCCCGCCGCCGCCTCGTTCAAGCACGTCAGCCCCGCCGGCGCCGCCGTCGCCGGCCCGCTGTCCGACGAGTTCCGCCGCGCCCACCTCGTCCCCGCCGGCGACCTCTCGCCGCTCGCCACCGCCTACGCCAAGGCCCGCAGCAGCGACCGGCCCGCGTCCTTCGGCGACTTCATCGCCGCCTCCGACCCCGTCGATGAGTCCCTGGCCCGGATCATCAGGCCCGAGGTCTCCGACGGCATCATCGCGCCGGACTACGACCCCGCCGCGCTCGAGATACTCAAGGCCAAGAAGAAGGGCGCCTACGTCATCCTCCGCATGGACCCGGACTACGCCCCGCCGGCGGTCGAGCGCCGCGTCGAGTTCGGCCTGACGCTCGAGCAGAGCTACAACGACTGCGTCATCGACGCCGCGCTGTTCGACAAGGTCGTAACCCGCGAGAAGGCTATTTCACCAGACGTGCTCGAGACGCTGATCGTCACGACGATCACGATCAAGCACACGCAGTCGAACTCGGTGGCGTTCGGCTACGACGGCCAGGCGGTGGGCATCGGCGCGGGACAGCAGTCGCGGATCGCTTGCACTCGGCTGGCCTGCGACAAGGCCGACCGCTGGCTGCTCAAGACGCACCCCAAGGCGTTGGCGCTGCGCTGCAAGGCGGACCTGCCGCGGTCCGAGCAGGTCAACGCCCGGGAGATGTTCGTCCGCTGGCAGGAGCTGGACGAGCGGGAGCGGGCGCAGCTCGA
This sequence comes from uncultured Pirellulales bacterium, assembly GCA_964454745.1. Lineage (GTDB taxonomy): Bacteria > Planctomycetota > Phycisphaerae > Sedimentisphaerales > Anaerohalosphaeraceae > CAYVUI01. Next base: position 1,687 of record CAYVUI010000061.1, on the reverse strand, counting down.
CGCGGCGGTCGAGGGTGAGGTCGATCCGATCACGGACGACGAGCGGCGTGACTGGCTCAGACGATTCGAGGGGCTGGTGCTCAGCTCCGACGCGTTCTTCCCGTTCCGGGACAATCTGGACCGAGCGGCGCGCAGCGGCGTGAAGTATGTCGCTCAGGCCGGCGGCTCGGCGCGCGACGCCGACCTGATCGCAGCCGCCGACGAGCACCGCATGGTCATGGCGATGACCGGCCTGCGACTGTTTCTGCACTGACCGCCTCGTCCCCCCGGCTCGGGGGCATCGTCTGCTCCAGCACGTCGCAGAACCGACCGCGCAGCGTCTTCATGCTGAACTGCGCCTCGACCGCCGACCGGGCGCGCTGGCCCATCGCCGCGAGCACGGATTCTTCCGTCTGACGCATCTGCCGCAGGCGGTCGACCGCGCCGTCCACGTCGTCGTGGTCCACCTGCCAGCCGATGTCGAACCGCTCGAGCATCTCGCCGACGTGGCTTTGCCGCGGCCCGAGCAGGAGGATCGGCCGGGCGACCGCCATGGCCCCGTACACCTTGCACGGGTGCACGATACCGACCATCGCGTCGCCGACCGCGACCAGGTGCGCGTCCGCCGCCGACAGGCTGTAGCGGATGAGGTCCAGCGGCTGATACGGCAGCGTCCGGACGTTGCTCAGGCCCTCGCGCTCGATGAACGCGTCGATCCGCCGCTTGCCCAGGCCCCCGCCGATGAAAAGGAACACGAGCGAGGGGTCGTCGGCGAGGCGTTTGGCCGCTTCGAGGATCGTCGTCACCGGGTGCGAGGGGCTGATGTTGCCGCTGTACATGAGCACGAACTTGCCATCGAGGCCGTGCTCGTGACGGAACGGGTTGTCCGCGTGCGGGACGGACTCGAGGTGGTCGTCGTGGGGCCAGGGCGGCATGACGTGCATGCGCGACCCGACGGGGACTTTGCGTTCGAGGCGCTCGGCCATGAAGCGGTCGAGCGCGACGACGGCGCGGGCGCGACGGAGGATCATCCGGTTCAACCAGTCGAACACACGGGCCGGCAGCGAGTTCGGCGTGGTCTGGCCCATGGCGATGAGCTGGTCCGGGTTGATGTCCATCGCCCAGAAGGTCACGGGCACGCGTCGGAGGGTGGCGATGAAGACGGCGGCGATCGACGCCATCGGCGGCGAGGTGCTCACGAGGATCCCGCTGAGCCGACGCAGCCACACCGCGCGGAGCATCACCTGGAGCAGGAAGATCGACTGACCGAGCAGGCGGGCCTTGATGGATCCCTTGCCGAACGAGGACAGCGGCAGGCGACGGACCTCGACGCCGTCGAGCACTTCGCGTCTGGGGTACTTGCGGCTGGGGTCGTCGTAACCGCGAGCCGAGGCGTAGACGACGACGCGCCAGCCGCGTCGAGCCATCTCGGCCGCCGCGTCGTGCACGTGCTGGCCGACGCTGGCCGGGTCCGGCACGTAGACCTGGCTGATGATCAGCACGGTGTCTCGGTCTGTCGTGGATGATTCGCTCACGCGCGGCCCACCAGTCGTTCGTTCGCGGCCGAGTCGGCCGCGGTCGGGTCGGACCCGGTTGCGGTCTTCGGTTGGTCAAGCGTTTGTGCGCGCTCGCGCAGGATCGAGGAAGTCTGCTCATACGCCTGTCGGGCGCGGCGCGCGAGCTCTTCGGGAATCTCCACGCCGTAATC
>CAYVUI010000060.1:0-28463 GCA_964454745.1 uncultured Pirellulales bacterium | reverse complement strand
CTATATGGACAAGTGCAGCTTCATAGATGACTATGTGGGTAAAATTATCTCGGCGCTCAAGGAAAAGAATATATACGACAACACCCTGTTCATATTCACCTCCGACCACGGCGAAAACGCAGGGGATTTCGGCATATGGGACAAAAGATTCTGTTACGAGCAAAGCTGGGGAGTCCCCCTGATCATGTCCGGTGCGTGCATAACAGGCCAGCAGCGCAGATGCGGAAACAGAATAAGTAAAGCCCTGGTCTCACATCTTGACTTATACCCAACCATGCTCTCAACGGCAGGAGTCGAACCGGCTCGCACAAGACAACGCTGGGGTAAGAACATTTTTAGAATGCTTGATGACGAACCCGGCAGCGGTCACAGTGAGATACACGCAGAACTGGGAACAGTTCACATGATGCGAAACGGTAACTGGAAGATAGCATACGATCCCGAAGCCGGAGGAGTGCAGTATCTTTTCAATTTACAAAACGACCCTGCTGAACTGGTTAACCTTGCCGGAATGGCAGGCTATGAAGCCGTAACGGCCCGCCTGGTTGAATTAATGCTTTCACATCGTATTCGGTTGACGCAATTTACCCATGTCAAGGAAGAACAAAGAGTTCAGTCGGCAAGAAGTATTTAGCCTGTTCATTGGAGGCAGATTCATTGCATCGAAGACAATTCATCAAGTTGATCGGCATCATTTTTGCCCCCTTTACGGGGGGATGTATGTCACAGGTCCATGCATTTTCCGGGCGAAAAGAAAGGCCGAATATCCTTTTAATTCTTGCCGATGATCTAGGTTATGGGGATATTCGCTGTTTTTATCAGGAGGGTCCGCTCTCACCGCAGGAAATGGAGTCTGGGCATAAACTGCCGATAATAAATACTCCCAATATTGACTCTCTGGCCGCGGAGGGACTTAAGTTAACCAGTTTTTATGCCAATGCCCCCGTTTGTTCGCCAACCCGCACTGCATTACTGACCGGCCGATATCAGCACCGGGCTGGTGTAGTGAACGTTCTCGGTCAAACGGGGACTGCTTATGCAAAAGTCTATCCAAATGACAAGATGCCTTTCCAGGGACTGGCCGAAGAGGAATTAACCATCGCCAAAGCCCTCAAATCCTGCGGTTACAGAACCGCGTGTATCGGTAAATGGCACCTGGGCCCGTTTTATCGGCCGGAAGGGAAATACCACCCGCTTGATTACGGATTCGACTATTTTGTCGGCCCCAGCGGAAATGCCGGGGATAACTTTTCCATGGAACAAAACGGTGTGTCCTATTTCTGGAGGAACCGAGAAAGGGTAAAAGCCCCGGGGTATTACTTCACGGACGTTCTTGCTGACGAAGCCATCGAGTTTACGAAGAAAGAAAGCGATAAGCCGTTTTTCCTCTACCTGCCCTTTACTGCGCCCCACGGGCCGCTGGTGGGCCCGGGAGATAAAAAGGAGGCAAATGCGTGGGACGAGAAAGGGCATTTTCGTACTGATTTTCCCCGGGCTTATAAAGAAGTCGTTGAAGCTCTTGACAAGGCAATCGGCAGAATTCTTACTTCCCTCGAAAAAAACGGCAAGATGGACAATACGCTTATTATTTTCACTTCCGATAACGGTCAGACCGGTCATGGCAGACCGCCTTTCAATCAGCATCAGGGCAAACAAACCGTGTATGAAGGCGGCATACGTGTCCCGGCAATTATGAAGTGGAATGAAAGAATCAAGCCCGGCAGAACAATCGACCAGCCCCTGGCTACGTTTGATATTTTCCCAACCCTGCTCGATGTATCGGGGTGCAGTTTGCCCGATAATGCCAAAACACTGGATGGAATCTCCATGGTTCCATTTTTTCGGGGGAATATGGATCTCAATGACAGAACGCTGTTCTGGGAAGCTCCGTACCAGGTGTGGATGCAGCATTTTGCCAATCGGATCTGGGCCGTTCGCAAAGGCAAGTGGAAACTGCTGCAGTCACACACGGTCAGGGACCTCGAACTGTACAACCTGGAAACCGACCCGGCGGAAACAATGAACCTGGCCCAAAAGCATCCTGAGATTGTCCGAAATCTAAGGGAAAGCTTTGAAGAGTGGAAAACGCAAGTCTATAGCGATGCTCCCTATGATCTCGATGACTTTATTCAAAGACTTCAAGAATATCAAATCATCACAGAAGAGTCAACCAGGCAAGAGAAAGCGACCTTTTAAAGAATAAGATGAATCTCCCAAAAAAGATAAATAATTGTAGCGTGCCGGCTTCAAAAGTAACTTCCTTACAAAACGATGACTGGCGTTTACTGGAAAACGGCCAACTTGCCCTGGCCGCTGAGGGGTACGCTGACCAGCCTTATTTCCTTCGGGCTGATGATGGATCGCTGGTGATGGTCTGCACGACCGGTTCTCTGGAGGAAGGGAAAATCGGCCAGCATATCATCAGTCTGCGAAGTGAGGATGATGGCGCAACATGGCGCGAACCTGTTTGTATCGAACCTCCCGATGGTCCTGAGGCTTCGTGGGCGGTACTTCACAAAACGCCTTCCGGGAGACTTTACACCTTTTACACGTATAACGCCGATAATATCCGAAAAGTCCCCGGGGACAAGGATCGTTATCCGGATGGTTGGTGTACCCGCGTCGATACACTCGGATACCTAACATTCAAATTCAGTGATGATCACGGCAGAACCTGGTCGCAAAAAAGATGGATTGTACCGGTTCGCAAGTTTAAAATTGATCGAGAGAACACCTCAAACGGCAAAATTATGTATTTCTGGAACGTGGGAAAGCCGTTTGGCCACGAGAATAAAGTATTCATCCCGATCATTAAGGTAGGACACTTCGGCAAGGGGATGTTTGCTGAATCGCAAGGAGCGATCGTCTGCAGTGACAACCTGCAAACAGAAACCGACCCTGAGAAACTTTCATTTGAAACCCTGCCCGATGGAGATATCGGGATTCGAGCCCCAAAAGGGGAAGAGCCCGTATCCGAGGAGCACAGCTTTGCCGTGCTAAGCGATGGAACCCTCTTTTGCGTCTTTCGGACGATCAGCGGCTTTTCCGCCTGCTGCTATAGCGATGATGGGGGCCATACCTGGACAAAGTCAGATTATATGAAATATCCTGACGGCCGCCGAATTAAAAATCCCCGCGCTGCCAATTTTATCTGGACCCTCTCCGGGCATCGCTACTTATACTGGTTCCATAACAATTCCGGTCACACCTATCATGACCGCAATCCCGCCTGGGTGTCAGCCGCTTGTGAAGTGAATACTCCCAATGGGAAACGCCTTGAATTCTCACAGCCGGAAATCCTGCTTTACACCCATGGCGACATCAACCGCAGGATGTCATATCCGGACCTGCTCGAACTCGCGGACGGAAGTCTTCTCATTTCTGAGACTGAAAAACTGTTTGTAAGGCTGCATAAAATACCCGGTGATTTCGTCGAAAAGATCACAAAACAAAGAGAGATACCCGCTTTGCCCCTCCCCTCCGATATCCTTTTCGAATGGGAAAACAATCCCAGGGAATCCCGGAAGGTAAATCTCCCTGAACTTCCCTTCTTTTTCAGAAGATGGACGAAAGATCCCTCCGACCTGAACCACGGCATCACAATTACGGTATGGACAGGCAAAGCCGAGAATGGCATTCTGCTGGACAACCGCGATGAATCCGGCCCCGGTTTCGTTCTTTCGATCACGGAAGATCAACAGCTCAAAATCGAGCTTGGTGATGGGAGGGTCGGTTCGTTTTGGCAATCTACCCTGAAGTGTACGGCTCAACGTGATATGAATACAGCATCAGTCATTCTCGATGGAAAATCGGGAGTGATCAGTATGGTCATAAACGGCCTGTTCGATGACGGCGGATTGATTCGTGATTTCGGCTGGGGAAGACTCCACCCCATGCTTCAGCACGTTAATGCCGCAAAACTTCAAATATCCGAAACAATACAAAAATGCCGGATATATAACAGGGCCTTATTGACCGCAGAAGCCGTTGCAGAACCAGAAAGCATCTAAATCTACAGGATCATTTATGGATATTGAAAAAAAACATTCACCTTGGCTGTATGTAATAACCCTGTACCTGCCTTTCGGTATCTTAAACGGCTTTATGCAGCAGTTCCCCCTCAACTTCTTCAAACTCATGGGACTTTCAAATCAATATGTGTCCATGATTATGAGTGTGGGGATCATCATGTCTTTTCGCTTTTTATATGCTCCATGGCTTGACAGCATAAGTACAAAAAGAAGACTCTCCCTGGTGATCCTTTTCCTTGCATCAGTAGTGATGTTTTCCGTGGCGGCGATGTTATTTTTACAAATGGACATTATGCCCTTATTCTGGACCACCATGATCATTCTTTTCTTCATGGCTTTTTGCAGCGCCTCCTATGAAACCGCTGCTGATGGATACTATATTCGCGCACTGGATCCCAAGCTTCAGGCACAATTTATAGGGATCAAAACCTTCGCGATACGTTTCGGAACGATAACCGCGGTGATGATCTTCCTCTGGGGAGCAACGAAAATTGCGGAAAAATACGGGGCAGTCAGTGTCTCATCGACCGACAAAACCGGTTTCTACGTCGGGTTTTCTGTGGCGTATGTTTTAGCGGGTTTGTTGATGTTCTTTTCGGGTGTCTGGAATAAATTTGCCGTTCCGGTCATCCCCCAGGATGTCCCTGTCAAGCACAAGTCTTTTCCGCTAAAAGAAGTGCTTGTCGAGTACTTCAAACAGGAAAGAATTGTTTTTATTCTCCTGATCATTTTGCTCTACCGCTTTGGCCAGGGGTTTCTCTTAATGCGAAATCCGTTTCTTTTGGATCCGATTTCGGAGGGCGGAATGGGCTCCGAAGCGAGTGCCATGCCTCTTTACAATCTTCTTACCGATACTCCCTGGACCAATATTGGCGGGATCCTCGGTGGCTATATCATCAAGTGGAAAGGGCTCAAGAGAACCTTTATCCCCCTCGCTTTGTTTATGAGCCTTCCAAATCTATTTTATGCCTGGCTGGCCTGGCAGAGACCCGAAGGGGCAATTGAATTATTCGGAAGTAACCTCAATATTGCGATGTTAATCGGTTCGAGTATTGAATCTTTGGGATACGGACTAAGCTTCAGCGCCATCTTTTATTACATGCATATCACCGCTACGCTGGCTGGACACAATAAAACCTCCATCCTTGCCATATCCATGTGTATTATGAATCTCGGATTCTCCATACCCATGATGGCCAGCGGCTATATCCAGGCTGCAATCGGATATACATGGACTTTTCTTCTCAGTACCATTGTGGGCCTTTTAACGGTCATAATTATTCCTTTCCTTAAAATTCCTGATTCGGTATAATACACAAAAAACTCGAGCACATCCGGATATCTGAAAAATGAAAAAACCAAACATCCTTCTTATCGTAACCGACGACCAGCGCCATGACACGATACGCGCATTAGGCAATCCGTACATTCATACCCCCAATCTGGATAAACTGGTACAAAATGGCTTTGCCTTTGAAAAGCAGTTTTGCACAACCCCGATATGCACACCCGCAAGGGCTGAAATCCTCACCGGGTGCCACTCGTTTCATAACCGTGTTCCCTGGTTTGGCATGCCGATCAAATCCGAACTCGAACTGCTTCCCCAGACGATGCAGAAAAACGGCTACCATACGATTCATGTCGGAAAATGGCACAACGATGGTCATCCAAGAGACAAGGGCTATACCGTCACCCGAAGAGTCTTTAATGAAGACAACCTGAATAATATCGAGGAAAACGGCCACTTTTTGAAATTTCAGGAAAAGGGGAAAAGTGTCGAAGGCCACAGCACCGAGTTGTTTACCGGAGCGGCGTTAGAGGAGCTGCAAAATGCGCCTGACGATAAGCCGTGGTTTTGTTTCCTCGGTTACTTCGCTCCCCACGATCCTCATCACAGTCCGCCGCCATTTGATACGATGTACCCGGCTCAAGCGATGCCGCTGTTTCGAAACCACATGCCCGAGCACCCTGTTGACAATGGGGCCATGGTCATTCGTGATGAATTCCTCGAAAACTGGCCCCGTGAACACGATGCCATGAAGAAATACCGCAGTCGATATTATGGGATTATATCGCATCTGGATCACAACATTGGCCGTCTGCTCGGTCAGCTTCGTACCACCGGGAATCTTGAAAATACTGTCATAATCTTTACCGGTGACCAGGGACTTGCCGCAGGCAGCCATGGCCTGCTCGGCAAGGAAAATATGTACGATCACAGCATCGCTTCCCCGCTGATCTTTTCCGGCCCCGGCATTACGCCGGGCGGCCGCAGCCGGGCGATGAGTCATCATACCGACTTGTATCCTACAATCTGTGAAGTGGCCGAGATTGAAAAGCCGCTTTCCGCAACGGACGGCTGCAGTCTCCTGCCCATCATGCAGGGCAAAAAACAATCCGTCCGGGACGCCGTACTGTGTGAGTTTTGCATTCCCCGTACTCGCAATGGAAAACTGATCCACATCCAGCGAGCTGTACGAACGGAAAAATGGAAACTGATCTGGTATGCCGAGAACAATACGTATCAGCTTTTTGACCTCGAGACAGATGCTGACGAACTGGTAAATCTGCTTGCACCCTGGAGATTGCGTCACTGGCGACTCAAAGCCCAGGACCCTGACTATTTAACCTGGGAATTAAATCGCTGGGCTCCCATGGATTTCAGGCCTGAATACAGTTATCGTCAGGTAATGGAGGTTGCAGGTAAACTCTGGGAGAAGATGATCGCTTTAATGGAACACCATGGCGACCCACTCCTTGCCCAGCAAAGGCCGGATCCACCTGTAGATACTTCTATCGAAGGCAAACAGGGCTGATATGGCACAATCCGCTTCCAGGCCCAATGTGATCGTAATCATGGCCGATGACCTAGGCTACGGCGATCTTAGTGTCTATGGAAACGAGCATTTGAGTACGCCTCATATTGAAAGAATCGCCCAAAAAGGAGTAACCCTGACCCAGCATTACAGTGGTTCCCCTTTGTGCGGGCCGGCAAGGGCGGCATTTCTGACCGGTCGCTACAACCATCGCTGTGGAGCGATCAGCGTGGAATCCAACCGTGGACTGGACCGGATCAGTCTTCAGGAGAAAACCATTGCCGATTATTTCAAAGCCGCCGATTACGCAACCGGTATGATCGGCAAATGGCACAATGGTCTTTTTGATAAAAGATATCATCCCAATGCCCGGGGATTCAGGGAATTTGCAGGCTTTCTAAACGGAGGGATGAACTATTACGATTGGATTCTGGATTACAACGGTGCACCAAGGCATTCGAATGGACAGTATCTGACGGATGTTTTTTCCGATGAAGCCGTCCGGTTCATCGAACGACACAAACAAGGCCCTTTCTTTTTATACCTGGCCTACAACGCCCCGCATGACCCGCTGGAGGCCCCCGGACATCTTGTCGAGAAATACAAAGCTCTCGGCAATTTCAATGATACCGTAAGTACAATATACGCGATGATCGAACAGATGGACAGCGGGATCGGCAGAATGCTCGATACACTCGAAAAACATGACCTTCTTGAAAACACTATCATCCTTTTTACCAGTGATAACGGTCCCTGGCTGGGGGATTTTGGCGGCGGACGCGACTATAACCGGTATAACGGACCATTCAGGGGGATGAAAAACTTCTGCCTTGAAGGGGGCATCCGGGTTCCCGCCGTGATCAGTTGGCCCTCACGGATAAAACAGGCCGCAAACTGCGATGAAATGATACACTTCACCGATTGGCTTGCTACGCTGTACGCCGCAACCGGTTCAATGCCGCCTTCCGGAGCGCTTCCGCTGGATGGGCTCAATGTCATGAATATTCTTCAGGGTGAAAAATGCTTTGAGAGCCGCAAACTCTTCTGGCAGCATAACCGCAATGAGCCTGTTGTGCATTGCAACTCAGCGATGAGAGATGGAAAGTGGAAACTCGTCTGGCCCTATCCCGACGGGGCGATCGTAAAAAGCGAAGACGACAATTACTGGTACCGGGAAATGTTCAAAAGGGAATTTTTCGAGATGCCTGTCGAATACCAAACACTGCCCCAGGAGATTGATACCGCTGAGAAACCTTCTCTCTTTAACATTGAACAGGATCCGTATGAGCAGGAAGATCTAGCCGGTTGCCACCCCGGACGATTCGATAAAATGCAGTGTGAACTTGAAAACTGGTTCGACAGCATTGAAAGAGACAGGCACAACAGCATATCACAGATGTAAAGGGATTTATGCTTGACGCTGGACACCTTTGCAACCATTTATGCAAATGTTTGTTTTTTAGCAAAAAAGAGTATCAGGTCAAGAAATTTTTGGAAATATCTCAGTGTACGAAAACTTTTCTGGACCAATAATGCTGAAAATTTCCAAGTGAGCTATAATACTAACGGCCTTAGATAAATACGGTTTCAAAATATTTCGACCTGTATATTGACTGGATTTTTCCTCGTCCAGGCAAGTCAGTTGCCAGGCCTCCACCGCGGCATGTCTTAGGGCATCATAACCAGTTCTTTTAACAAAACCGTGTCCATTTGTTCGTAAATGAAAGAAAATTGGCATCTTACTTCCAGGAAGCATAGGAGTATGGACTAGGATACCTCAGCATTTGTTAGAAGCGTTTTCAGATTTTACCTGATTTATCTCATCTCTCTAAAATCTTAAACTTATAAATAGTAATAAACGATAAGCAATAAATTGTATGTACATACAATTGAAAAATGAAATCAGTGTTTTAGATGAAAGGACGAACAATGGCACGCATGAATAAAACTCAATGTCTGGGGATATTGATTGTGATGTTGCTAATGTTGAATTTGCCATTAGCATTTGCGGGTGAAACATTAACAGACAGATCCATCTCAGATGCCGTTACCGGCAGATTGATCGTAGATCAGGCCGTTGAATCCAATTGGATCGATGTGCAAACCATCGATGGAATTGTCACTCTCTCCGGTCATGTAGACAACGTTTTGAGTAAAGACCGCGCTGTGAATCTGGCAAAAACCGTTCGGGGAGTACGAGCGGTAATAAATCGAATTGATGTTCAAGCCCCCTCCCGGAATGATAACCATCTTGAACGTGACATCAAAGAAGCACTCATATGGAACCCGGCAACCGAGTCCATGGAAGTATCTGTCGAAGCGGCCAACGGGATTGTCCAGTTGAGTGGAACAGTCGATTCCTGGCAGGAACGGGAGTTAGTAGAATACGTAGCGAAGGGGATCCGTGGCGTAAAATCCATAAATAATAAAATCAAAATCGAGTATGACACCGATCGGAGTGATTATGAACTGGAGCAGGAAATCCAGCAGAGACTTCGGTGGGATGCATATGTCGATGATGGATTAATCGAAGTGGCTGTTAAGAACAACCGCGTTACGCTCAGTGGAACCGTTGGCAGTGCGGCAGAAAAATCACGTGCCGTGTCAGTCGCCTGGGTCACGGGTGTTAAAGCGGTAAATGGCGAAAATATTGACGTCGAAAAGTGGGCAAGAGATGAGCGTTTTCGCAAAGAAAAATTTGTTGATAAAGATGACAAGGATATTCACCGAACTGTTGAAGATGCATTGATTTATGATCGCCGTGTAAATCGCTTTGATATTGATGTCACCGTAGATTCGGGTATCGTCACACTTCGAGGTGTCGTGAATAATCTCAAGGCTAAGCGGGCGGCAGAAATGAGCGCAGAAAATACCGTTGGCGTATGGAAGGCACGCAACCATATCGTCGTGCGTCCAGACCAGATGGTGTTGCCTTCGGACACGACTGTGGAAAGTCGCATTGAAACTGCACTTCTCAATGATCCCTATGTCGAAAAATACGAAATCAATGTAAATGTTATTGAACATGTGGCTTACCTCTCCGGAGAAGTTGACACTTATTACGAAAAGGGACAGGCTGAGGAGGTTACGTCACAAATTATGGGTGTGATTGACATAAAGAATAATATCCGAGTAAAGGACAGGGATAATCCGCTTACCTATGATCCCTATATGTACCCCTATTGGTCTGTGTACACCTATCCCTGGTATGGATACCCTACAGAATTCGAAACGACAGAAACGGATTGGGAAATTCAGCAGAATATTGAAAGCGAACTATGGTGGAGTCCCTTTGTAGATGAAAGTGAAGTCATGGTAACCGTAGAAGACGGAGTCGCAAAGCTTACCGGGGAGGTCGATACCTGGAATGAGTATCTGGCGGCCCGGGAAAACGCCTATGAAGGTGGAGCGGTGTACGTCAAGAACCGGCTGGATGTCGAATATGGACCTCAAAAATAACGCAAGTGAATTATACAGCCGGATTGCAATCGAGACGGGTCGTCAGGGCAAAAGCCCGGCGGCCTTTTTCTTTTTTAAGAATGAATGAAACATGATGTCAAATTCATCCCATCATGAACAATGGTTGTTGACTTCCATTCTCGCCTTTTGGGTCCACTGGCTACCAGGGGACTGCACTGAGCGGTTTAAATATTAAAGCCTGCTTGATTATGTCGCTCTCAACCGTTATTGTGGCACGTAATGCCCGTCAATGAATGAATTTTATTCCGGGAGAGAAAAATGCCCGAACTGCCGGATGTCGAAGTGTTTAAACAATATATCGATGCCACAAGTCTGCATCAAAAAATCATAAAGGTACATGTGGCCGACCCGAGAATTCTTTCCGGGGTCAGCAAGCGGTCGTTTCGCCGCAAACTCCAGGGGCATAAACTGGAGGGAACGCATCGACGGGGCAAATATCTCTTTGTCGACTTTAATTACAAGTCGCTCGTACTGCACTTCGGAATGACCGGTAAGCTGAAGTATTATAAGGGAGATTCACCGCCAGATTACGCAAAAGTGATTTGGCTTTTTAAAAATGACTATCAACTTGCGTATATCGCACCAAGGATCCTGGGCAGGCTACAGATCAGCAATTCGTCTTCCACGTTCATAGAACAGCATAAGCTTGGTTCCGATGCACTCGATATTTCTATCGATGAGCTCTACAAAACACTCTGCACAAGCCGCAGCAAGATCAAATCTGCCCTGATGAATCAAAAGATTCTCGCGGGCCTGGGAAATATCTATTCGGATGAAATCTTGTTCCAAAGCGGTATACATCCTGAAATCCCCGCCAATCAACTCAGCCGCAGCCGGGTAAAGGAATTGTTTCACAAAATGCAAAAGGTCCTGCAAAAGGCCATCGAAAAAAAGGCAAGGCCAAAAGATTTACCCCGAAACTACCTTCTCCCGCACCGGGAAAAAGGCGGTGAATGCCCCCGATGCAACTGCTCTTTTGACACAATCAAGGTAAGCGGCAGAACAACCTGCTATTGCCCGAACTGCCAGAAAAAGTAACGAACCCACTGCCCTTTATTTTTTTGCGGTCACTCCTGCGGCTCAGGCGTCTGCTTCGAAGACTCCATAAGCTGCTGGAGATACTTCTGCAAACTGCTAAGCTGGTTAGACGCACGATCGAAATCTTTTTCTCCCGTCGCCTTGAGATATTCCTCGAAAGCAGCATTCGCTCGTTCAACCAGGGTCTGGATATCAAAATCCGACACGGGCATTGCTGGGGTCGGCTTTTTCTGCTGACCGGGAGAAAGCAGTCCTTCCAGGGCCTCGTCAAAAGTTTCAGCATAACTGAGTTTGTCATTGTGCATAACCGCTACGAGCCGCAGTTCAGGGTAGGCCGCCGTTTCTGCCTGGAGATAAATCGGCTCGACATAAAAAATCGTCTCTTCAATCGGAATCACAAGCACGTTGCCGCGGATGACATTCGAGCCTCGCTGGTCCCAAAGTGAGAGCTGCCCGGAGAGGAAGCTGTCCTGATCGATCTTGGTTTCCATCTGTTGGGTACCCAGCACACGTTTTTCCTTGGGAAACTTATACGCCAAAAAACGCCCGTAATTGTCACCGTCACACATCCCCGCAATCCAACTAATCAGGACCTGGCGATTTTTCGGTGTAAAAGGCATCATCAGCACAAACTCGGGATGATCGGTCCCCGGGGGTTCCCAGATAATGTAATACGGCTGAACCGGCTGAACGTTGTCGTAATACTTTTCTGTCGCCCGGACCCAAAGGTCTTCCTGGTTATAAAACACGGTCGGATCGGTCATATGATATTTGGCGTACATCAGTCCCTGGATCAGCAGGAAATCCGACGGATAGCGTATATGACTGCGAAGCGATGCAGGCATCTGTTCACCGGGGCGAAACATACCCTCAAATACCTGATTCCATGTCTGAATCAGAACATCACGGGCATCAAAAATATAAAAATCCACCGTGCCTTCGTATGCATCAACCACAACCTTGACCGAATTGCGGATATAGTTAACGCCATTTAGCTGCCCCGGCGCATCCTTGGCATTCACGGTCCTCCTGCTGCTTCGATACAACCCTGCAAATCGGATTTGTTCGCTGTACGGGTAGTTCCGGGAGGTCGTATAGGCATCGATAATCCAGTAAATCTTTCCTTCAGCAAGTACCATGTAAGGGTCATCATCAAACTTTAAAAAAGGTGCCAGTGTCCGAACCCGGTCCATAATATTCCGATGAAAAAGAATCCGGCTCTCCGGGGTAGGGTAACTCGACAAAAACAGCCGGGTACCGTCAAATTTCCAGCCGAAAATGAATTTTCGCCAGAGGTTTTCGATGAGCACGCCGCCTTTGCCCTTATAACGATTGTACTGGTTTTCCTCTCCGGCAGGAAAATCAAATTCCGCCTCCTCACTGTTGACGATGACATGGTCGTTAGTCAACTCCCCGTAATAAATCTGCGGGACTTCTACCGCCAGGGATTCATATTTACTCTTGGGCGGGATATCCTTGACCAGCAGGTTGGGTAATCCCTCAGGAGTAAAATCAGTAACCGTCGCCATCGTCATCCCATAACCGTGAGTATACTTAAATCTTTTATTGACAAAGGTCTGACTCTGAGAGGGCAAATTGTTGATTTGCATTTCCCGTGCCGAGACCATGGTTTGGCGATAGCGATCATCAATCGTATATCGGTCAATGTCTACATCCGTAAATTCATAATAGAGCCGAATTTCCTGAAACTGTTTATACACCGAATCCAGGGCACGCCAGTCCCAGAGACGAATATTTTCGATCATGGTCCGGTTATTCTCGAACATCTGGGAAGTAAGCTCCTCTTTGGCTGGGAACTGTTTTTCCTCGACCCCGTCCAGCTTAAAGCCCTGCCGGGTAAATTCGATATTATTCGCAATATAGGGCCGTTCAAAGGTAATTTCATTGGGTTCGACACGCAGCCACTGCAGCAATCCCGGCAAAACCGCCAGGCCGATGAACCATACCAGCGCCGTGACAACCGCCATCGATCCAATATAGGCAAAAGGAGCTGCAATTGTCGGAATATTGAACCTGTCTGAAATTTTACGGATGACCCACGAAGCCGGGGTAAAGAACAGAATCAGGGCAAAAATTGCTGTAAGCACTGCCAGGAGCGTATTGGCCGGAATCACCACTCGGTCATCCGTCCAGCCGACACCCTGTACCACACCCAGCTCAGAATAAAGCAGCATGAACCGCTGGAGATAGCGTCCTGCTGCGAGCAGCAGAAAGACCGCACCGACATTGAGAAACAGGCTCTGAAAATCCCGAAGCTGGAAGGTCTTTTGCAGGTCAATTTTGTTTATCTTCATTTCGCTGTAATCAAGTTGAATACTCAAAAATCTCGACAATACCATGAGGATCAGGCTCAGCATCACCAGCAGCATAAGAAAATTCTGTATCGAATGATACAGGGGAAGACTAAACAGATAAAAGGAGACAGACTTACCGAAAATCGGATCGCTGACTGAAGACGGTGCCTGGTTGAGGTAGAGCAAAATAGTATCCCAGTTCATATAGCCCCACTGGGCTCCGATCCATGCCGCAAGCAGGCATCCAATGATTTTGATTAGTTTGTTACCCCGGTAAAATACGTTGAGCACAAACGGAATGGTAAAACCAACCGCCGCCCCAATCAGAGCCATAACAATGCGGGCTCCAATCGCGGTCCAGAACCGGTCCGTATAACCAAGAGAATCAAACCAGAGGTATTCACCCCAAAAATCCAGAATCGAGAAAAGAGTCAGTGTAAACAATCCCAAAAGAACCCCGCTGACAATTCCAGCCTTCTTTTTTTGGGAAATCCCCAGGTATACCAACCCCGCTGTAATGATGATGAGAACCAGAATGATCGCACCGTACATTTCTTCCCTTTCATCAAGTATTCATGTATGGTATCTGCTGCATAGTTTTAATTGTGCATGTTATGCTCTTTTTGTCAAACGGATTCATTGACAGATGTTGCCAATCAGGAAAATCCTTACAATGCGATTACCATTTTCCGACCCGGAACCGCTCATATTGCGGAATAAGAGATCCCAAAACCAGAGTTTCCCTGATTTATATGGCTTCAAGATGCAAGTAAAATAACTGGAAAATGTTATTTCAGAGAAAGGAAAACCATGAAGTTGCACACAATGGCATTTGCAGTAACGGCAGGGATTCTATGGGCATTGGGGATGTTTCTGTTTACCTGGTGGATGATTCTGCTTGGTGATGGGGCTGTAGGTGAAGAAGTTCCGATCTTAAGTGATATGTACCTGATGTACCGTATTTCCCCGGTCGGCAGCATCATTGGGCTGTTATGGGGATTTCTGGACGGTGCAATTTGTGGGCTCATTTTTGCCTGGATGTACAATTTCTTTGCCATGAAAATGAAACGTGAAAAGGCCACAACCCCAGGGCCGGAAGTTACGTAAAAACATGATTTGTCTTGATTTCCTGGCCTTTCGATGTTAATATTCAGCCATTGAATCCGGAGATCAACATCCTTATGCAGTCTAAGAAACCATTACAATCAAAAGAAAAACTTCGTTTGGCTTTAGAAGCAGCCAAAATCGGGATTTGGCAATGGAGCCCTGAAACCGGACAGAGTCTCCATGATGAGGGGATCAACTCGATACTGGGACGCGGTTCAGTTGTTCGTGAGGTGGATGGGCAGGAACTTTACAAGAGCATTCATCCGGACGATCGAAGTCCTCACCGAGAACTCGTACAGTCTGTTTTGCAGGAAAAAAAGCCCTTTAAAAGTGAGTTTCGCATCATCCGCCCAAATGGAGAAATTCGCTGGGTAGTGGATCAGGGCAGGCCGATATTGGCACCTAACGGTGACATTGAAATGGTCACCGGCATCTTGACGGACATAACCGAGATTAAAGAAACCCAAATCGAGCTTGAGAAACAAAAAGAGCAGTACTCTTCACGAACTTGTGAACTGGAAAAACAACTTCAGGAGCGTACAAAACTGGCAGAAGATCGAGCCAGCCAACTCCAGATGCTCGTTTCACAATTGGCCACTGTCGAGGACCGGGAACGCCGACGCCTGGCCCGAATCCTGCATGATGAACTTCAGCAGCTTATTGTTGGAGCAAAATATAAAATACAGCTTTTTCAGATGAAAACGGCGGATCAGGCGAATCAGAAAGAGATAAATGATATCATTAGCCTGCTTGATGAAAGTGTCAGGGTTTCACGTTCATTAACGTCAGACTTGAGCCCTCCAATTCTGTATGACGCCGGTCTTGTTTCCGCCCTTGAATGGCTGGGAGACCGATTCAATGAAAAATACGGCTTGCGTCTGAAAATCAACCGCAAAGAAGACCTGGATATCCCGTCAGATGATCTTCAGATTGTCCTGTTCAGTTTTGTCAAGGAACTGCTGTTCAATATTGTCAAGCATGCCTCGAGCAAAGAAGCACTTCTCGAAATGGAAATGCACAACGATGACATTGTCATTCGGGTTATCGACCACGGCAATGGATTTGATTTTAACGAATATCGTAAAAGCAAAAAAACCAACAGTTTCGGTCTTTTCGGCATTGAGGAACGGCTCAAGGCAATCGGAGGGAAATTCAAGATTCAGTCTTCAAATGAGTACGGAACAACGGCAACGATATGTGTCAGCAAACATGCCCTTCCTGAGACCGGCATCCCAATCGGCAATTACAAACCAGTAAACCAGAAGCTCAAGATTGTGCAAAAAGCTGAGCACGATCTGAAAATCAAGGAAAATGGAAACATTCGGATTCTTATTGCTGATGATCATGAAATGATGCGTGAAGGCCTTCGCAATATTCTCAATGAGAAAGAAGAACTAATCATTGTGGCTGAAGCTGAGGATGGAATCAAGGCCGTAGAGCTTTCCGAGAGAACAAAGCCTGACATCATAATCCTTGACGTTAGCATGCCGCGAATGAATGGGATTGAAGCTGCGTCGAAAATACGTGATATTCTCCCAAATGCGGGAATCATCGGCCTGTCCATGCATGATGATATGACCATGGCTACGGCAATGCTGTCGGCAGGTGCGGATGACTACCTCACCAAGGGCGGAGCCTCGGAAGAACTCATTGATACGATTTTCAGGTTATCCAAAATCAATCTAAAATCCTGATGAATATTTTTTCTTCACGGAATTCGTAAAAAAAAGCTTTTATCACAAATTTCAGGGAATTCCTGATGCCGCCTGTTTTCAATCTCCCCTACCATACGTGTATAGGAAAAAATTGTCATTCTATTAATGTGTGTGTTTTTTTAATGGGGTTTTCTATGCGGGTTAAAGATCTGATGACAGACAATCTTCAAGTCATTGATGCCGAGGAAACCGTGGCTCATGCAGCCTCTTTGATGAAAAAAAATAAAATCAGTGGTTTGCCTGTCATATCCAATTCAAGAATTCAGGGAATGGTTACCTATCGGGATATCGTATGGGAACTGGTTTCACGAAGCTGGAATCCAACGTTGGTAAAAGTTAAGGAAATCATGAGCGGGAGCATTATTTATTGTGAAAATAATCACAGTATTGAAAAGGCTTGCGACATTATGCAGGAACATCATATCCAGCGGCTTTTGGTTCTGGATGAAAGAGGGCTTCCTTCCGGCATGATTACCTTCGGAGATGTTCTCTATCACTGCCATGAAAGGAATTTCCCGAATGCCCTGATCCAAAGACTGTATTCCCACGAGAGACGGCAAACAGGCTGATAACAAGATACAGGCGATGTTCAATGGCAGGTTTAGTTGGAATATTTACGCTCTTGGTGGCAGTAACCCTTTCACTGATTATCACAAGAGTCGCCACAATCGCGCTGAGTCATACAGGGATGTCGCAAGAGGCCGCGAGGTTTCAGGCACGAAGCGCATTTACCGGAACCGGTTTTACAACCCAAGAGGCCGAAAGCGTGGTCAATCATCCCGTTCGCAGGCGGATTATCACTCTGCTGATGATCCTTCGCAGCGCCGGGCTGGTGACCATCCTGATCTCATTGATCCTTTCGTTTGTTGGTTCCGATGGAGGGGTAAACCGAATGGTCCGGCTCCTGATCCTGGCGGGCAGCCTGGTGATTCTCTGGCTGCTCTCCCAAACTAAAAAAGTGGACCGGTTCCTGAACCGAATCATCAAAAAAGCCCTGAAAAAATGGACCGACCTGGAGGTTTATGATTACGGCGGACTGCTTCGGCTTTCCGGTCAATACAGCGTGACGGAACTGAAAATCGACGAGGGAGACTGGATCGAAGGAAAAATGCTCCGCGAATGCTATCTCAAAGAAGAAGGAATCACGGTACTGGGCATCACGCGCAGTGACGGCACTTACATCGGAGGCCCCAACGGCGACACCGAAGTATTCCCCGGGGATACTGTTGTTCTCTACGGCAAGGCGGAGATTCTGGGCAACCTGGTAAAACGCAGGGACAACCCCGAGGGCGAAAAAGCTCATCAGGAGGCGGTAGAAAAGCATCAGGAACACCAGGAAAGTGAAAAGCAAAAAGACGAAGAATTCGTCGGCAGGAAAAAGGCACAGGAAGCCGAAGTTGAGGAAACGAAAAGCTAACGTTTCGGTATTTGTCAATGAGCTGCGGCATGGATCAAATTCATATCGGCACATCTGGTTGGAATTATCCCCACTGGAAAGGTCCGTTTTATCCGGAAAAATGTCCTGCAAAGGCATATTTCGGTATTTATAAGTCGGTTTTTAACACGGTGGAGGTCAACAACAGCTTTTACCGGCTTCCCGAAGAAGGGACGATTGACCAGTGGACCGCACAGGCGGACCAACACTTTTTGTTCAGTGTCAAAGCCAGCCGGTATATTACACATATGAAAAAACTGAAAGACCCCCGCGAACCGGTAAAAACCTTCCTGGACCGTGTCAGCCGTTTCGGTAAAACCCTCGGGCCCATACTGTTTCAGCTTCCGCCGCATTTTCACTGCAATACCGAAAGGCTGGAATGCTTTCTAAGCCTTCTGGACAAAAAATACAGATATACTTTTGAATTTCGCGATCCTTCCTGGCTGTGCCGGGAGGTGTACCGGGTTCTCGAAAACTTCAATGCCGCGGTATGCGTTTATGAGCTTTCCGGGGAAGTATCGCCCAGAGAGGTAACCGCTGATTTCGTTTACATTCGCCTGCACGGACCGGGAAAAGCCTACGAAGGAAAATATGACAAGCAAACCCTGTCCGGCTGGGCGGGAGCGATATCCACCTGGACGGCGAAAGGACTTGATGTTTTCTGCTATTTCGATAACGATCAGGAAGGCTTCGCACCCGCGAATGCACAAGAACTATTACACATGCTGACAGGAAAATAAGAATTGCCGATCCATAATTCTGACATTGCCGATTTTTTCAACCAGGCCGCGGATTTGCTGGAAATCAAGGGTGAAAACCCCTTCCGGATACGGGCATACCGAAATGCCGCGCGGACGATCGGTAATCTCTCGGAAGACGTTGCGAATAAAATCAAAAACGGACAAGATTTGTCCAAACTTTCGGGGATTGGCAAAGACCTGGCCGGCAAGATCGAGGATATAGTACAAAAAGGTCGATTCCAGTTGCTCGAAGACCTGAAAAAAGAGGTCCCCGCCGAGCTGTCCGAACTGATGAATCTGCCAAATCTCGGTGCCAAGCGCGTGGCGAGGCTGTACCGTGAACTGGATATCCAGTCGTTCAAGGACATGAACAAGGCCGTTAAAGAGCAGAAAATTCGTGAACTGGAAGGCTTCGGAGAGAAAACAGAACAGAAGATCGGCGAAGAACTGCAAAAATACGAGGAACGAGGTCCAGCCCGGATGAAGCTGGCCCGGGCCGAAGAAATCATCCGGCCGTTCTGCGACTACCTCGAAAAGGACAAAGGGGTAAAGGATGTCACCATCGCCGGCAGTTATCGCAGACGCAAAGAAACGGTAGGCGATATCGACATCCTGGCAACTTGCAAAAAAGATTCGGACATTATGGATCGGTTTGCCGGGTATGACGAGGCTGAAGAGGTTCGCTCGAAGGGACAGAAAAAATCGACAGTAATCCTGCGGTCAGGCCTGCAGGTGGACCTGCGGGTTGTCAGCGAAAGCAGCTACGGGGCGGCGATTGTGTATTTCACCGGTTCGAAGGAGCATAATATCGCGATTCGCAAGATCGCCGTATCAAAGGATTTCAAGATTAACGAATACGGGATATTTAAGAAGGACAAAAAGATCGCCGGAAAAACGGAAGAGGAGATTTATGAGAAAATTGGCCTGCACTGGATGGAGCCGGAACTGCGGGAAAACCGCGGCGAAATCGAGGCCGCGAAGAAAAAAAACAATCTGCCGAATCTGATCGAGCCCGGTGATATCAAGGGCGACCTGCATTGTCACAGTAACTATACCGACGGGCATTATTCCATCGAGGAAATGGCCAAAGCGGCGCAGCAAAAAGGGTATGATTATATCGCGATGACCGATCATTCTCAGCATGTAACCGTAGCGAACGGGCTGGACGAAAAACGCCTGCGCAAACAGCTCGAAGAAATCGACAAACTCAACGAGGAACTCAAGGACTTCACCGTATTAAAGGGAATCGAGGTCGACATTCTCGAAGATGGCAGCCTGGACCTGCCCGACGAGGTGCTAAAGGAACTTGACCTTGCCGTCTGCTCGGTGCATTCAAAATTCAACCTGTCGCGGGAGAAGCAGACCAAGCGTGTCCTCAAAGCGATGGATAACCCGTTTTTTACTATCATGGGCCACCCGACCGGCCGGATGATTAACCAGCGCGAACCCTATGACATCGACATGGATAAAATCATCCGGGAAGCGGCCAAAAGGGATGTGTACCTCGAGCTCAACGCACACCCCGAGCGACTGGATCTAAATGACATTCACTGCAAGGCCGCCAAAGAGGCAGGGGTAAAGATTGTAATCTCTACGGATTCACACCATACCAGCGGGTATGATCATATCCGCTTTGGCGTGTACCAGGCCCGCCGCGGCTGGCTGGAGAGCAAAGATGTCGTGAATACTCACAGACTGTGTACACTGAAGAAAATGCTTGGAAAGAGAAAATAGGAACAGCATCAATTATGGAACAAAAAATATTCGTAATCATTCTGGCAATGGGAATACTGGTTATGGCATCGCTTTTTGTAAAATCGCTGCTGAACCTGATTCATATGCGTGCTAAACATCTAATCCATAACCTGTAATTCTATCCATATCTCATTCTTAATTCCCGCTCTTTATGAATACATAATAAATCCAGATCGCCCTGATTATTTGCCTAAAAAGGAATAACAGGTATGTAATAACCAGTTATATTCTTCATTTGTTCCATCAAAATATTGGTCCCAAATTATTTCCTCGACTTTTCAAGACTTAGAATATATACTTTAACTCATGAGAAAATACCGTACAAACCGATGGGGGCATATATGCAGGAAATGATCAAAGTCATTATTGCGGATGATCATCAGATCGTGATTGATGGGCTCAAAAGTCTTCTCGCGAAAAGCAGGCAAATTGATGTGACGGGGTTCGCACATAACGGCAACGATGTGATCAGCCTCGTCCGGGAGCTCAAACCCGATGTGGTTCTGATGGATATCGGCATCCCGGGCATGAATGGAATTGAAGTTACGAGGGTAATCAAACGGGACTTCGAAAATATCCGTGTCATCGCTCTTTCCATGCATTCAGAACGCAAGTTTGTACTTGAGATGCTCAAAGCCGGAGCAGACGGGTATTTGCTGAAAGACTGCGCATTTGAAGAAGTCGTGGACGCGATCGAAACGGTTTACGATCACCAGAACTATCTGAGCCCTGCCATTACAGACGTGGTAATCGATAACGCTGTTCATGAGAAAAAAAATGCATCCCCTTCCGCTTTCAATCTTCTCACGGATCGTGAAAGACAGGTCCTGCAATTGCTCTCTGAAGGACGAACAACACATCAAGCCGCTTCTGACCTGCATATCAGCCATAAAACGGTGGAGACTCATCGTTCCAAGATTATGAAAAAGCTCGATATCGATAATCTTGCAGAGCTGACCAAATACGCTCTCAAGGAAGGACTAACTTCGATCTAAATAAGCCTGGGAGAAAACATTAGGCTTATTTCAGGGATTTCCCTATTTTCTCTCCTTGATGTCTTTTTTTATACTTAACCGTAGAAATACTGTTATTAAGACATAAGGAGACCACAATGAGCTTTTTAAAATGGGCTTTGATTTTTTTCATCATCGCCGTTATTGCCGCAATTTTCGGGTTTACCGGGATTGCCGCGGCAGCCGCTTCCATAGCGAAAATCCTCTTTTTCATCTTCCTGGCCGTTTTTGTCATTCTGCTGATTGCAGGGTTGCTGTCAGGAGCAAAAGCGAAAGGGGATAAAACCGTAGTGATTAAGGAAAAATAAAGCTCCTTACAGTACTCAAGCTTGCTGTACAAAATTGCAATGCCGCCAAAGGAATTCTTTGACTCATCTGACGGCGTTCTTTCATAATATCCAAATCCCAGAGGGAGAGCATTATGCGGCTAAGCTGGCTGCCGTGGAAATTTGTGATACGTAAACTGGCCCGGGCGCATGGATTTCTGGACCCGATCACGATCTGGTCGTATTTTCAGAAATTCGCCCAGCCCAGCGAAGTCGCCGGCCCGATTGAGCTGATCCGGGACAGTGCGGTTTTTCATGCGCGCGGATTGATCAATTGCCGCGCCATACCGCAAAATCAGGACTGGATCTGGCCCTGGTGGATCAACCAGCAATTCAACCCCCAAAACCCAACCTTTATCCCGCGGGCTTTTTCGCTGACTTACGTCAATCTGACCCATCGGAACTGGACCGCAGTTGGTCAGCCGGACTGCCCGTATTATCCAATAATTGACCCTGCAGGTCTGATTACTCCCCATCTGGACGGCTGGTCGCTGGACGTTTTTTTGATTGACGATAAAAATCGACTCTATGCCCCGTCAAGACAGAAAACCGCACCGAAGCAAACGATCACCTGTCGGGAAAAACTGGAAGTCATGACCGACCACGAGTTCTTTGGCGATACGATCAGAGTCACTACGAAACTTCTTGCAGAAAGAAACCGTCCCTTCTGTAAAATCCGGATTCAGGCAAAAGAACAAAACGCTCAAAAAATTATTGTGTCTCTGCGTCCCTATAATCCGGAAGGCATCAGTTTTGTTCATACGATCGAAAACACTTCCGACTCAAAACGCTGGAGAGTCAATGACATGGATACAATCGAGTTTGATCCGCCGGCGGAAGAAACCTATTTCAGTGAATATCAGCATGGTGACGTTATCAATCGGATTCTCGAAAAGCGGACCTGTGAGAAGAATCAAGTGGAATGCGATGTGGGTCTTGCTTCCGGTGGCGCAGTGTTTGCGCTAAACGGCGAAAGAGAAATTAATGTCACCGTTGCCCTGGATTCACGCAAACCCGATATAAAATATACATCATTAGACCCCGGCCGTGAAGTATGGAGACAGAGTCTTGCGGATTATTGCCGTATTGAACTGCCGGATGCCCGTAAGCAATTCCTCTACGATACGGCTATCCGTTCTGTCCTGATGCATACCAATTCACAGGAAGTTTATCCAGGCCCCTTCACATACAAAAAATTCTGGTTTCGAGATGCAGCATTTATCCTCTACGCCCTTCTTTGTGCCAATTTGCCCAAACGTGTCAAAACGATCCTCGATACGTACCCGCACAAACAAAAACTCAACGGCTATTTCCAGTCACAACAGGGAGAATGGGATTCCAATGGACAGTCGATCTGGATCCTCGGGCAGTACCTGAAATTAACCGGAGAAAGACCCGACAAGAAATGGATGCAAGCTGTCGAAAAAGCGGCCTGCTGGATTTTGCATAAGTGTACGGACCCGGATGGGCATGAAAACCATGCCGGATTGCTGCCGGCCGGGTTCAGTGCCGAGCATTTCGGCCCAAATGATTTCTATTACTGGGATGACTACTGGGCACTGGCGGGATTGCAGACTGCAAATGAACTTTGCAGAAAATATGGGAGACAGAAAGAGGCAAAGAAATTTGAACAGGGTGCCCACAGGCTTCATACTGCAATTGAAAAGAGCGTTGCAAAGGCCCAGCAACGACTCCATGTCCAGTCAATCCCGGTATCGCCGAATCGCAGAATGGATTCCGCGGCGATTGGTTCCCTGGCCTGTCGGTATCCTGTGCAGATTTATGATGCCGCAGACAAAAGGCTGATGGCGACGGCAGATTATCTCTATCACCATCATTGCTTCCATGATGGCTTCCTGCTCAATGTTTCACACTCCGGGATTAACGCCTACCTGACCCTGCATCTTGCCCAGGTATTCATGCAGGCCGGAGACAACCGTTTTATTCTTCTGGAAGATGAACTGACCCGCCTGGCCAGTGCCACCGGGCAATGGCCCGAAGCCATTCATCCTCAAACACGGGCCGGATGCATGGGAGACGGACAGCACATCTGGGCAGCAGCGGAATGGATTACCTTTTTACGGAATTCACTGGTCTTTGAGGACTTTAGAACCGGACAACTTGTGCTCGGACTCGGCGTCCATCCGGAATGGGCACAGCCCGGAAAAAAGATTGAAATTGGACCGGCTGCAACGATATGGGGACAGGTGAACGCAACCTTTCTGTTTGAGAATCACATGGCCAACATCAAGCTGAAATCGCAGTGGAGAACCCCTCCTTCGGAAATACGTGTTGCCATTCCGGGCTTTTGTGAAAAAACATTCCCCTCGCAGTCAACCGATATTACAGTGCATAAGAAGGGGTGAGGATGAACATTTTGATGATGACAAATTCTTATCTTCCCCGCATCGGAGGCGTGGCCAATTCGGTAAAAGCTTTTACCGAGCAGTATCGCCAGCAGGGACACCGCACCCTCGTCGTCGCACCGGATTATGACGGCAAAGAAGAGCAGGATGAAGATGTCATTCGGCTGCCTTCCATTCAGCATTGCAGTGGAATTGATTATTCGCTCAGGCTTCCGGTTCCGGGCTACCTTGAAAACCAACTCAGTGGCTTCGAGCCTGACATCATTCATTCTCATCATCCCTTTTTTGTGGGCAGTACTGCCCAGCGATTCTCTGCACGACACCACCTGCCGCTAATATTTACACACCATACCCGTTATGAATTGTACACGCATTACACCCCGGTCAAGTCGCTGAACATGAAAAATTTTATCGTTTCCCTATCAAGCGGATATGAAAATTTATGTGACTTGGTCATAGCCCCCAGTAATTCTATCCGGGATATACTGCGTACACGAGAAGTGAAAACCCCAATTGCAGTTATCCCGACCGGTGTTGATTTTGAACGTTTTCACAGGAAGCCCTCCCTGGACTTCCGAAAAAAACACGCCATTCCTGACCAGACCTTTCTGGCAGGATACATCGGAAGAATTACGCAGGAAAAGAATCTGCTGTTTATGGCGAAAGCCGCCCTTCAGTTTCTGGAGGAAAATCACGACAGTTGGTTTCTATTCACGGGAGACGGGCCAACGAAACAGGAGCTGGAATCACTGTTCCGCAACAAAGGGATGCAAAAGCGGGTTGTTTTCACGGGCAGCCTGACCGGAGACGAACTGGTCAGTGCCTATCACAGCCTGGATGTTTTTGTTTTTACTTCGAAATCTGAAACCCAGGGAATGGTGCTCACGGAAGCGATGGCTTCTTCGACACCAGTCGTTTCCCTGAAGGCCACTGGAACCACTGATGTGATTCGTGACGGCCAAAATGGTTACCTGGTCGAAAAGGAAGAAATACAGGAAGTGAACAATGCGTTGGTTCGTATCAAAGAGCTCGCCCCAGGAGACCGAAAGACCATGCAGGAAAACGCCCGTCAGACCGCTCAAAACTTTTCTATAAAAAACTGTGCAAAAAAAATGCTTGCCGTGTATGAAAATGCCGTCGAAGAATATGAGGAAACGCAACAGGATGAAGGCAATCTCTGGATCATGGCTCTTGAACAGGCAAAGACGGAAGTCTCAATGTTCAAAAATGCAATGCACGCTTTTGACCAGGCTCTGGCGGGAAAATAAAATTATGCTGGCGAAAATCGGAAAACTATTTTACTCAATTAGACGATTTTTCGCTCGTTCCCGTTTTTACGTTCGTATGACGGGCCTGGATGTAAAACCGATGACGGAAGACCGCCCGGGGCTGCTTCTGATTCAAATTGATGGGCTCGCAAAAAAACAACTTGAATCCGCTTTTCATCACAATCGCATGCCTTTCCTTCAATCGCTCCTCGACAGGCAGCATTACACGCTTCATCATCATTATCCCGGGATTCCGTCAACGACTCCCGCAGTTCAGGGTGAACTATTCTATGGAGTTCGCCAGGGAGTTCCTGCGTTTCATTTCTACGATCCCGACCGAAAGCGAAACAGTGTTATGCTTGATCCGATGGAAGCCGATAAGATTGAAAAGGAATTGTCACAATCCGGCCCGGGTATTCTTGAAGGAGGAAGTGCCTACTGTGACATTTATTCCGGCTCGGCTGAGGAAACGCACTTTTGTGTGTCCGGTCTGTCTCCTGAACGCCTGTTTCGCCACAGATATCCACTGGGTTTTTTGCTGCTGATCCTTTTCAATATCCCTGCGTGTATTCGGTTTGCTGGATTGATGATTGCTGAATTTGCCTTATCCCTGATCGATGCTTTTCAGGGCGTCATAAAAGGGCAGAACCTCATAAAAGAACTGCAATTCATTCCTTCACGCGTCGGAACCTGCATCTTTCTTCGTGAACTTGCCGTCATCGGAGCCAAAATTGATATCGAAAGAAACTTTCCCGTGATTCATATTAATTTCCTCGGTTACGACGAACAGAGCCATCGAAGGGGGCCCTCATCCCGCTTTGCCCACTGGACATTGCGGGGGATCGACGACGCCATCAAGAGAATATATCGTGCCGCCCAACATTCCCCAGTACGCGATTATGACCTGTGGGTATATTCCGACCATGGCCAGGAAGAAGCCACCGATTATCAGCAGGCATACGGCCGAAAGATACAAGAGGCGATCCAAAAAGAAATTGAAGATCACATGGAGCTTGCCAACTCGGGCACTTCTGACAGAAGAGACAATGTATACCCCGGACACCGAAAAAGAAAGAAGCACGACAAAAGGGTCGAAAAGCCCGTTGTTTCAGCCGCCGGACCGGTTGGGCATGTATATCTTCCTGACATGAACCGCCTGAAAGAAAAAAATCAATACGCCCGGTGTCTGGCCGAAAAAAACATTATCCCGGTAACACTGGTTCGCCACGCATCGGGCAAAGCGATTGCCTTCCACCGGTCGCATCAGTTTATCCTTCCCGATGACGGAGAGAAATTATTTCCAGCCTCCTATCCCTATCGAAAGGAAATTTCCCGGGACCTGGCAGCTCTTTGCCATCATCAATATGCCGGAGATATTGTGATTCTCGGCTGGTCCCCGGATCAAAAGTATATTACTTTCCCGATGGAAAATGGTTCACACGGCGGTCCGGGTCTCCAGGAAACCAATGCTTTTGCCCTGCTGCCTTCCGGAGTTGAAATCGACAGTTCAAATGGATATCTCCGCCCAATCGATATTCATCATGCCGTAATGAATTATCGAAAACAAAACAACGCATGTAAAATCAATCCGCCGCAAAACCACAACCGTATTCGTATCATGACATACAATGTACATTCCTGTCGAGGGCTCGACGGCAGATTCTCTCCCAATCGTATCGCCAGGGTCATTCATCAGGCTCAGCCCGATATTGTCGCCCTTCAGGAACTGGATCACGAGAAAAACCGAAGCCTTCGACAAAATCAAATCGCCCTGATTGCCCAGTACCTGAACATGGAATATCATTTTCACCCGGTCATGAAAACTCAATCTGAACAGTACGGCAACGGTATCCTAAGTCGCCTGCCCATCCAAAAAGTTCATACATATACACTGCCAAAACCTTACGGCATGTCGTGGCTGGAAACGCGCGGGCTCATCAAAATCGAACTGTTGATAAATCAAATCCGTGTAAATATTCTAAATACACATTTTGGATTGACAACCCCGGAAAAGCAAATGCAGGTTAATTACCTCATTGAGCAGAGTCTAGCTTCATATTCGGAGCATAAACATATTATTGTTTGTGGAGATTTAAATCTTTCACCTCGCGCATCCTGTTATGCCAGGCTGGCTGCCCAATTCCGGCCTGTCCAGCAAAACCAGGGAAAAAACAAGCCCTTGCGAACCTGGCCCTGTAAATATCCTTTCACGCAAATTGACCATATCTTTTTTAGTGAAGCGTTTAAGTTGCGCAATTGTAAAACCCTGCGAACTGATCTGGCCGCCACGGCTTCAGATCACTTGCCGCTGGTTGCGGAGTTTGATATCAAACAGTGATATGACATATGAGAGTAAAAGATGACAAAGAGCAAAAAGAACCGTCAAATATTCAAAGGAAATCATATCAAATTACTGGTATTTGTTTGTGTCGTCTTTACAGGAGCTGCTGTCGTATTTTATAGTGACTATCAGCAATACTTCAATATGGATCGGATCAAAGAAAACATATCGAATATGCGTGATTTTGTAAATACCCACTACATTGCGTCTGTGCTGATTTATATTCTCACTTTCACATTGCTGAACCTGATCTTTCCGCTTGCGTTTGTGATGACCCTGGCAGGAGGCCTGCTGTATGGGGTTCTCGAAGCGAGTCTCTATGCCGTCACTGCGACCGGCTGCAGCGCATCGGTTACGTTCTTGTTCAGCCGTTATTTTGCCGGCTTATGGATCCAGGAACGTTTCGAAGAGAGACTTGAAACATTCAATACAAATATGGAAACATACGGAGTTTGGTACCTGTTATTGATTCGGATCATTGCGGTTGCCCCTTTTTGCATACTCAATCTTATTGCCGGGTTCACAAAAGTCAGATTCTCAACATTCCTGTGGACAACCTGTCTGGGCAGCCTGCCCAATATCCTCATCCTTACGATTCTTGCAAATACAGTCTGGCTGATCTGATATCTAATTTCTTTTTACCTGCAACCCTTTCCCAAATGAATTAGGGCTTGCTGAATAAGCCCTAATTTCTATTTTACTGAGTTTCTCAGGCGG
>CAYVUI010000059.1:0-28465 GCA_964454745.1 uncultured Pirellulales bacterium | reverse complement strand
CATCTGCTGGCGTTTGGTCGGCATCGGCCGCTGATGGTCGAGAAACTTCGCGACCTGATCCGCAAGTATACGAGTACGGTGGCCGGGGAGATCGGCAGGGTTAGTGCGGGGGCGAAGGTGATCAACTGCGGGACGATTGTCAACGCGAAGATTGGTGCAGGGGCGGTTGTGGATTCGGCGGTGCGGCTGGAGAATGTGTCAATCAATAGCTGCCCGGAGGATCCGGCGCGGATTGGTCCGGGGAGCATTGTTCGCGATTCGATTGTCTGTGCGGGGGCGACGGTGACCGATGGAGCTCAATTGGAGCGGTGCTTTGTGGGGCAGACGGTGAATGTGAGCAAGGGATTTTGCGGGGTGGATTCGCTGTTTTTTGCGAATACGGATGTGCAGCAGGGCGAGGCGTGCAGTGTTTTTGCGGGGCCGTTTTGCGTGTCGCATCATAAATCGACGCTGCTGCTGGCGGGAGGGTACAGCTTTTTCAATGCGGGGTCGGGGACGAATCAGTCGAATCATATGTACAAGCTGGGGCCGGTGCACCAGGGGGTTTTTGAGCGGGGGGCGAAAACGGCTTCGGATGGGTATGTGAGCTGGCCGGCGCGGATCGGTGCGTTTTCGGTTGTGCTGGGGAGGATTTACGGGAATCCGGATACGGGGGATCTGCCTTTTTCGTATGTGGTGGAGAAGGATGGGCAGGGCAGGTGCATTCCGGGGGTGACTCTGCGGAATGCTGGGACATGCCGGGATGAGTTGAAGTGGCCTTCGCGGGACCAGCGGAAGAGTGCGGATGTGCTTGACCAGGTGGTTTTTGATGTGCTTTCGCCGTATACGGGGGGCAAGCTGCTGCGGGGGATTGAGGTGCTTTCTCAATTGCAGGCAAAAGCGGAGCCGGATGATAAATTCCTGTCTTATGGAAATGTTCTGATTGCGAGGTACAATCTTGAGACCGGGATTTCTTTGTATCAGCTGGGGCTGGATGTGTATCTGGGATCGGTTTTGGCGGCGAGGCTTTCCGGGGCCGGATTTGGAGAGATTGGCCAGGTCCGTGAGGTGTTGAAGACGAAGACGGAAATCGGCAGGGGAACGTGGCTGGATTTGTCCGGATTGCTTGTGCCGGGGGAGGCTTTGGAGAAGATTATCGATTTTGTGGAAAATGAGCCGGTGGATTCGGTTCATGTGGTGGAGGATCAGTTCCGGAAATTGTATCGGCATTACCGGGAGTATGAATGGACGTGGGTCAGCGGAGCACTGGAAAAGCGATACGGCAAGACGCCGGCGGACTTTACCGCGGAGGAGATTGCCGGGGTGCTGGAGCAATATATTGAATCTGTCCGGGCTCTTTACGAGATGCGGCGTAATGACGGGCTGCGTGAATTCGAGGAGTCGGGGATGATTTCGTTTGGCTTGAGCGATGACCCGGATGTGGTTCGCAGGGATTTTGCCGCGGTTCGTGGGACTGCGGAGGAGAATGCATTTCTTAAGAAGCTGGGTTCCGTTACGCAGGCCCGGGTGGATGCCGCACAGGAGATTCTCGCGAAGGTAAGGAAGCTTTAGACCGAGTAGTGTTGATCAAGGGTCTCGAAGAGCTGGCCCTTTGTTTTGGCGGCCATGAGGCTGAGCATGGTTTCCTTGCGTTTGGGGTGACGTTTGCAGTAGCCGCTGAGGAATTTTCGGAAGTAGGGGATCGCTTTTTGTTCGGGTTTGTACTCAAGGATCATCTCGAAGTGGCGGCGCATGAGGTCATGCTGCTGGGATAATGTGGGGGCGGCTGGGGGATTATTGCCATTTAACTCTGCGAGAATATCACTGTAGAGCCAGGGGTTGCCTATTGCTCCGCGGGCGACGAGAAATCCGTCGGCGTTGCTCTGGCGGAATTTTTGTATACATTCGGCGGCATCAAAGATATCGCCGCTGCCGATGAGGGTCATGTCCGGGTATCGTTGTTTGACCTGGGCGATGATGTTCCAGTCGGCTTTGCCGCGGTATCGTGATGTGACGGTTCTTCCGTGGAGGCATACGGCGTCGACCCCGACGGATTTTGCGCCTTCGAGCAGGTTCCAGAAGTCTTCGCGGGACGCTTGGCTTGAGTCATACCCTTTGCGGACTTTAATCAGCAATGGGCAGGAGACCTCGTCGCGGACGGTTTTCATGATCTCAATTGCGCGGGCGGGGTCTTTCATGAGACTGCCTCCGCGGCCCCGGCGGAGGACTTTTGGGGCCGGGCAGGCGAAATTCAGGTCGATCAGGTCGTAACCGATAGCGAGGAACTGTTTTGCGGCTCCTGCCATGATCTCGGGGGTTTTGCCCATGATCTGGGCGCCGACGGGGTGGGGTTCATTTTCACAGCCGAACTTGAGCTTGCGTATCGCCTTTGCGTGCAGGGCAATTTTGTCAAGCATGACACCGGTAAACGCCAGCGGCGCGCCGAATTCGCGGGCCAGGCAGCGCATGGGTTTGTCGGAATAGCCGCTGAGGGCGGCCTGGAAAAACGGGACATTTAATTTTATATTACCCAGTTCGAGCACAGTATTACAATCCAGGTGGGTTTCGTTACTTAGAATTTACGACCAGGCGGAAGTATACATCAGATATGTGGTTTTGTCCAGAGCCGGAGCAAATTTGAAACCGGTTGAAATCGATAATTTGTATCTCAAACCGGCGATTATTTGATGCTGGAGACGATCTGATGGCAGATTTTTTCGATCTCCTTCATCAGGTCATTCGCATCGTCGAAGGCTTTTGATTTGGCCATTCGTTCCAACTGTGCGGCGTGTGATTCGAGCTGGGAAAATCCCCCCTGGTCGCCGGCCCCTTTGAGGCTCTGAGAAAGGGTAAGCAGGGCCTGTTCATCTCCTTTACGCACGGCGGCATTGAGTTCGCCCATCAATATGGGCAGACGCTCTGCAATTTCTTCGATGACCCGGGACAATTCCGGGATATCGCCATACCGCGAGACGGGAGATGTCGCTTCATCAGAAAGGCATGTTTGTTCATCCGAGGTATCGGGATCATCCGGTGTCAGGTATTGCTGGAGTATTTCATAGAGTATCTTTTTGCCGAACGGTTTTACAATGACCTGTGAACATCCGGCCTGCTCACAATTTTCACGCAGGGATTGTTCTACGGAACTTGTAACGGCAAGCAAGACGGCATCATTGCTGAGTTGAGCGAGGTGGGCGATTTGTTCACAGCGGGCCGCCGGATGTTTAGCGGTCAGTTCGGTATTGAAAAGGATGACGTCAAACTTTTGCGTCTTGAGGGTTTCAATTAACTGATCAAAAGAGTTGGATACCGTGACCGAGAGGCCGGCCTTGGTCAAAAGGGTATTTAAAATCAGCGAACTGTTTCGGTCTTCATCTCCGACCAGGACGTTTCCGCTGAACCGGTATACCCGATGCTGTTTTTTGTGAAGGGCTGCGCTTTTTTCATTTACTTTTTCCGTGGCACTGTCGTAAGGGAAGAACAGGCTAAAGAGACTTCCCCTGCCCTGGATACTTTCGACAGTGATGCCTCCGCCCATTAAATTCATCAGTTTTTGGTAATGGCCAGTCCCAGTCCGGTCCCGCCGAAATTGCGGCTTGTACTGGTATCGGCCTGGCTGAAGGAATCAAAAATCAGGTCGAGTTTGTCTTCAGGGATCCCGATCCCGGAATCTTTGACATCGACGCGAAGTGTCGCCTTGCGGTCCACCTGTTCAATTCCCGCATGCAGGCTGACATAACCTTTTTGGGTGAATTTGACCGCGTTGTTGATCAGGTTCATGATACACTGCCGCATTCGGGTGGGGTCGCTGCGGATCATTTCCGGCACGTCCGGATCGACATCAAAGCGGAATTCAATGCCTTTCTGCTCGGCCTGTTTGGCCATGAAGCCGCTGACATCTTTGAGCAATTCACGTATATCCACATCAAGGGTTTCAACGGAGAGCCTTCCGGCTTCGATCTTTGAGAAATCAAGAATGTCATTGATTAAGGAAAGAAGGTGCTCGGCGGAACGGCCGATCATTTCTACGAAGCTCTGCTGTTCTTCGCTAAGCGTTTCTTCCTGGTTGAGCAGGTCACAGAAGCCAATGATCGAGTTCATCGGGGTGCGGATCTCGTGGCTCATATTGGCCAGAAAATCGCTCTTGGCGGCATTCGCGGCCAGGGCTTCGCCTGCGAGCATGTTTGCCCTTTCCGCGGAATCCTGCAACTGAAGATTGATTACCTCGATCTCATTTTTTGCTTTTTGGAGATTTTCTTCCGCTCGTTTGAGATCGGTAATGTCCTTGGCAAAAACGATGACGCCGACGACTTGATCCTTTTTATTACGATAGGGGATTCGGTCAACGAGCATTATACGTTCTTCCCCGGATTTGAGGCGGAAGCTTCGAAATTGGCCGATGACACTCTCGCCGGTTTCGATGACCTGCAGGTCCCGCTCGCGCGAGCCGTTTTGGTCATCCGGAAAGAGTTCATAATAGCATTTGCCTACGAGGTCGCGGACATCCATTCCTACGGAATCCGCGGCGCAGCGATTTACCTTGAGGATTTTGCCTTTCCGGTCCCGGTACCAGATTGAGGCAGGGACGCTGTCGAAGATCGTCAAAAACTCTTCGCGCATCTTCTTGTAAGAATGCTTGAGCTGTTCACATTGTACAGCTGACTCCTGGTATTTTTTACGGAGGGTGCTCTCGTCAAGTTCCTCTTCCGATACTTTTGCGCTTTGTTCAAGTAGACTGCCCAAGTCAATCGAATCGCTCAGGCGTTTGCGTTCGACCGCGAAGAGGATGGACTGTGCGAGGATTTCTTTCAGGAAATCTCCCTTGACGAGGAAGTAATCCGCGCCTTTTTGTATGGCCTGAACACCGGTTTGGGGATTTTCATCCGCGGTAACGACCACGATTGAAATATCACGGCTGATTCCCCGTATGCTGGCAAGGGTTTCAATGCCGCGGCTGTCTGGAAGGCTTAGATCGAGAATGATATTATCGAATTGTTTGCATCCGAGCTGCCGTTTGGCTCCGGCAAGGTCTTCGGCAAATTCCACGTGATATTGCACGCCCTGGCTGTAGTCATGCAAGGCGCGTTCAATTAAAGTACGACAGGCTGAATCATCCTCTACCAGCAAAACATTTATTTGAGTCTGGTCCATCATTCCCATTATTCAATTTTAAAAATTACAAAAATGGAAGTATAAGAGTCCACTAATTTCTCGAATACTATACACCTGTTTATTCTTAGAAGCGAGAAAAAAATGGCACTCTTACAGCAACTTTCATTTTTTTTTGAGTTCATTCCAAAGTGTTGCTTTTTTCATGACTCATAAATGGTGAAAGAGCAACCCCTGTCTGTATGTTATGATATTATATTCTTATCGGCGTTTAAATGGAGATTTCTTGAGTAGTAAAATGCTATACTGGTGAGCAATATGCTATTTGCTGTCAGTGTACCCCCGTGTTTTTGGGTGAATCCCAGTGACGAAAATGTTACATAACTGTCACTTAGACGTATGTAAGCCCTTCACGAATTGCGTATTTGGTCAGTTCCGCGATGTTATGAATGTCAAGTTTATTCATGATGTGTTCGCGGTGTGAATCGACGGTTTTAACACTGACATGCAGGGTGGATGCGATTTCCTTGGTGGTTTTGCCTTCCGCGACCAGTTGAAGCACTTCACGTTCGCGACTGGTGAGGATGCTGCCGCCGGCCCACTTAGGATTGGAAAGGATGTTTACATAATCATTAAAAACCACCTCGGCGATTTTTGTACATAGGTATGTTTTTCCGCTGGCTACGGCCTCGATTCCCTGTATCAGTTCTTCAAAGGCAGAATCTTTGAGCATGTATCCTACGGCTCCGGCCTTGATAGCTTTGGCGACAATGGACATTTCGGAATGGGTGGAAAGGGCGATCACCTTGAGATTGCGGTTATAGCTGAGCATCTGGCGTGTGGCGTCAATACCGTTTAAATTCGGCATTCCGATATCCATAATCACCAGGTCGGGGCAGAGTTCACGAACCAGGTTCACGGCGGTTCGTCCTTCAGAGGCCTGTCCGACGATTTCTACGTCCGCTTTTTTTCGAAGAAGAGCACAGAGGCCTTCCCGCATGATTTCGTGGTCATCAACCAAGAGTACTTTCATATGGCCCCAACCTTTAAAAAACAATACTATCTCAAATATGATAACGAATAAGCTTTCGGAATTCAACAGTTTAGTTTCTATTTTTGTAGGTCCAGTATTGATTCTATTGTATCCATTGCCTGTCCAAATCAGGGCATTGAGGTGTTATCAGACGTTACGTGGTTTTTTTCGGGACGAATCAAAGTATTTAAGGTGTTTTTGAGGGCTATGTGTGTCTTAACTTATTGTAAATAAAGAGCTTGTGTGCTTAGGTGTTGGCGGGTGTTTCTGTGAGCACTCAATTAACAGTATCGTCATTGAAAACGAGTCGATATGAATGAGGAAACCACGCAAGTGTATATGAAACAGGATATGAAATTGGGAAAAAGTAAAATAATACCAGGAATGTCTTTTGTACCTGTCCCCCTTTGTTCAGGAAGGGGGGAATTGTGAATAATTTTTTAGGTGTCATAAAACGCCGCTTTTCGCAGGGGCCAATTTCCGGCGATTCAATGTCCGGTATATTTACCAAACTCAACCCAATAATCAATGGTGATTCGTCACAGTTTCTTGTGAATATCCTGGATTCGGTTTGTCATCCGATCCTGATTATTGACACGGAAACCTATGAAGTCCGTATGGCGAATTCGGCTGTGCTGGAAGGAAAGACCTTAGAGCCGGGAATTACCTGTCATCAATTGACTCACCATTGTTCAACGCCTTGTGATTCAAGCCAGCATCCCTGTCCGCTGCGGATTACGCTTGAGACCCGGGAGCCTTGTTCGGTTGAACACATCCATTATGACCGTGCGGGAAATCGAAAATATGTGGAAGTTCATGCCAACCCGATTTTCGATGAAAAACAGGAAATCGTTTATATTATCGAATATGCGATTGATGTTACTGAGCAGAAAGAAGCCCTCTTGCGGATGGAATCTCAGAATCAGTTTCTCCAGTTGCTGATCGATACGATTCCCATACCGATTTTTTATAAAAACAACCGGGGAGTGTATACGGGGTGTAACCATGCCTTTTGCGATTACCTTGGCAAGGATTATGATCAGATTGTCGGACACACGGTGTTTGATGTTGCCCCCGGTGAACTTGCCAGGATTTATCACCAGGCGGATTTGGATTTGATCGAAGCGAACAAGTCGCAAACGTATGAATCCCAGGTTCTCCATGGCGACGGCAGCTTGAAGGATGTGATTTTTTATAAAGCCGCGTTTGAGTCTGAAGATGGACACACCGGCTTGATTGGGATCATGCTGGATATTACGGACCGAAAGAACGCGGAGCGCGACAGGCGGAAGAATGAACAAAGGCTCAATACAATTTTTGATGCGATCCTGCAGGGAATCCTGGTTGTTGATCCGGAAACGCACACGATTCTCGATTTAAATAAAACTACCGAACAAATGATCGGGCTTCCCCGTGAGGAGATTATCGGGAAAGTCTGCCATGAATTCATTTGTCCTTCGCAGAAGGGGCAGTGCCCGATTACGGACCTGAACCAGGAAATTGACTGTGCCCAGAGGCAATTGATTGATGCGAAGGGCGAGCGGATCGATGTACTCAAATCGGTGAAGAAGATTGAGCTTCTTTCGCGAACCGTTCTTCTTGAGTCCTTTACCGATATTTCACGGCAGAAGCAGACAGAGGGAGAGCTGCTTGAGGCAAAAGGCCTGCTGGAAGACGCATGGTCTGAGACGGAACAGGTGAATCGTCAACTGGAACTGTCGGTGGAGAAGGCGAATCTGCTTGCACAGGAGGCCTCGCTGGCGAATGTTGCGAAAAGTGAATTTCTGGCCAATATGAGCCATGAGATTCGCACGCCGATCAATGCGATTATGGGGTTTGGCGAGCTGCTTGCGCAGGAGGAATTGACGGGGGACCAGACGGAATATGTTGACATTATCAATACGAGCACCAAGACGCTGCTGAACCTGATTAATGATATTCTTGACTTTTCGAAGATCGAAGCCGGTCATCTTGAACTGGAAAAAATTTGCTGTTCGCTGGCGGATATTATTGAGCCGGTGGTAACGATAATGAAGCCGCAGGCGGAAAAGAAAGGTCTTTCGTTTGAGTATTTTGCCGGGGAGGATCTGCCCGAGTCGCTCTGCGTGGATCCGACGCGCGTCAAACAGTGCCTGATGAACCTTATATCCAACGCCGTGAAGTTTACCGAGGAAGGGAAGGTGACGGTCCGCTGCGAGCATAAGCTGCCTGGGTGCGGAAAGCAGCCGGCCATTGGATTTGTCGTTAAAGATTCCGGGATTGGCATTGATCTTAAAAAGCAAAGCCAGATATTTGAGCCGTTCTCACAGGCGGATTCGAGTACGACACGGAAATTCGGCGGAACCGGGCTGGGGCTGAGTATTACCAAAAACCTGACCGAAATGATGGGCGGGACTTTGACCCTGCGTTCTGAACCCGGAAAAGGCTGTGAGTTTACGTTGATTGTGCCTTATCAAAACGGTGTATCACATACGAACGGATTAATGTCATCTGACAGGGCAAAGAACCAGGGAGACAGCCGTAATTATGAAACCCTTCGGGGGCGTATTCTTCTCGCGGAGGATAACCCGTCCAACCAGATGCTGATTCGAAAACTCGTGGAGAAAACAGGCTGTGAATTGACGGTGGTTGGTGATGGCAAGCAGGCAGTGGATGCCGTGAAAGAATGTTCGTTTGACCTGATTTTGATGGATATGCAGATGCCGGTGATGAACGGATACCAAGCGTCGAAATCGCTTCGAAACCAAAAGGTGGAGAGGCCAATTATTGCGTTGACGGCAAACGCGATGACCGGGGATCGGGACGAATGCATGAAAGCCGGTTGTACGGACTACCTGGCAAAGCCGATCAATCATCAACGCTTTTTTGTGATCCTGGAAAAGTACCTTTGCCCACAGCACGCCGGCGGCTGATGCCGGTTTACAACAAGCGGGTGGGATTACATTGAGACCCGCTGGATTGCTTCATTGAGCGTCTGGCGGTTTACCTCTGAAAGCGAATTACCGCCTTCTTCAAGTGCCCGCTGATAGGAATCTTCGGCCAGATTTTCCTGTCCCATGCCTTCCTGTGTCATCCCCAGGTGGTAGTAGATATCCCAGGGGGCCTGCTGGTTTTCATCGATGTCAAAGACCTGAATCGCCCGCTGGAGGTACTGGTTTGCCTCGTCGTACTGCTCGGAGCGGATCAGGGCATAGGCGAGGGTGTCCATGTAATTGGCATTGTTGGGGACGGCCTCGTGAGCACGTCGGGCATATTGGATGGCCTCTTCGATATCCTGGTTGTTGTCTGCGAGCAGATACGCGAGGTTGTTGAGGATGGAATGGCTATTGGGGTATCGGTCGAGGATTTTCTTGAACAGGGTGATTGCTTCTTCAAAGTAGGCCTTGTCCGAAGTTTTCAGGTATGCCGCGATGATCGTGTTTGCCTTGCGGCCCATATAATCGGGCCAGAGCGGGCTGTCCTCGCCGATAACGCGGAGGCAGTTGTCGATGAATTCGTTGGCCTGGTGATAATCACCTCTGCGCTGGAGCAGTTCGTACATCATCAGGTTGGCGGCGAGTTCATCGGGTTTTTCTTCGAGCCGCTGGCGGCACCAGTTGCCCACTTCACGGGGGCCGAGGGTATCAGTCATGCTGTCGAGGATATTGTAGATAAAGGATTGGTTCTCATTGGCCTTGTCCAGGGCCTTGTAATAATATTCGAGAGCCGCGGTGCGTCCGCCGGTTTCGGCCTTGTCCTGCGCGAGGTGTGAGTAGGCCACGACGGCATAGTCGGAGTCGGTGTTTTCGGAGGCAAGCTGGATGAATTCATCCTTTCGGCCGGTTTTTCGCAGCAATTCCATCAGCAGGTCGATGGTGTCGAGATTTCCGCCACCCATTTCAACGAGCTGTTCCCATGCCTTGTCTACATGCTTGTAAGCCTCTTCGTACGCTTGCTGATTGTAGTAGAAACTTCCCGCACGATAATACCAGTAGGGGGAGTCCGGATACTTCTTGAGTGTGTCCCGGTAGAACGTAACGAGATCGTTTTTGCGGTTATTGGCCAGGTAGAGCTCTTCGAGCATGCTGCGTGCGGCAGGGGGAGCCTGGTCATTTTTGAGTGTTTCGGTCAACTGGGCGGTGGCCTCCGTGATGCGTCCGGCACGAACGTAAGCCCGGGCCAGTGCGATTTGTGTGTCCGGGGCGGAATTGAGCTGTTCGCTGCGTTCGAAGGCGTCGATGGCCTTGTTGAATTCGCCCATGTAGCTGTGAACCTGGCCCTTGAGCGACCAGGCCTGGGCATTATCATCATTGTCTTCGAGATAGCGTTCCAGCTCGTTGAGTCCATTGTCCAGCTCGCCTTTGCGTATGGTTGCCCATGCACCGAGCAGAACCGCTCTGTCGTCATCTGGATTTTCCCGGCGGTAGGCGGTCAGTTTTTCAGTGGCCTCGTCCAGCAGATTGGCTTCGAGCATGGTCTGGATTACCAGTAGCTGTGATACATCCGAATTATCGTTTTCAAGCAGACGTGCGGAATACTCTTTGACCGCTTCGATATCCTGTTGCATTCGGCTTACATTGAGCATGCCCTTGATCGCGGTAATATCCTGCGGATTTTCATCCAGTCGCTGATTGAGAATTTCACGGGCCTTGTCAAACTGTCCATCGCGAACGTAGAGCTGCCAGAGCATTCCCTTGTCGGAAGAGAGAATTTCTTCCGCCTGTTTGGCCTTTCCGGTCAGCCGGAGGTATTCAGCGTAGGCCTGAAGGACTTCCGTATTGCCCGGTTCGAGTTCATATGCCGAGGCAAATGCGTTGCCTGCAATGTCATAGAGGCCCTGTTTGCGTTCGTAGTTGCCCTCACGCATTGCCATGGTCGTCGCGACACGTCCGAGCATCAGGTTGTTGTACAGGTTTGGGTTGGCTTTCTGAAGGCTCTGGACAATCGCCAGTGCCTTTTCCGGCTGGGTATCGCTGATGTAGCTGGCGTACATGCTCTGAAGCTGCGGCTCTGTAGGATTGAGGACAATCGCGTTCTGGATGGCCTGCTCGGCTTCCTGCCGCTGCTCGATCGTAATCGAACCGCCGGGTACACGGGTTTGCTGATACAGTTTTACAGCAAGCTGTGTGGCGTATTTGCCGTTGAGAGGATTGATCTTCACCGCTTGCTTGAGGTCGGCCATGGCTTCTTCTTTGTTACCAAGCTGGTCATGAACCTGGCCGCGGAGGAAATAGATATTCCCGTTAACCGGACGGAACTCGACACATCGATTCAGCCGTTCGATCGCACTCTCAAAATCATCGTTGTAAATATCGATCTGGGAGAGGAAGATGTTGCCTTCGCACTGGTCGAGGTTTTCCCGCCGGGACAGCTCCGCGAGCTCCCGGGCCCGGTCCAGTTTATCCAGTGACATGGCCAGGTCAAACACTTTGACCATCGCCAGGTAATCATTGTCGATGGCAAGCGCTTTTTCATACCACTCGTAAGCATTTTCCTGCTCATTGATCTGCTCATAATACTGCCCCATGGACATGGCCTTTTCTTTTTCATCTTCCACTTCCATGGCCACTTCTTTCATCAGCTCTTTGCGGCGTTCCACGCTGCGAAGATTTTCGTCGCTTTCTTCGAGGAGTTTGAGAACCACGCGGCCGGAGATGTGATTGGGCCGTACCTCGATGAATGCCTGAGCCAGCTCTCTTGCGAGCTTTCGCTGGCCGGTGTTCAGATAGCTGTTGCACAGTTCAATGATCTGACCGCCTTCGACCAGTTCGGGGGCCTTGCGGATCAGCTCTAAGTAATTCCTGTGGCGTTGGGTTCGAAGCTGCGAGGTTTCCTCGGAGATTTTATCTATATCCACCACGCCTTCATTCTCACGGAACCGCGAGGTGACCAGGCGGTTGATCCGTGAATTAAGAAGTGAATTTTTGATGAGGATGGTTTCCGGCGCATCCGGAGACATTTTGGCGATGACTTCCTCGGCTTCGTCAAACATTCCTGCGCCGATATAGGATTGTGCCAGGACGGATTGACTGGAGAGGTCGCTGCGGAAATGTGTTTCATAATAATTTGCCACCATGGCCGCTTCGCTCCATCGCCGCAGCTCGAGACCGATTGTCGCATAATCCAGCAGAGTATCGGGATCGATTACCTGCATATATTCCGGACGAATAACACTAGCCAAAAAGTCCCGGCGCAGGCCGATCGCTTCTTCATTTCTCAGCAGTTTATTAAGCGTTGTGGAAGTAACAATATCCGGTTTATCGATTGTTGCGAGGTCCTCATATACGGAATAAAGCAAACGAACCGCTTCCTGTTCATTGCCCATTGCATATTGCAGCATTCCCCGCCACTTGGTGACGTAGACATTGTCTGCTGTGCCGTAGAGTTGTTCGATTTCGTGAATGGATTCCTCTGCTTTTTCAATCAAGGTGTTTCGCTGCTCACTTCCGAGCTCGTAAAGCATTCCCTGTTCAATCTGGTAAAGGGTTAACAGGGAATACAGGTTCAGGCGGTATGACTTGTTTACGAATTCCCTTGGGCCGGTTACTTCCTGGGCATTGGGATAGGAAAGGGCTTTGCTTGAAATCTCAATCGCCTGTGAAAGAGCGGCTTCATCCTCGTCATACTGGAATTTTTGGTAGAAAAGATGTGCGGCAACCATTGCGTTTCGAACGCTTTGAGGATCGAGTTCAAGAGCTTTCTCCACTCCAATCAGCGCTTCATCAAATGTGTCATAATAATTGCGGAAATAACTGGCGTAGGCAACGAAGACTTCTGGAGTTTCCGGGAACTTATTAATGATTTCATCAAAACGCGGGCGAACATATTCTTTTTCTTCTTCAGGAGCAGTCCGTTCCCGACGGAGACGTTTGATTTCAAGATCTAATAAGGCGATATGGGGTCGAGCATCTTCTGCTAAATTATCTTTTGCCTTGTTTAACACTTTTCTCGCTTCTTCGCGGGCGATTTTATCCGCATCGAGGAGGCCCTGCTGGTTTTCAAGATCGCCTTTCAGTGTCCATGAATCGGCCAGAAGTTTGTATATTTCATATTTGGTTGTTTCTTCATTTAAGAGCTCTTCGAGTTCCGCGATGGCGGCTTCGACTGTTTCGAGGCGGTTCGAGGTCTGGCCGAGAAATGCCGTTTCATATTTTGCCTGGGCATTGGCCATGCGAACGTCAAACGAGGCATCGACTCCTTTTTCCTGGTAGATGTCCAGCAGTTCCTGTGAATTGGTTTCCACGGTTCGCCATGCATTGACCTGGCCGTTTTTTGCGATCTGGTAGAAATAATCGAGGAGCTTTTCCCGGGCTTCGACGTTTTTGGGTTCAAGATTAACGACATTCTGCCAGCAGGCAACCGCTTTTTTCCAGTTGACTTCGTTATACTCATTGTCGGTCAGGAAGATATCCGAGAGGATAAAATAAATGTCGATTTTAAGCTGGGTGTCATTTTTGGCGGCGCCGAGCGCTTCGCCGTAGTAATCAATCGCATCCTGGTATTCATTGGTTGCGATGGACGCCTCGGCATCCGCCATGAATTTGTACGGGTCTTTACTGTTTAGCAGCAGAAATGCGATTGCGCCCACGATGATGACCAGCATAAATGCTGAGCCGATAATTGCCAGTTTCTTATTTACACGCTTACGTGCCATATTTAAGCCCCTAATTCAGTCAATCTATGAATAAATATCTTTGAGAAAGTGTGACGATTATAATGTGTGGACGGGCATTTGTATAGCCCGGCAGGGTCAATTTCCATCTTTTTGATTGATTTTTTCCCAGTCCGGCCAGTGATCCTCTTCCAGAACCGGCAGTACGATACGCATCAGGCGTTCGCTGGCTGCCACCAGTTCGTCGTTGGTGGGATAAATCATATTTCCATAACTGCTGCCGAAAAATTTCCATTCTACTTTGCAAAAGTACGAATATTTGCTGAAAAAGTTCGTACTGAGGATTTCACGTGTTTCCGTGCGGTTTGCGGCATATTTGCCGTTGGTTTTGAAGAAATAGAGTACCGAGAATTTTTGGCCCATCGACAAAAGGCCGCTGCTGCTGC
The DNA here is from genome assembly GCA_964454745.1 of uncultured Pirellulales bacterium. Classification (GTDB taxonomy): domain Bacteria; phylum Planctomycetota; class Phycisphaerae; order Sedimentisphaerales; family Anaerohalosphaeraceae; genus CAYVUI01. The sequence goes on along the minus strand of CAYVUI010000059.1, from coordinate 14,307 downwards.
TCGAAAATCCGATCTGTCGGATATCCATTTCGTCAGGGATAATTTCCATCCCTTCCAGGCGCTCGGTATAGGGGGCACCTTCCTTTCGAAGCTTTAGATGCATCGAGTAATAGCCCAGTGGCTTGCTGCCGGCACCGGTGTAGCATTCCTCGGGAACATGAGGTACCGCGTCGGGATTGCCGGTGTAATAGGTGATGAAAAGCTGGCAGTATTTCACGGGGCTGTTCGAGCCGGCCTCCGTATCCTCCATAAGCCACTGAAGGTACTCTTCTGTGCCCAACTGTTCCAGAATGTCGTCATTTGTAATCCGGCTTTTTTGGCGAACGGCGAAAGGCTCTAACTTGGACTCATCGAGTTCTTCAAAGGGATTTTGGAGCGGGATTGCCTCTTTTGTCAGCGAAACACCGAGTTTTTGCACGACGGCCTGTAGACTTAATCCCGCAGTGAAAAGAACCGCGATGCAGATTAAAAAGCTCGGATGCATCAGTTTTTTTATCTGTTCGTTCATTTCAGCTCAAAATTACCTTATTGAGGGTTATTTTGGATTTTTATGCATCCCGGCGGACGACAATATCTTCCTCTACTTCGTCCTCTTCGACGACAAGGTTCGACATAAACCATGCAAGGAACCAGTAAAATCCGAATGCAAGCGGAAGCATCAGCATGCCCAGCATGTCGTGGTAAATGCCCTGTGCATATTTGGGGTCCCAGAGAATGTAGATAAATCCTGTCGTGGTTACTCGGATTACGTTACACAAAATCGCGATCGGCACGGTACTGGCCAGCAGGATCAGTCTTTGCCAGATCGGGCGGTAATGCAGGTATGCCATCGCGACGCCTAGGGCGACAAACGCCATCAACAGCCGCATGCCGCTGCATGCCTCGGCCACGTCCAGGCTGGGTTCAAACTTTACGCCCTTGTACATGACATCGATCACGACGCCGGAGGCCTTTGCTTCAAGTTCCGGGATGAGATTTAGCAATTGGGTCGCCACGCTGGCTGCGAGCTTTCGCATGGGGATGGTGATTTCCTTGTACAGCCGCCCGGGCAGGGGGATTGCAAAGAAAAGGTATCCAATCGGCAGCCAGGTATACCGTACGAGCCTCCAGCCGCCAATGAACAGCACGACAGAGCCCAGGCAGGCGAGCATCAAAAGGGGGTTTCCGTATCCAAAATGCATATAAGCGATGTTCAGGGGATACATAAACAGGCAGAAAAGCATTCCCGCCAGGCCCAGCCAGTTGGTTCGAGGCTTGAGTTCGAGGAGCTGCTCTTTATTTTGATTGAGGAAATAGAGTGAAAAAAGCGGAATCAGGAAGCCGTGGCTCCAGCTTGGATCGCCCCATTTGTACACAATTTTATAGATTTCAACGTGGAATACGCTCCAGAGCCCGAAAGCAATGGCCGCGATCTTGATCCATGTGGCTGGCGAAAGCTCTGTCCAGCTCCGCTCGGGAGTCCCCTGGGCCGTTTCCTGCATCTCAACTGAATACGCTTCACTACTCATTGATATCGTGTCTTTGAATTCTGTTCCGGGTTTACTTTCCTCCGGCCTGCGAAAGAAAGCCCTCGGCAATGCCGTTTATAAGACTTTTGCAACAGGATTTACAAATACTTAGAAGATATTCGTAATGTCATCCCAACTCCACTTGGGGCCAATTCGATTCCCGAAATCTTCCGTTGCAAAATTACGAGTATAGGTAAAACCAAATCCGTATTCCGCCCGGAAGGCATTTCGCAGTACCGCCATCCAGCGGCTGGTGCCGTGGGTCCCTACGTTAATCAGGTCATAAGGTTTGATGAAAAAGTCTGGCTGCTGGCCCTTGGCGATTTTTTCAAGGTCCACCATAACGATTTCTTCTCTATTTCTTCCAATTCTGCGGATGACTTCCACCTTTTTGGGATACGCAAGCGGCCCAAGTCCGCCGGCGGAGGCAATCGCCATTTTCAGGGTCAAAGGCCGACCGGTCAGTGTGATCGGGCCCTGTGCATTGACGTTGCCCATGACCCAGAATTCGCCGATCAGGTCCACGGGCACAGAAATGGAGTCTCCGGCCTGGATGATGATATCATACCGCGGATCACCGCTGACCAGGCTGTCTACCGGAATCCGGATGGTTCGTGTCTGGAGTCCTGCGCCGCCGATGTCTGACCATCCGTATTCACCGATGGCACGATCACCGAGGGGAATCGCTTTTTCGGGCAATTCGCGTGTTTGCTGCTGGGGCTGGTCCGTGCCGTTTGGGGCCGGGGCCTGATCCGCCGGTTCGCCGCCGACCTGGACCGGAACCCAGCGTCCGTCACGGAATTCCCACTCTACGCGGCCTTCCATGTCCGCCCCCTGGAGGAAGGAAAGGCTATCGAGGTCATCGCCGCTGGACAGGTCGCTTACTGATGCAACGGCCATGTTCGCCTGGCCGCTGTTTTTGGCATAAGGGGCGATCATCTCAAGGAGCTCTTCTTCGGTCTGCTCCCGCGGTTCGTCCGGTTTTTGCTCGCCCGGAGCGACTTCCCGCATTTCCAGTTCTTTGGGAGCGGGGGCTGCGGGTTCTTCCACTTCGATTACCCCTTCGGAAGTTTGCTTTTTATCCTGCGGTTCTGGCTGTTCCTGGATTGGCTGGCGAGTGGAACGCTCGGGAACATAGGGTTCACTGACGTCACGTTCGGTATCGAGTAGGGTTTCGTTGCTCAGCGCCTGTTCGCCGGTGACCTGGCGAGTGATGTAGATATAGCTTAAGTTAAATTCCGCAGCGCCGCCGGCAAGGGCAATTGCCTCGCTGAGGCGGAAATTCTTACGGGGGATTTCATAGCGGCCCGGCCTGCCAATACCATTTCCGTAAATGGAGAACAGGCGGCTTTGCGACTGGATCAGTACTGCGGTAACGGAGGGATTTAACAGGATGGTCGGCGAGAGGATTTGCTTGATTTCCTCTTCCAGTTCCACCTCCGTCAGGCCGGCGGCACGAACCACCCCGACATCCGGGATGGAGACATTGCCGGTTTCGGTGACCACGAAATCATTGACAAAAGGCACGCCGCTCTGGCGGAGCTCAAAAATCGAGATTCGGATCACATCACCGGTCCCGAATACGTAATCCCGCTCGTAAGCGATGACATCCTCAGGCTGAGGGTCTTCCGCTCCGGCATAGACCGGGTTGGGCTCATCGGCAACGCCGAGTGAATCCAGGATGACATTAACGACTGGTACCGGGCGAAAACGGCCGATCTGTGAGGGATCGAGGGCATCGTTGGAGCAGCCTGCGATCACGACCATAAATACCAGGATCAAGCCCAGAAGCATTACGCATTGGGCACTTTCTCGTTTTTTATCGTGCGACTTCATTCTTCCTCGTTTTCTTGCCTGCTTCATTGCAGTATGCCTTTAAATTTAGCCTACCAAAGCGTTTGCGCCCAGCCAAAATATTCAGTAAACCGGACATTATATGGATTCATCGTGTTTCTACAAAAAAAATATCGGATAATTCCCGATTTCTCTTAACCCGATTGCCTCATATAATTCATGCAATCTCTACAAGCCCAACCCCAAAAGGGGTATAAACAGCCCTGCTAGGGACTATAAATACGTTGAAAGCCTCCTATTAAAAGACAAATAAGATGCAAATATCTCTATAAAAATACTTTCAAAATAATGGTATCTTTTACCTTCAATACAGGGTTTGTGTTTGCAAAAAGTCCATTTTCAGTACTGAAATTGTCGGTATTTACTGACAGTTCGCTGTTCGAATACAGTTTCGAGTCACTTTCTTATCAGCAAGTCATGGTGTTGCTTTTGCCATACAGATGTAACCCCGAGGTGCAGTAATCCATAAGCAGAAAAAATTATTCCACGGAAAAATCGGTGAAAGTAATCTGCATCCGCAGCACTTCGGTTCCGTTTTCCATGCGGTAGATATCAATTTTAGCAGGAAATCTGCGCTGCAAGTCTTTTACATACATGTAATTATAAAATTGCGCCTGCAGAGCCCCTTCGGGCAGGTTCCGCTGTGTAATTTGCGGCTGGGCGGGGGCAGAATCGCTGTTTTGTGGCTGATATGTCGCAAAAACAAGCTCATTTCGTGATGTATCGAGGTAGTAATCAGACTCGATATCGGATGTCCGGAGTTTTTGCCAGCCCGGCGAACCGGCCAGCGGGACGTGTCGATACCAGAGCCCATCGACTTTTTTCATATCCAGCGGGGCGGAGAATATGTCATTTTTTGTCGCGGAAACCCAACCGGCGGCGTGAACGGCAGCCATAACGGCTTGGTCGTACATGATATCGTACAGGGAGCCGTTGTTCTCGTTATAGCTGATGGTCCATTTGGTCTTGTTATTGGTGCGTTTGCCTTCCTGGATGGTGACTTTCCGCCCGTCAAAGAGCCACTGGGTCATGCCCTGGGGTTCGCGGCCTTTTGCGGTTACCTTTTTGGATTCCGGAAGGATCGTGAACTGATGGTCGGTCAGGTAGGGGCCTTCGTTGCAATAGACCCGGACGACGGTTTCGGCATGAATTTGATGAACATCTTTATATACGCTGCCCTTGGTTCTTTGCCGGCTTTGTGTGCATCCGCACAGGAACATTGCGGCCAGGGCAATCAAAGAAAAAGCCAGGGCCCGGCAAGGCAGACCCTGACTTGTAAACCACGATGTTTTATGAAGAGAGAATTTTTGCGCTTGCACCGGATGACAAAGAGGATCACTTTCATAAAGACGCATCGTCCTGTTTTTGCCATTCAATCCCTTGGTGCTGCTCATTTTTTCTCTCCGGTATAAAACGACCTATCCTTATTCAATCTGCAATACAGTAAAACTTACAGTTTTGACAAACGCTCGAGGAGAGACCATCTGTCCATGACATCCTTTTTGGCCTGTTCCATGAGCTTGGCTGCCATTTCCGGCTGGGTTTTCTGCAGTACGCGGTAACGGTTTTCACTATATGCATATTCAGAGAAATCCAGCTTCGGCTCTTTCGAATCGATCACCAGCGGATTTTCACCATTTAGAGAACGTCTTGGATCGAACCTGTACAGCGGCCAGTGACCGGACTGTACCGCCATTTTCTGGTTGTCGAGGCCTGTGGTCATATTGATCCCGTGTGCGATACAGTGTGCGTAAGCGAGGATGATCGACGGGCCGTCATAGCTTTCCGCTTCGGCGAATGCCCGAACGGTCTGAGCCGGGTTGGCACCGAGTGCGATTTTCGCAACGTAGATTCCGCCGTAGCTCATGGCGATCATGCCCATATCCTTCTTGGGCATCCGCTTGCCGCCTGCGGCGAATTTTGCAACCGCGGCACGAGGCGTAGACTTGGACATTTGTCCGCCGGTATTGGAGTAAACTTCCGTATCCAGTACGAGGACATTTACATTCTCGCCGCTTGCGAGGACGTGATCCAGGCCGCCGTAACCGATGTCATAAGCCCAGCCGTCACCACCGACGATCCAGACGCTCTTCTTGACCAGGTAATCCGCAACGCTTAGAAGCTGATCACATGCCGCACAGGACTTGGCGTGGCAGGCGTCTTTGAGCTTTTCAACGCGTTTGCGCTGATCTTCAATTTCGGCCTGGTTGTTCTGCTGGGCATTGAGGATTTCACTGGCCAGTGCCTGGTCCACGCAGCCTTCCTTGACCGAACGCTCGAGATACTCGCAGGCCATATTGGTCATCTGGTTTACCGCCAGCCGCATGCCCATGCCGAATTCGGCGTTATCTTCGAAGAGGCTGTTGCTCCAGGTTGGGCCCTTGCCGTCCTTGCGCTGTGCGTAAGGTGTGGTCGGCAGGTTCCCGCCGTAGATCGAGCTGCATCCGGTTGCGTTGGCGATGTAGGCCCGGTCACCGAAGAGCTGGGTGAGCAGCTTGACGTAGGCGGTTTCACCGCAGCCGGCACACGCGCCGGAGTATTCAAACAGCGGGGCGACCAACTGGCTGCCCTTGACGGTATCGAGTTTGTATTTCCCGGGATCGGTGTCCGGAATGGTGAGGAAGAAGTCGTAATTTTTCGCCTTCTTCTCGCGGACAGGTTCCTGGTCCACCATGTTGATGGCTTTCTTTCCGGTTTCCTTCTTTTCCGCATCGCGTTCCTTGCCGGGGCAGAATTCAACGCATGCGCCGCAGCCGGTGCAATCTTCCGGGGCGACCTGCACGGTAAATTTCATGCCTGCAAAGTCTTTACCCTTGGCGTCGATACTCTTGAAGCTGTCCGGTGCACCCTCGAGGCTGGCCGGATCATACGCCTTGACGCGAATGCTTGCATGCGGACAAACCAGCGAGCACATGCCGCATTGAATACACAGCTCCGGGCACCATTCGGGAACCTGAACCGCGATGTTACGCTTTTCATACTTTGTGGTTGCCGTCGGGAATTTTCCATCGGCAGGCATCTTGCTGACGGGCACCTTGTCGCCGCGGCCGGCAAGAATCTCGGCGGTAACTGTTTTGACAAAATCAGGTGCATCGTCCGGTACCGGAATCCGCATTTTGGTCTTGCTGGTTACCTGGCCGGGGATCTTCACTTCGTGAATCTGATCGAGGGCTGCGTCTACCGCGTCGTTGTTCATCTTGACGACGCGGTCGCCTTTTTTGCCGTATGATTTTTTAATCGCGTCTTTGATCGCGCTAATCGCGGTCTTTTCATCAATGACCTGGCTGATCTTGAAGAACGCGGTCTGCATGATGACGTTGATGCGGGCCCCGAGGCCGAGGTCCTGGGCGATCTTGATCGCGTCAATCACATAGAACTTGAGCTTTTTCTCAATCAACTGCTGCTGAACTTCGACCGGGAGGGTGTCCCATACTTCGTCCGCAGAGTGGCTGCTGGTCAGCAGGAAGGTTCCGCCTTCACGGATGTTGGCCAGCATATCGTATTTTTCGAGGAAGCTTGGGTTATGACAAGCGATAAAGTCTGCCTTGCTGATCAGGTAAGGGCTGCGAATTTCCGAGGGGCCGAAACGAAGGTGGGATACGGTTACGGCACCTGCCTTCTTGGAGTCATATACGAAGTAGCCCTGGGCGTAGTTGTCCGTCAGCTCACCGATGATCTTGATCGAGTTCTTGTTGGCACCAACGGTACCGTCACTGCCGAGACCGTAGAACATAGCGGAATAAACATCGCTGTCTGTATGGAAGGATTCATCGACTTCGAGACTTGTACCGGTTACATCGTCGAGGATGCCGACGGTGAAGTGGTTCTTGGCCGGCTTGGCATCGAGGTTGTCGAATACCGCCTTGACCATTGCCGGGTTGAATTCCTTGGAACCGAGGCCGTATCGTCCACCGACGACCAGCGGGTAATCGCTGAAGGACGCGCTGCCGTCGGCCATGGTTTCGCCGATCGCGGTACGTACGTCGAGGTACAGCGGTTCACCGATAGAGCCGGGTTCTTTTGTGCGGTCCAGCACGGCAACCTGCTTGACGGTTTTGGGCAGTGCGCCGATAAAGTGCTTGTTGCTGAACGGGCGATAAAGGCGTACCTTTACGACGCCGACTTTTTCGCCCTGTTTGTTCATATGTTCAACCGTTTCATGAACGGTGTCGCAGCCAGAACCCATCAGGACGATGACCTTTTCCGCATCGGGAGCTCCAACGTAATCAAAAAGCTTGTAGCTTCGGCCGGTGATCTGCTCGAATTTCATCATGGTCTCTTCCACGATGGCGGGTGTGGCGAGGTAGTATTTGTTCACGGTTTCACGACCCTGGAAGTAGACATCCGGGTTCTGTGCGGTACCGCTGATCATCGGGTGATCCGGGCAAAGCGAACGTGCCTTGTGTGCGATGACCAGTTTGTCGTCGATCAACTGCTTCATTTCGTCCAGGCTCAGCTCACAAACCTTCTGGATTTCGTGGCTGGTTCGGAAGCCGTCGAAGAAGTGGATAAAAGGTATCTGCGAAGCCAGTGTGGCCTGCTGCGAGATCAGGGCGAAGTCCATGACTTCCTGGATATTGGCGGAACAAAGCATGGAGAAGCCTGTTTGACGGCATGCCATGACGTCCGAATGGTCACCAAAAATACTCAGTGCCTGGCAGGCAAGCGAACGGGCGGACACATGGAAAACCGCGGGGGTAAGCTCACCGGCGATTTTGTACATGTTCGGCACCATCAGCAGGAGGCCCTGGCTGGCGGTAAAGGTTGTGGTTAAGGCACCTGCGGCCAGAGAGCCGTGTACGGCACCTGCCGCGCCGCCTTCACTTTGCATCTCGGTAACAGAGGGGATCGTCCCCCAGATGTTCGGCTGGCTGGCAGCGGTTTTCGCGTCCGAGATCTCACCCATCGGGGAACTCGGTGTGATCGGGTAAATCGCGATCACCTCATTTGTCGCGTGCGCCACGTGCGCCGCAGCGGTGTTCCCATCGATCGTGACCATTTTTGCAGTCATAATAAACTCCAATTCCTGTTTGTAATTCCTGATTCACGGGTCTTGAATAACCCCATTGTGTCGATGATAAATAAAATATTGTTTATACCATCGCTTTCGCGGTCAGGCAACCTGTTTTTTGATAAAAGGAAGGGCCGATTCAGGAATTTTCCTGAAAAATCCGCTATAAGCTTGAATTGGACCTACAAAATTGGTAAGGTAAAATTGTATTTATGTAAAGTATTTGTAAGGCGTTCAAAGATTTTCACAGGTTTTTGGGGGTTGTTTTGGATAAACACAGAATAGAGCTTCGTGTGGCCCAGTTGGTCAGCCGTATGCCGCCGATGCCCGAGCATATTGACCGGATTCTTACCGCGGAAGTGCGGCAGGACCGGAATGAACTGATGGGATTGATCGAGAAGGATCCGGGCTTTTGCAGTGAACTGCTGCACCTGGCCAGCTCGAGCTGTTACCGTGAAATGAATCAGCCTGAAACCATCGAGGATGCCGCTGCGAGTGTGGATATCAATGCCCTGGCCCAGATGGTGGGCGTTTCGTATGCCCAGGATGTAATCGAAACGGAATTTAATGAAATGCGATATCTCGACGAGTATTTTCTGCATTCCCGTCAGATATCCCGGGCCAGCATGATTTTAGCCGATGTAATCGGTCTTGATGACCATAAAAAGCGTCTTTTTGCCACTTCCGGACTGATTCACGACATTGGCAGACTGATTATCCTGCTGGCCAGTGACCGCAAGGGAGCCTCTTTGATCGGGACAAACTGGGGAGAAATGATGCAGATTGTTTCGGAGGAAAAAGAGCTGTTGGGTATGGATCACACGGTTGTCGGTGAGATGGTCTGCTCGAAATGGAATTTTTCCGGCATTCTCTGTGAGGGCGTCCTTCGGCACCACAGTCCCGTCATTGGTGAGGATTTCAGCGGGGTTGGTTCGCTTATTTTTGTGTCTCATTTTCTTGCCTCCAGTGATTTTACAGGCGATATCCTCGAAAAAATGCTCCCAAAGGCCCTGCTGAACAAGATGAACCTGACCTGCGAGCAGTTCGATATCGCCAAAGAACGTTACGACGAAGATACGGTTTCTTTGTGAGGCGATTTACGGGGGGAATACCTGATAACGCAAGGTTTCGGGATTTTCAGATTGCATTTCTTTATTTAGCCTCTATAGTATCCTTTTTGATGTTTTGAGTCCTGAAAGTGCGTGCGACCGATGGAATTAACTGACAATCTAAATATTGTAGCGTTTCGTGATCTGGTTTCTCCGGAAGGACTTAAAGAGCAGCTTCCCCAAACTGACGAAGTTGCCCAGCTTGTCGCGCGAAGCCGCAAGAGTGTACAGGATATCCTGGTCAACACCGATACCCGGCGGATGGTGATTGCCGGGCCGTGCAGCCTCCACGATTATGACGCCTCCATGGAATACGCCGAGAAGCTGAGAAAACTTCAGGATGATCCCAAGGTAAAGCAAAAGGCCCTGATTATCATGCGGGCCTATTTTGAGAAACCGAGGACGACAATCGGCTGGAAGGGGATGCTTTATGATCCGCACCTGGATGGTTCCTATGATATCGAGCAGGGAATTCGGCAGTCCCGGGATATCATGCTGCGGATTAATAAGATGGGCCTTGCGGTGGCAACGGAGTTTTTGGATCCGATCGTTCCTCAATATCTTGCCGATCTTGTCAGTTGGGCGGCAATTGGGGCAAGAACGACGGAAAGCCAGATTCACCGGCAGATGGCCAGCGGTTTATCGATGCCGATTGGATTCAAGAATTCGACGGACGGGAACCTCGGAGTAGCGATTGACGCAATCAAAGCCGCATCCAGCAAGCATTCCTTTTTGGGAATCGACCGGGAGGGCAAGGTGATTATTGCGGAAACCCGCGGCAATCGTTACGGGCATTTGGTGCTCCGCGGCGGGACAGGGGGGCCGAATTACGGGAGTGAATGGGTCGCGTTTTCAGAGGTTAAACTGCGTAAAAGCGGGGTTTTTAACGGAATTGTGATTGATTGTTCCCATGCCAATTCGAAAAAGAATCCTAAAAACCAGATTACGGCGCTTCGAGACATTAAAAACCAGATTCAGGCGGGAACTCAGCTCATTTCCGGGATCATGATTGAAAGTTTCCTGAAAGAGGGCAATCAAAAACTTGGGGGAGGTAAGGCCCTTGAATACGGCCTTAGCATAACGGATAAATGTGTCGGATGGGATGAAACCGAGGAACTTGTGAAATATTTTGTGGAATAATCCAGTTCTCTATTGTTTATGGATATATTCCCGGATAAAATAAATTGCTTGTAGAAATGAAATGTTATCCTGGTTTCAGGAATCGGCATTGATTGTTCAATGCCAGCAGTATTGATCATTTCATGACATTTATAGATAGATCTTAACGAATAAGGTGATTATGGCTTTTGACGGGATACCTTCTCTTGTGATCGGAAATCTTGAGATTAATCCTCCGATCATTCAGGGCGGCATGGGCGTTCGTGTTTCGGGCGCAGGCTTAGCGGCAGCAGTAGCAAATACAGGTTGTGTCGGTGTAATTGCCAGCACCGGTCTCGGGCGTGCGGATGAGTACCGCTCCGGGGCGAATTTTGAAACCCTCAATGAAAAAGCCCTTCGCGAAGAGATCCAAAAGGCTCGGGCGGCTACAGATGGGATCATCGGCGTCAATATTATGGTGGCGCTTTCTGATTATGACCGTCTGGTTGCCGCGGCGGTAGATGAAGGGGTGGATATGATTATCTCCGGGGCGGGACTGCCGATGTCTCTCCCGGATCATCTCAACGGCAAGGATGTGAAACTGGTCCCTGTGGTTTCATCCAAGCGGACGTTCCAGATCATCTGCAAGCGCTGGAAAAACCGTTACGATAAGGCTCCGGACGCAGTCATTGTAGAAGGTCCCGAGGCAGGGGGGCACCTGGGTTTTCTGCCCGATGAGGTAAAAACCGACACGGCTGCGACCCTCGAGGATATCTTCAAGGAAGTGCTGGACTTTGCCAATACATTTTCCCCAGCGATCCCGGTGATTCCTGCCGGGGGTATTTTTTCCGGGGCAGATATTGCAAAATATCTGAAAATGGGGGCAAAAGGTGTGCAGGTTGCTTCGCGTTTTGTTTGCACGGAGGAATGCGATGTGCACCAGAATTTCAAGCAGGCGTATCTTGACGCGAAAGAAGGCGATACCGAAATCATTGACAGTCCGGTAGGATTACCGGGACGCGTGATCCGTAACGAATTTGTAGAGAAAGTGCAAAACGGGCTTACCGTGCCTTTCAAATGCAAATACCGCTGTCTGCGGAGTTGTGATCCGAGCAAGGCACCGTATTGTATCGCTGAAGTTCTCGCCAGGGCGGCAGATGGAGACTTGGATAATTCATTTGCTTTTGCAGGTTCCAACGCATGGCGCTGTGACCAGATTGTTCCTGTGGCAACGCTGGTAGATCAAATGAAAAGTGAACTGTCTGCCGCGCTGGCTGCAGAGCAGGGTGACTAATACAAAATACACAATCAACCCTAAAAAAGGAATGCAAGATGAATCTGTATGTCGGGAACCTGTTGTTTGATGTGACGGAGGATGAAGTTCGCCAGATTTTTTCTGAACATGGCGATGTGACGGAAGTGCGAATGATTCAGGATAAAAATACGGGCAAAACCAAGGGATTTGGATTTGTGGAAATGCCTAATGAAGATGAAGCGAGAGCAGCGATCGAGGCACTGAACGGTTCTCAGTACAAGGACCGAGAGATGAAAGTCAGCGAATCCAAGCCTAAGCGTGATGGCGGCCGTTCCGGCGGAAGACGCGGCGGCGGGTTTGGCGGTCAGCGTCGCGGAGGCTTTGGCGGCGGAGGCGGCGGCAATCGCAGGGGCTTTCGTTCAAGAAGAGACGGCGGTTCAGGCGGTTCCGGTGGATCGGGCGGCAGCGGAGGCGGCGGGGGTGGTTATCGCGGTGGAAACCGCAGAAGCTACTGATCCATCGCTTTGCAGCTGCATAATCAAATAAAAAAAGCGGACCGGTGTTTGCCGATCCGCTTTTTCTTTTTCCCTGTTTTCAGGTGGATCAGATCAGTTGATCTCCATCCACTTGTTTGCTACGGAACATACCGGGCACTTATCCGGATGTTCGCCGATCATCGTGTTGCCGCAGACCTGGCAGACGTAAATGGTTCCTGCTTCGATGTCTTTGCCGGCCTTTGCACTTTCCAGGGCCTGTGAGTAGAGTCCGTGGTGGATTTCCTCGACCTTGAGTGCATAATCAAATGACATCTGGGCGGGTTTATGGCCCTCGGCCTTTGCTTCGTCGAGGAACTTGGGGTACATATTCTGGAATTCAAAGCCTTCGCCTTCAATGGCGGCTTCGAGGTTTTCCATAGTGGATTTTACACCCTCAAGTGCACGGAAATGTGCGTGAGCATGGACGGTTTCTGCCTCAGCCGCTGCCCGAAAAAGCTTTGCGACGTTTGGCATATTGTCCTGATCGGCTTTTTTGGCAAATGCGAGGTATTTCCGATTGGCCTGACTTTCCCCGGCAAATGCTTCTTTAAGATTTTCAACTGTAGCCATTGGCAACTCCTTTCGCTTTGGGAAGCGGCGAGCCGCTTCACACGATTTTCAATGATTTTGGGGGCATAGGATTAAGCCCTGCTTCTGAATTAGTAGTGCATTTTCCCTGTTCAGCAGTGAAAGTCAAGCGAAAAGCGCGTTGGAGGGCAATTTTTGGCATTACTCGGTCTGGAGGGGGCGGTAGGTATAATAGGGATCATTTCGCTGGATCTGCTTGTTAAAGAGGCGAAGCTGGACATCGATGGCCCCAAGGGCCCATTCGATATAGTGGAGCTGGTGCTCGGGTTTTGTGTGGTGTTCCTTCATCAGGCCCATTTTGATGGTTTTGAGGAAATAGCTGATCGTCTGCCGGTTGATTTCGGTGGGATCGGTGGCCCATTCCTTGAGTTTTTGATAATTGTAGCGCAGCCGCCTGTCCGCCCGAAGCTGCTTTGCGGTGAGGTAATCTCCGGGGTTGTATTCGAGCTGGAGGCCTTTGAGGGCCATAATGAGGGCTTCATAATTGGCGCGGGGGTCGAGTCGGATGAATTTATACTGCTGGGTGTAGGTTTCATGGCTTCGGCGCGTGGAGCTTGGGCCCAGGTCATCGGCTTCAAGGTGGGATTTTCTTTTGCTGGTCCGGGCGAAGATGAATTCTTCGCCGAAGATATTCTGCTGGATTTCGTCGTGGTCCATCCTGGAAATGAACAATTTACCTTCCTTGGTCATCTGGGGGCCGCCGCCGAGGGCCAGCAGACACTTTACGAACCCGATGGGCAGGGTTTTGTGGCTGTTGATTTGCTTGCGGCGAAGCTGAAATGTCAGGTGCAGTGAGTGAGGTTTGATGGGATAGAATTCGGAAATATTGACGATGAGCTGGTTCATGATCCAGGGATCACAGGTGGCGGGTTTTGAGATTTCACCGCGGATATTGAGCCGCCCGGGGGCCAGTTCAAGGAAGCCGGATTTTCGCTCCAGTTTGTCCGTGCCGCGATGATCGTCGATGTATCCGCCCATTTTCCACGAGAGTTCATGCAGGGCAAAGTCGTTGAAAAAGCGAAAACCGTCAAATTCACTGTCACGGACTTTTGATTTAGAGATCGCCTCAAAACCGAGATTGGAAAACTCAAGCTCCGCTCCCATTGGGATCAGGCCCGGCTGACGGTTCGCGCGGATCCAGTCGATGCCGCTTTGGGCAACGCGGTGGTCATAGGCGGAATCGGCGGCCTGGATCGCGTATTTTACGTAATCAATGAGGTCATTGGTTCCATCGAGGGGCACGACTCGAATGCAGCGTTTGAGGATGGATTCGATGGCCACGGTATTGGAATTAATCATCCGAAGTGCAATCAGCAGGCTGATCGAACGGCTGAAATAGCGGTGCGAA
>CAYVUI010000058.1:28456-28761 GCA_964454745.1 uncultured Pirellulales bacterium | reverse complement strand
TGTCCGCCCGGGCGATACCCTTCATCTGCATGCCGATATCGAATCGATTGCGCCGGAAGCGGCCTCTACGGTAGGCAAGATTACCCGCGGGGAGGATACCATCGCCGAGATCAGCCTGATGTTCAGCCACATTGACCAGAACCTGGCGGGAAAAACCTTCCCGAAAGAGAATTTCGTTTTTACCGATACCTTCCGGTCTTTGCTTCATGGTTTTGTTGAGCCGAAGGAAGGGGCCCGGACATCATGACTGCATCGAAGATTGTCATTACCGGGATGGGGGTGGTTTCACCGCTTGGACTGTCTAC
>CAYVUI010000058.1:0-28446 GCA_964454745.1 uncultured Pirellulales bacterium | reverse complement strand
GAATTCCGCGAAGGCCTGTATGCGGGCAAGTCGGGTATCGGCAAAATCACTGTTTTTGACCCGGAGCTTTACCCCTGCCAACTGGCCGGTCAGGCACCGGAATTTCGGATCAACAAGCATCTGCCCAAAAGCTACCGCAAGGCGGCCAAGCTGATGTCAAGGGATATCGAGCTGGCGATCCTAGCGGCCAATGAGGCGTTTGAATCTGCCGGGCTTGTCACGAAAGCGACTGATCCGGAGAACGTGAGCTTTGATCCGGTCCGCGCGTCGATTGGTGTCGGTGCGGGGCTGATTAGCTGCGATCTTGAGGAAATCGCCCCGGCAATTTGCCACAGCCTGGATGCGAACGGGCAGTTCGATCTGAAACAATGGGGCCAAAAGGGCATGAACGAGCTGACGCCGATCTGGCTGCTCAAGTACCTGCCTAACATGCCGGCGTGCCATATCGGGATTATTCACGATCTCCAGGGGCCGAGCAATACCATTACCTGCGGAGAGGTCAGTGCGTTGATCGCGATTGGGGAACAGGCCGAGCTGATCCAGCGAGGGGCATCGGACATTGCCCTTGCCGGCGGCTGTGAGGCGAAGGTCAACCCGATTGTGATGCTTCGCCAGTGCCTGCTGAAGAGATCTACGATTACGCATAATGATTCACCTGAAACCGCGGTTCGGCCTTTTGATAAAGACGCAGACGGCAGTGTGTTCGGCGAGGGAGCAGGCCTGTTTGTGATCGAATCGGCTGAGAATGCGAAAAACAGAAATGCAAAAGTTCTTGCGGAAGTTACGGCGTTTTCGCAGAGCAATTCACTCAATACGGACCTGGTTCACCTCGAACCGGGCGCAGAAGGGATTTCCATTGCGATTGAAAACTGCCTCGAACAGGCGGGCCTAAAGCCCGAGCAGATCGACCTGGTGATTCCCTGCGGAACCGGCATTGCACAGGATGACCTTGCCGAGGCAAAGGCGATTGCCCATGCTCTCGGAAATGCAGTCAAAGAGATCCCGGTACTTCCGATCAAGAGCATGGTCTCTCATACAGGAGCTGCTTCGAGCAGTCTTGACCTGGCGGCAGCGGTGATGATATTAAATGAGGGGCAAATCCCCGCGGCCCGGAATTTCACCGCACCTGCGGCGGGTTGTGAACTGAAGATCGTAACAGAAATAATCAGTAAGGCGGTCAATCACGTACTGGTGATCGGCTACACGTTTGCCGGGCAGACCGCAGCGATGATACTCTCGAAGGGGCAGCTATGAGCCATCGAGTTGTGATAACGGGAATGGGGCTGGTGTGCCCGATCGGCAATGATGTCGAATCCGTCTGGAAGGCAATCCAGGAGGGTAAAAACGGTGCCGGACCGACGACGCTTTTTGACGCTTCGACGTTTCCTACGCAGTTCAGCGCGGAGGTGAAAAATTATGATGTTACCGAACGAACCGGCTACCCGGAGGTTCACAAAAGCGGTAACCGCGGCTCGCAGTTTGTCATCGGCGCGGCAGCCGAGGCCTGCAAGCAGGCCGGGATTGAAGTGGAGAATGATTCTCCCGCCGATGGAATCGACCGCAGGCGCCTGGGTGTTTATCTCGGTGCCGGCGAAGGACCGGTAGACAACAACGCCTTTTTTGACAGCATCGTCGCGGCGTGGGATACCGAGTCCAATACGATGGACTGGAAAAAGTGGACCCAAAGCGCTGCAGCGAAAATGACCGCCCGCCACGAACTCGAACAGGAACCGAATATGCCCATCGGGCACCTGGCGATTTTTGCCCGTGCAAGAGGCCCGGTGCGAAGCTGCCTGACGGCTTGTGCTGCGAGCACGCAGTCGGTTGGTGAGGCCGCCATGCTCGTTCGCAACGGCAGCGCGGATATCATGGTCGCCGGTGGAACCCATTCAATGATTCATCCGCTGGGCGTGACCGGCTTTAACCGGCTGACCGCCCTTTCGACGCGAAACGACAGCCCCGAGACGGCTTCGAGGCCGTTTTCCGGGGACCGCGACGGTTTTGTACTCGGCGAAGGCGCAGCAATTGTGATCCTCGAATCACTCGAATCGGCACAAAAGCGAAACGTTCCCATCCTGGCCGAGATCACAGGCTTTGGATCCAGCTCGGATGCGTTTCGTGTTACGGACATGCACGAAGAGGCCCGCGGCGCGGTCGCAGCCATGCACGCGGCACTCAAGGATGCCGGGGTAACAACCGCGGATATCGACTACATCAGCACCCACGGTACGGCAACTTCGGAGAACGATTCCATCGAGACGGTCGCGATCAAAAAGGTATTCGGCGACCGGGCGCCACAAGTGCCCTGTTCGAGCCCCAAGAGCATGTTTGGGCACCTGATCGGGGCGACCGGATGCGCGGAACTGATTACCTGCGTTCTTGCCCTGCGGGATCAGCTTTTGCCCCCGACCATGAACCTGAACACTCCCGATCCTGCGCTGGATCTGGATTATGTCGCCAATGAGCCCCGGCCCGCAAAGGTCGATACGGTTCTCAGTGAATCGTTCGGGTTTGGCGGCCAGAATAATGTTTTGATCCTCCAAAAATTCGCAGATGCAAAATGATTGATATCAAGCAAATCCGGGAAAATCCAAAGGCCTACCAGGACGGGGCGAAGGCCAAAAAGTTCGACGTAAATATCGACCGCCTGCTGGAGATTGACAACCTGCTGCGGGACGAAAAGAACAAGCTCCAGGAGATTTCGACCGAGAAGAACACCATCGGCAAGCAAATCCCCAAGCTCGATGCCGACAGCAAGAAGGCGGCCCTCGATAAACTTGCGACGCTTAAAACTGACGAACAGCAGATCAATGACCGTATCAAGGAACTCCAGCCCGAGTTCGATACGATTATGTCGCAGGTGCCCCAGCCGGCCGATCCGGATGTGCCGCTGGGAGAGGACGACACCGAGAACGCGGAACTGCGGACCTGGGGTACGATCCGGGAGTTTGAATTTGAGCCCAAAGATCACGTTCAGCTTGGCCTGGACCTTGGCATTATTGATATTGAGCGCGGGGTAAAGCTGGCCGGTACGCGGAATTATTTCCTTGTCGGTGCCGGGGCCATGCTGCACTGGGCGGTGCTGCGGTTTTCGCTGGATTACATGATCCAGCAGGGCTACACCCCGATGGCTGTTCCGCTTTTGATGCGGGACGAGGTCATGATGGGCACGGGTTACTTCCCCGGCTCGGAAGAGCAGACCTACCAGATGGAGCGGGATTCACTGAACCTGGCCGGTACCGCGGAGGTGCCCGTGACGGCGTACCATTCCGGCGAAATTCTCAGTGAGGATCAGCTTCCGATCAAGTCGGTCGCGATGAGCAGTTGTTTCCGCCGCGAGGCCGGTGCCGCTGGCAAGGATACCCACGGCCTGTACCGCATCCACCAGTTTGACAAGGTCGAGCAGGTCATCATCGGGCCAAACGATATCGAGCAGAGCAAGAAGTTTCACCTCGAGATTCTCAACAACTCCGAGGCCGTTCTCCAGGCCATGGAGCTGCCCTACCGGGTCGTAAATGTCTGTACGGGCGATCTCGGCCGCGGGCAGGCCCAGAAATACGACATCGAGACCTGGATGCCCTCGCGAAAGAGCTACGGCGAAACGCACTCGGCCAGCCGTTTTTATGAGTTCCAGGCCCGCCGCATGAACCTGCGGTACAAGACCGCCAACAAGAAAAACGTGTTCTGCCATACGCTCAACAATACGGTAATCGCCTCGCCGCGCGTGCTGATCCCGATCCTTGAGCTTAATCAGAACGCGGACGGCACGGTGAATGTACCCAAAGTTCTCCAGCCGTACATGAACGGCATGGAAAAGATCACCTGATAGCGGATTAGGGGGCTAATGCTGTGGATCCGATTCGTCAGAGACTTCAGCAGGCGGCCCTTGAAGAGCAAACACCGCTCGAGTTTTTCCGCAATTCCATCGCGCGAAGTCCGCTGCTGATCCCCTTTGCCGGTTTCTGTGCAGGATTGATCGCGGCAAACCGCTTTGGCCTTTCCTTTACAGCTTCTCTTGTGATTACGGCCTTATGCCTGATCGGGTACATCGGCTGGGTTGCCTTTTTGCAAAAGCAAAATCCGCTGTCGCCCAATCGATCCCTTCAGAATACTGCATTGGGCTTTGTGCTGCTTTTTGCCGTCTTTGCTGCTCTTGGTGTTGCCCGTATGGCCGACTTCACCCAGCCGGGGCCCGATGACATCCGCCATTACCTTACCCGTGACAATTGCCTTGCGACGATCCGGGCGAAAATGATTTCGTCCGTCCGGCCCACGCAGACCCAGCACTGGGCCTTTGAAAAATACACCTATCGCCCCAAAGGCCATACCGCTTATATTCGGATTACGCATATTCTCACAAAGGCCGGTACGTTTGAGCCGGTTTCTGGCAAAATGTTCATGCGGATACAGGGCCCCGCGAGGGACCTGAATCCCGGTGACCGTTTCAAGGCCTATTGCCGGATTGAGCAGCCCAGCGGTGCCGGAAATCAGGGGCAGTTTGACTTCAAGCAGTATCTCGCGAAAAGGAATATCCACACCATTGCGTCGGTAGATTCGATGCAGGCAATTACCCGGATCGAGCGGACCGGGCGGCTTTCGGTTCCGTGGCTGCGGGCGTTTCTACGTCATTTTACTCGCAACCTGCTCGACAGTTCCTCCCTTGCAGATCCCGTTGAAAAAGGGCTGCTCCAGGCCCTGCTTCTCGGCACCCGGCAGGACATTTCCTACGAAACCATGGAGGCCTTCCGCCGGACCGGCCTGGCCCATTTTATCAGCCTTTCGGGTATGCACCTTGGGCTGCTGTTTGCTTTTTCGTGGTATTGCGCAAAGCTGACCGGTCTTTCCAAGCGGCCGAGGGCCCTGCTATGCGCGGCGATTATCCTGGTGTACATTTTCATCCTGCCTCCGCGTGCGCCGACGCTGCGCGCCGCGGTGATCTGCCTGTTTTACTGCACTTCGATCGTGTTTGTCAAACGGGCCAATTCCGTCAATACGCTTTGCCTGGAGGGACTGTGTATTTTGCTGATCCGGCCCGGGGATTTATTCAGTGCGGGCTTTCAGTTGTCGTTCTCCACGGTACTGGGCATCCTCTTTCTCTATTCGCCGATTGATTCATTCCTGGGCAGTTTGGTTCGCACTGCCTTTGCCCCGCTTCCGCAATCGAAGGCGGTTCATTATCTGCACGGCTTTGTGAGAAGATTCATGGAGCTGATGAGTGTGGGCCTGGCGGCCTACCTTGGCGGCCTTGGCGTGCTTCTCTGGCACTTTCATGCGGTAACGCCTTTTTCCGCCCTGTGGACGGTGCTGGCATTTCCGATTGTTACGGTGATCCTGATTGCCGGGGCGCTGAAGATATTGCTAACGCCGCTTTTGCCGACGATTGCCATGGGCCTTAGCTGGATCGCGGGCAAGGCATCGAGCCTGCTGATCGCCGTCGTAAGCGCATTCGATAAGGTGCCGTTTAATTACATCCTGATCGGTGCAGTGCCGCTTGTGTTCGTGATTGTATATTACCTGTTGCTGGCGGTGGGGTTGATTCCGATTGTCCCCTTCCAAAAGCGAAGGTGGATTTTTACGGCCCTGGCGGTGCTTGTAATCGCGTCGCTTAGCCTGGCACATCGCAGCCATACACACCCAAAGGGCCTGGAGATATCGGTGTTCGATGTCGGCAAGGGCCAGTGTATTTTCATCAATCATGCCGGTGAGGATCGCCTGCTTTTTGATACCGGTTCCGTCTCTTTTGCCGATCCAGCGAGGCGAGTCATCCTGCCGTGCCTTCGGCATCGGGGCATTTCAAAAATTGACGCGATGTTTCTTAGCCATGACGATATCGATCATATCAACGCCGCCCCGGAACTTATCGCTGAGATTGATACCGGCTTGGTCTGCCTTAATGCCTCCTTCCTCGATAAAGCCGCCGATTCGAGCCGAGTGCAGATGCTGCTGGATGCGTTCACTAAACAAGGCATCCCCATCGAGCCGGAGGATAATTACGTTGCCTGTGAACCGCTAAAGATTACTCCTCTCTGGCCGGACGAGCGAACACAAAACAATCCGCTGGTTCCCGATAATGACAAATCGCAGGTGATCCTGCTTGAATACGCCGGGCGAAAAATTTTGCTGACCGGGGATATTGAGCGGCCCAGCCAAACGGCCCTGCTCGAACAGTATCCCGATCTTATTGTGGATATCCTCGTTATGCCCCATCACGGTTCGATGGTAAACCGCATGCCCGATTTCCATCAGCGGCTCGGGGCGAAAATTCTCCTGATCAGTTGCGGCCAGAGCCAGTACCGCAATACCGCCATAAAAAAAATCGGCGATGCAGAAGTGTTCTACACCGCCGTGGATGGTTCTATCCAGATTTCGATCTCGCCGGAAGGGAAAATTGCAGCGTCCACCTTCCGCGATTGAATCGCTGGTTCAAGTTACCGCATGTTGACTACGATCTCAACGCGGCGGTTTCTTGCCTTGCCCGCGGAGGTCGAATTCGAAGCGATCGGACGAGCTGAACCGGCGGCCACCGCACGCAGGTTGTCATCGGCGATGCCACGGGTTTCCAAGTAGCGAAGGACGGACAACGCCCGCTCGGCACTGAGCTGCCAGTTGTCTTTCCACTTGCTCTTGCGGATCGGGTCCGAATCGGTATGGCCGACAACATCAACGCCCCGGCCGGAATAACGCTCACGCAGCACCCGCAAAATTGCGTCCAGTTCGCCCACTGTCGATTTCTTCAGGTCGGCCTTGCCGGGGCTGAACAAAATCGCGTTAGGAAGGGTTACGGTAATCGTGCCCGCCGCGGCGTCGTACGATACGTCCATACCTTCAAAACCGGTGGTCTGTCCGCCGCCGCTGGCCCGGAGCTGTTCAAGTTCGCTGCGAAGCTGGGCCGCGGTTTCCTGGCAGGCGGCCAGTTCCGCGTTCATCTGCGCCTTATCCGAAGACGAAGAATCCAGCGTACCC
The DNA here is from genome assembly GCA_964454745.1 of uncultured Pirellulales bacterium. Taxonomy (GTDB): domain Bacteria; phylum Planctomycetota; class Phycisphaerae; order Sedimentisphaerales; family Anaerohalosphaeraceae; genus CAYVUI01. Next base: position 21,483 of record CAYVUI010000058.1, on the reverse strand, counting down.
ATGCAGTTGTCATAGAGGCCCTTTAGGTTTTCATGTTCTACGTTGAGAGCCTTGTACCTCTTTTCCCAGTCCGTGCAGCCGAACAGAACGATTGCAAAGAGCAGCGCGACCAATACCAGCAACACCTTTTGCACTTTATTCATAGTGACATCCCTTTCCTGACGATCCTAATTTGCATAACTTCAAATTAAATTTACTGGAGAAAAAACTCCGCGCCGATCATGACGCGGAACCAGTCTTTAAAAATCATAACCAGAAAAACACCCATTGACAAGAACGGACCGTAAGGAATTTCTCTTCTTTTTTGAAAAATCAGTCCCATGACCGCCCATCCAAGCCCGAAAAACGGTGCCGCGAAGAAGCCGACGACCGGGGTAAAGGGCCCGAGGACCGCTCCTGCCGCTCCCATCAGGTGTACATCGCCAAGGCCCATCGCCTCGCGTCCGAAGGCCAGCGTGCCGAGAATCCGGGTAATCCACACGATCCCGCAGCCGGCAAAATAGCCCCACAGGCTGCCCAGAACGCCGGAAATCACAGGATGTTGTGAAAAATTCATCCACCAAAGCGGCGGCTCGGGGCCGGTAAGCGAAAATCCCATCAAAATTCCCGTCAGCACCGGCATCAGGAACAAAATCTCCTTCGCGATCTCCCTGCGGTGGTTGTACATCTCGTTTTCCTGCTGAATCTGCTCGGGAACGTTGGGCACTTCGCCCTCTTTCGTATCCTGCGGGTTTTCGTCCTCGGGCAGGTCGTAACTTTGGGCGATCACCCCGCATCGAAGCAGAATCAGCGAAATGGCCAGCCCGATTGCCGCCCCGAGGCTCATGCCCGCCAGACGCGGCCCAGCCGTCGGAAACAGCGAAAGTGCCTGGATTCTCTCGGCCTCCATGACCAAGGGTGCCGCTCCACTGGAGACGATCCCGGCAATTGTGACAAACCAGCACAGGCTGATCGGGATTACCCACAGCTCCAGGTCAATCGCCGAACCTGCCAAAAATGCGCAGATCAGTACCAGGTGGGCCGTATAAATCAGCCAGCCGCCCTCTGTGAAGAACTTTACAATCGGATCGGCCGACTCAAAGCCGAAATTTGGCCCCTGGAACAGGAAGTAATACCAGAACAGGGCCACAAAGATCATGCCCGTAATAAACTCGATAATAATGTACCGCGGGGAAATCTTCGCTGAGCAATTGCGGCATTTGCCGCCGAGGACCAGCCACGAAAGAATCGGGATGTTGTCATAAAAGCGAATCCGGTTATTGCACGAAGGGCAACTGCTCGGGGGAGAAACGATGGAACGGTCTCGCGGCAGACGGTAAACCAGCACATTCAAAAACGAACCGACCGAGGCACCGACCGCGAAAAGATACAATAATGTCAGAATCAAAAGACCCAAAACCACTCCTTCGGTTAAGATTTCGCTATTGTGTCATCGGTTAGATCACCGGAATATCAGCATTATTTCTTCTTTTTCGCCTTTTTCTTACCTTTTCTGCCGAGTTTATCGACCATACCGGCGACTTTCATCGGCAGGCCGAACAGCCGGATAAAGCCGATTGCGTCAGTCGGCTCGTAGTCGCTGCCCATCTCAAAGCTCGCCAGTGACGGATTGTACAGGCTCTTGGGCGATTTGACGCCCACGGCTGTGCAATTGCCCTTAAAGAGCTTTACACGCACGGTACCGGTCACGTTCTCCTGCGTAACATTGACAAACGAATCCAGCGCTTCCCGCAGGCGGCAGAACCACTGGCCGTAATAGACCATCTCAGCGTATTTTAGCCCGATGTGCTGCTTGTAGTGCATCGTCTCGCGGTCCAGGCAAAGCGATTCCAGTGCCTTGTGCGCGGTAACCAGGATCGTTCCGCCCGGCGTCTCGTACACGCCGCGGCTTTTCATGCCGACGAGCCGGTTTTCCACGATGTCATCCTGTCCGACCGCGTGCGCACCGCCGATTTCATTTAGCGTTTCGAGCATTTTGACCGGGCCGACCTTTTTGCCGTCAATGGATACCGGAACGCCCTTTTCAAAGCCGACCTCGACATACCCCGCCTTTGCCGGGGCTTTTTTCGCCGGTACCGAGATCACGAACAGTGAATCCTTGGGCTCGTTCCAGGGGTCCTCGAGGTCCGCGCCTTCATGGCTGATGTGCCAGATATTGCGGTCACGCGAATAGATCTTCTTTTTCGTCTGTTCGATGGGGATATTGTGCTTTCTGGCGTAATCCACCGCCGCTTCGCGCGAGGTCAGGTCAAAATTCGGGTCTTTCCACGGCGCGATGATCCGAAGCGACGGGTCCAGTGCCATAAAGGTAAGCTCAAAGCGTACCTGGTCGTTGCCCTTGCCCGTAGCACCATGGGCGACGGCTGTAGCCCCGAACTGATGGGCGACATCGACCTGGTACTTGGCGATCAGCGGCCGTGCCATGCTGGTGCCGAGCAGGTAGTTATTCTCATAAACTGCGCCGGCCTTTAGCGTCGGCCAGATGTAATCGCATATAAACTCTTCCCGCAGGTCCTTGACGACACATTCCACGGCCCCGGTTGCCAGTGCCTTTTTGCGGATGCCCTGCAGTTCGTCGCCCTGCCCGAGTTCCGCGGCAAACGCCACCACCTCGTATCCGTATGTTTCCTTAAGCCACGGCAGGATGACACTCGTATCCAAACCGCCGCTGTACGCCAGAACCACCTTTTCTTTCTTCGCCATATTCAAACCTCGTTTGAAATCCTGTTATTGCCGGTATTGAAAACTCGAATTGTATCTGCCAGAACACCGTAAAGCAATACTATTTATTCAGATAGAGCTTCCAGAACGGTTTTCCGCATGAAACCCTCAAGGTCCGCGCCGGGCTCCTGACCGGTGAAGATTTTGTACTGTGCCAGTGCCTGGTGAACGAACATCTCGATACCACTGACGCATTTGGCCCCCGCTTTTTTGGCGTCCTTAAGCAGCAGCGTCTCCAGCGGCGTATACACCGTATCGAACACGACCATCCCCTCACGGATGACCTCGGCAGGGATCGGGCTGGCGTCAACATTGGGGTGCATGCCGATGCTGGTGCAGTTGATGATGATATCCGCGGAAAGCTCGCCAAGCTCATCGAGCGATTTGGCCTTTGCCTTGTATTCATCCGCCAGGGACTGAGCCCTTTTGAGTGTGCGGTTGTAGATGGTGATGTGGGCTCCGACATCGGCCAGGCCGGTAATGACCGCCCTCGCGGCCCCGCCGGCACCGACCACCGCGACCTCGCACTGGTGCAGATCATGCTTGTCGATGCCCATCGCCTGTGTCAGGGCCGTCAAAGCCCCGATGTAATCGGTATTGTAAGCGGTCAAAATGCCGCCGAAACCGAGCTTGAGCGTATTCGCGGCACCGATCTTGCCTGCCAGCGGATCGACGTATTCACCGTGGTTTTCCACGTAAAACAGCGACGCGGTCTTGTGCGGAATCGTCACGCTAAAGCCGTGGAAATCCAGCCACTGCCGCTGGCTGACTTCGGTTAAAAAGGTCTCCAGGTCCTCACGTTCTCCCTGCACGTGCAGCGGCAGATAGAGGCGGTTCATGCCCTCGTTTTCGAAGCAGGAATTGAAATTTCGCGGGCTCATCGAGTGGCCTACCGGGTCTCCGATAATGCCGTAAAGGTGTGTTTCCGTATCAATACGGTCCCAGCGGTACAGCGAGCGCATCTGCTCGACTGTACACTGGCCCGGTGCGGTTTCCGCGGCGGTTTCGAGGCTGGCATAGCTGACCAGCGAACCGAGCTTTTTGGCCAGGATCCGCGAGATCATCCCCGCGGGCCCCATGCAAAGGATAATCACATCGCCGTCTTTGTCATGGAGGACATCAAAGGCCTCAAAGCAGTCGTTGATATGATTTGCCTGGTATACCAGCTTGGGGATTGCATCGGGCTCGACGGCCAGGATGCAGTCATACAGGACCTGCAAGTCATTGAATTTGCCCTGAAACTGATGAGCTGACAGGATCAGCCGAGTGCTTCCGGCCTTTTTTACTGCCGTGGAAAGCTGCTCTTTTATATCTTCTTTATAATTCGCATATTCACAGTCTACAAACTCAACATTTTCCTCAATCGCCCAGAGAAGGGTCTGGAGCCGCTGGTCGGGCCCGTGTGAGTTTACACCCCCTTCTTTCGGGTCCCGGCAGGTTGCGATAATCGGCAACTCCGAAGATTTGGCGTTGCGAATCGAATCCCGCACAGCCTGCTCGCTGAGATTTGGTAAACCATCGAGACGAAGCTCGATCATCTCCGCCCCGAGCTGCGCGGCGCGGGCGGCCTGTTCTTTTACATGGTCCGGACTGTGTACTTCTATCGCTGCGGCTAAATAAGTCATACTACAAGCTATACCCAATTTATCCAAAAATGGCAAGGCTATTTTTTCAGGATGGTAGTCACCAGGTCGCCCTTTTTCGCCCCGGCGGCCCCGGGATCGGATGCCATGAAATACCGTTCTGTCCTTCCAGAAGGCGGATTTTCTGATTCAACCAGAAACGAAACCTCTTTTCCGATGAATTTTGCCCGGAATGCCTTTTGGCCGGCGGCGTCAAGCTGCTGGAGGGCATTGCTTCGTTCTGCGATAACCGTGGCCGGCACCTTGGGTGTGAATTCGTTGGCGGGCGTATTGGCCCGGTCGCTATAGGAAAAGACGTGAATTTTGGAAAATTCGATGCTTTGGGCAAAATTTAGCGTCTGGACAAAGTCTTCGTCAGTTTCCGTGGGAAAGCCGGCAATCATATCCGTGGTCACCGCGGGCTGGTCCAGGGCTGCCCGCAGCTTTTTGACCGCATTAAAGTATTCCTCGGTCCGGTATTGACGCCCCATTCGCTGCAAAATCGTATCCGAGCCGGATTGAAGCGGTAAGTGCAGATGGGGCATGACGTTAGGATATTTCGCCATGGTTTCGATCAGCTCATCGGTTAAATCGCCGGGTTCGAGGCTCGAAAGCCGAAGTCTCAGCAGCCCATCAATCCTGGCCAGCTTTGCCACCAGGGATGCCAGTGACGGAGAATCCGGGTCCGGTTTGGCCCATTTTTGCCTTCGAACCGTGCTCTTGCCCCAGGCACCGAGGAATATCCCGGTCAATACAATCTCCTTATGTCCAGCTCTGACAAGGTCTTGCGCTTCTTCGAGGATGTCCGAGACGTTTCGGCTGGAGATGGTTTTGCGAATCGATGGAATGATGCAATAGCTGCAATAGCCGTCACAGCCGTCCTGCACCTTCAAAAAGGCCCGAACCTGCGAATGATACGCATGCAGCCTGCCGAATACCGCTGGTTGGCTTGCCTTGATATGGAGTACCTGCAAAAGTGTCTCTGCAAGGTCGTCTTTGTCCTCAACAATGGTCAGGTTTTCGAGGCCGTCGCCGAGCAGGGTTTGAAACTCCTCCCCCGGGCCCATCGGCAGGCAGCCGGCCAGTACGAGATGCGCGTCAGGGCTGGCTTTTTTTGCCTTTCGCAGCGCATTTCTGCTCTTGGCTGACGCGGTATGGGTGACACAGCAGGAGTTGACGACCACAAGATCGGCATTCTCCTGAGCAGGGGTTAGTCCCGCAGACGCGAGAAAGTCATGGATCTGGCGGGATTCATACTGGTTCACTTTACAGCCCAGTGTGATGATATTAAATGATTTCATATCGCTTTGTTTCACTTCTTCGTGTCTTTTCTGTTACAAGCTTGTTATTTTTTGTGAAATAATGAGCAATATTGCACCTGATACGTATACAATTTATGAGGAAAACCAGATATTTGTTTGCTGGTTTTTATATTTCTATGATAGTTTGGCTTGCCTAAGGTTACAAGTTTATTACAATAAGGGTTTTGAACAATAAAGTCGAATCAAGCGGGAGCGTTATATGGGCAGTAAGCGAACGTGGGCAATAGACATCGGCTCAAATGCTTTGAAAGCACTTCACCTCCAATGGACCGGCGAGGCCATTGAGGTGATCGGTTTTGATTACGTCGAACACAGCGTATTACTCAGTTCACCGGGGATGACCGAGGACAAACGCCGGGAAATCGTACGTGAGAGTCTTAACACCTTTGCCGAACGGCAGGATGTCCGCAAAGACCCGGTTGCGATCTCCGTGCCCGGGCGTAACAGTTTTGCGCGGTTCGTCAAGCTTCCCCCCGTCGAGAAAAAGGGAATTCCCAAGGTGGTTCAATACGAGGCGGTCCAGCAGATCCCCTTCGACATCAATGAGGTGGAATGGGACTGGCAGCTCATGGAAAATGAGGACAGCCCGGATACGGAAGTCGGCCTGTTTGCGATCAAGAATGAAGTTGTGTCCGAGGACCTCGAAAACTATGCCCGCGAGAAAATGAATGTGTCCACCGTCCAGATCGGGCCGATGGCATTATATAACTACCTGTTCTACGACCAGGACCTCGAGGAAGGCAAGGCGACGATCCTGCTGGACATGGGGGCGGAAAATACGAACATGGTCGTCTGTACGGCCAATAGTGTATGGCAGCGCAGCATCCGCATTGGCGGTAATGCGTTTACCGAGACCATTGCCGACGCCTTCAAGCTTGATTTCCGCAAGGCCGAGAAACTCAAACGTACCGCTGCGGTCAGTAAATATGCCAAGCAGCTTTTCACGGCGATGCGGCCGACCTTTTCCGATCTTTCCTCCGAAATCCAGCGGAGCCTGGGCTTTTACGCCTCCAGCGGACCGGGACGGGATGCCGGCTTTGCCCGGATTATCGCGATGGGCGGCGGAATGAAACTCCAGGGACTGGCCAAGTATCTCGGCAAGAGCCTCAACCTGCCGGTCATCAAGCCTGACTCTTTCGACAAACTCGCTCTCGCCGAGGGCATTTCCAGCGCGACATTCCATGAAAATGTATCCGATTTCGGGATTGCTTACGGCCTGGGCGTACAGGTCTTTGACCAGGGCAAGATCGAGACCAACCTGCTCCCGGCCAAGATGGCACGGGCCATGATGTGGCAGCGAAAGGGGATGTTCCTTAACCTCGCGGCGGGCTTTATCCTTTTCGTGTCGCTGGCAAGCCTGGGCAAGGTAATCTTCGATAAGGTCCAGTACGGCGATGCCAAACGGTATCGGAGCACGATCTCTTCGGCATTGAGCGAGGCCTCCGAAGCCGAGAGCCAGCTTAGCCAGCAGCAATCACGGCAGCAGCAGCTCGAAAGCGAGATCGACAAGGTTCGTTCTCTTTTCGAATATCGTGACACCCTTCCCAGGCTCAATGAAACGCTCATTCTCTGCCTGCCCAACGCGCAAAATACCGAAGATCAGGCGGATTTGTTCCAGGCGTATAAAAACGGTGAGGTCGGAACCATCCTTTCCTATCCTCGAAGTGACCGCAAACAGCTATTTGTTACCAGTGTATCGATGCGGTATTCCTCTTCCCTGTTGACAGCATCTTTTACAGATACTGCACAGAGGCGTACGCGTACCACTGCACCGGCCGGCGGTATGGACCCTTACGGCGGGATGGGCGGAATGATGCCCGGCGGGATGCCGGGGGGCGACCCGTTTGGAATGCCCGGAGGTATGCCTGGCGGTATGCCCGGTGGGATGCCTGGCGGCGGAATGACTCCCTCAAGGGACCGTCCGGATGCGGAAGAAGAAGAGGGCATGGAGGACGGGGCCGGATTTGTCGTGCAGATCGAGGGCTACAGCCCCTATAAGGATATCAGTCAACTGCTTGACCCTGCCGGCGTGAAAGAAGTGATTGAAAAATGGGGTTTGGTAACCCGCCTGAACAATATCGAACAGGTGGTTCCCAATGCCCCCTTCAAGCTCTACAACAAGAACAAGATTACACATTTCCAGCTTGAAACCGGTGAAGTGGACCTGGCCGATGCGGAAATGCCCGTCGGGATTGGGGTTATTGAACAAGTCGAGCGTATCCCCGTCGAGGAAACTGACCCCGCCGACGGAAATGCTGCACGCAGAACCCCAGCGCGGACCACTACCCGAGGCGGCATACCGGATAAGGTGTATATCGAAGAGGTTCTCATTGACCCGATGACCAACGAGGAGATGAGCAAGACTTACGATATTATTACCCAGGAAGATATCGACCGCGACCCGAGCCTGACCGAACGGGACCTGGGCCGGGTGCGGCGTACGACATTCGACAAACCGGAATACATCGTCCGGGACCACTGGTTCCGCATTAAGGCCAAGCTGCTGTGGACTGAGGCTCCGGAACAAGACGAGGAAGGTTCGGGTTCTTCCTTCGGCGGTTACTAATGAAATGTAAGATGCAAATGCACTATCTACAATAGGAAGCCATTATGGGATTTATTGTTACTTTTATCCGTAAGTATATGTCGCTGATCATTCCGTCCGCCATTGCGGTCCTTGCCGTGATTTTGCTGATACCGACCTGGCTGATCGGCAAGAGCCTCAAGAGCGACATGAGCAAGAGCCTTTCCCAGGCCAAGCGGGTCTCTTCCATGGCAGGCGATGTTCCCTCTAAAATGCAGTGGCAGCAGGAAAAGGCCTACCAGGATGAACATGAAAAAGAAGCCCAGCAGATCAAGTCGCTGATGATCCAGTCCTCCCAGCGGGAACTAATCAGCTACCAGATCTTCCCGGAACCGACGGACAGCTCGACTCAGCTTTTCACCGATTTTGGAGACCGATACCGAAAAGCCATCGAAGAACTGGTCATCAGTGTCGGGGCACTCGATGCGCCCAGTCAGCACGAGATCGACCAGGCGGGCAGCATCGGCGGCGCCCGTGAAGGCGGCTACAACCGTAACCGTAATCCTTATGGCGGCGGTTCACGCGGGACGGACCACAGGGATGAACTGATTGACGCGGTCTGTATGAAACGGGCCCAGACCATCCCCGTCTACGGACACCCCAGTCTTTTTACCTGGTATGAATTCTGGGAGGATTATGACTACCAGGGGCAGGCCCGGGCGATTGAGGACTGCTGGTATTCCCAGGTCTGTTACTGGGTGTACAGTGATGTCATCGATACCGTAAAGGAAATGAATGCGGGGTCAAGAAAAGTGACCTCCTCGCCGGTCAAACGGATTCTCGGGGTCAAATTCTCAGGTCCGATTGACACCACCCGCCGAACCACCTCCACGATGTCACGCCGGGGCAGTACGGTCGAAGGTGACCTGTTTGAATATGTCCTGGTCCCGGAAGGTTCGCTTTTTGGCGTACCGGCCTGGACGACCAGGGTGTGCGATGACGAGATTGATGTCATTCATTTTGCGGCTTCGTTTGTCGTGTCCGTCAAGTCGATCCCGAAGTTTATCCAGACCCTGTGCAGTGACAAACCGCACAAATTCCGTGTGGGTTTCGCCGAGGACGGTGAACTGGTCGATATGATTCACAACCAGATCACGGTTCTCGATTATTCACATGCCCCGATTGATATGGAACTGCCGGAGCATACCTATTTCCGCTATGGGGACGAAGGGGTGGTTCGGCTGGACCTGATCTGTGAATATGTCCTGAGCAAGGAAGGCTATGAGCCGATCAAGCCCGAGGCAATTAAAAAACTTATCGAGCCTGAGGAGTCCGGCTACGGCGGATATTAATTTTCAACGAGAAAAGAGTACAATTAGAAGAAGTTCTTCGTAAAGAGAGAGCAAATGAGTAAGAAAAAAGGCACATTCATCGAGCAGTACCTCGATAAGATTATTATGGCGGTTGCGGTCCTGGCCGGTTTGGCCATTGCATGGTTCTTCCTGCTGTCCAATCCGTATTCCATCCAATACGGGAACAACACGTACTCCAGCGGCGCCCTGGACGAATATGTCGCAAGCCGTGAAGTCAGTTCACTTGAGGAGAGTTTAAACCGACCTCCCGAGCCGAAGAATTATAACGAGAACAAGGTCAATCAGGTCCTTTCTCTGTATGAGAATGCGCTCAAGGATGTCAATACCGAGATGGCTTTTATCGCCCCGGGCAAGATCGGGGAAATCGAAGATCCCGACCGCAAATATATTCTGCCCTCGATGCCGGGCATTGAAAATGTCGATTCGGCCTGGATTCGCAGCGTGGTTTTCTATCCGACCGAAGTGGTCGATGCTGCCAATTCGTATGCAGAAGTGCAGACGGAACTCAAGGACATCGACTTTGTGACGGTCTCCGGCGAGTTCAATCTTAACGAACTGCGTTTCAATTTCGAGGAGAGCTTTGCCGGCCGGCGTGTCCCCCGGGAATGGCGGGATCCGGACCTGGCCCGCCCGGTCTTTGCCGCGGTGGAACTGCAGAGACAACACGCTCTGCCCGGGGGCGGATGGAGCGATTGGAAAAAAGTCTCCACGACGGAAATCAACCCCCTGCGGGAAATGTACAATTTCCCGCGAAAGGCTGACAACCTTGATTTTGGTGTCAATATCCTCAAGGTCCAGTTTGATGAACCTTCCGTACGTCGTGAAGTCCTCCAGCCGACGGCGTACGATTTTGCCGTTGCCCAGCTCCAGTGGCTTTCGCCGACCTTGTATAAGGAATATGCAGAGCTGCTCGATGCGGAACGGGAGAAACAGCGCCGCGAACAACTGGCCAACCGGAGAAGCCGAACCACTGACCGGAATACCCGCGACGGCGGTACTCGAAGAAGGCAGCCCGGGGGAGGTGAGGGCATGCCAGGCGGTATGCCGGGTGGAATGCCAGGCGGTATGCCGGGTATGGATGACGGCGGCAGAACCCCGGATCGACGCGAACGCGAACGGCCGACCCCGAGGGGCCGTGAAGAGCGGACCATGGAAGATGTGATCCGTGATTATGAGTCGCTGCTGATCGAAAATCTTAACATCGAAGAAGAAGAAAAACTTAAATTCTGGGTACATGACGACTCCATCGTTCCCGGCAAACACTATCGCTACCGCGTTCGGATCGGGGTATTCAATCCGATTGCCGGCAAGAGCTGGGTGCGCGAAGACCAGGCCGAGATGAAAAACCAGGTCGTCTTGTGGAGCGATTGGTCCAGCGTGGAAGACGAGATCGTGATCCCGGAAATGATGCACTTTTTCCCGGTCGATGCCGAGCTGGATCCGGATAAAAAAGCCAAGATCGAGGTTGCCAAATTCTACATGGGCAAGTGGCGCCGTCAGGAATTCGAGATCGGCCCCGGTGAGATGATCGGCGCGGAAGTCGAGATCGCACTCCAGGAGGAAGAGCAGACCCGCTCACCTGGAGGTACCCGTACACGTACAGGCTTTGATACCTCGCGCGATGACGAGGATGAACCGGAGCTGACCGCGGTGGACTTTCGTACCGGAGCGATCATGGTCGACCTCGTGAATATGACCGACTGGACCGGTACGCGGCTCTACCGCCAGCGGAATTACAACAGCATGCTCTATTCATTTGCCAGTGGTGAGATTGGCGAAACCCCGGTCTCCAGCCGCAACTGGGATGACGATACCAAAGACCTCTACAGCAAGATCAAGGACCAGGAAGACATCATGATTGAACTGGTTGACCGAAGCGGTTCCCGCAGGGGCACCGGCGGCACAAGCCCCGGAGGAATGCCAGGCGGTATGCCGGGGATGGATCCCATGATGCCGGGTGCATTTTAAACGCAAAGATTGCCGCGGGAAATTGAATGCTGTTGGTGGACATTGATAGACCACTTTAGGGGATATGATGTGTCCGTATAGGCTGTAATTTCCGCGAGGAAAATTGTAATTTGTTATTTCAAAGATATTTACCGCGGATAAAACGGTGATGTTCAATCGGGAGTACTCTATAATTTATCTTTGCTAATTGCAAACTATAGTTTACGATATGTCAACATGATTGAGCGATATCTATACAATCAGGTCCTCAAATCTCTGGAAAATTTCCCCGCAGTTTAGCCCCCCTTCTTTTATCCCTCTGGTAATACTGGCACTGACACAAAATTCGGATCCATTTTCTGCCGCTTGAGTGTTGGGAAGATATCCTTTGCCCAGGTGCCCCACAGGCCCCTCGGTTCGGGCAGGCAGCGGCGGATTTCCCGGTTCAGGGCCGGCAGGTTGTAAAACGGGATGCTTGCGTACATGTGGTGCTCCACGTGGTAGTCCATATTCCAGTGCAAAAACGCGATCAAACCCGGCACCCTCACCGACCGCGTACAAAGGCGAAAATCCTCCACGTCCGGCTGCATGCCCAGGTGCTGGGGGTGCGAGGTCAGCCAGGCCAGCCACGTCGCGTACATCGAGCCAAACGTGATCAGTACGATCAGGATCCACAAATCGAAGTACAAAAACACCCCTGCCAGGACAATATGCCCGATCAGTACAAACCGTGCCCAGCCGAACAGTTCCCGCCGGGCCTTGTCGTCCGATTCCGGGAAAAGCCTCTCTTCCCACTGGCCGGAGACGATCCCGAACGCATGCCGCAGCGTAGTCAGCAACGTCCGCTTCATCCATGCGAAATCAATCGTCGCGTACATCAGCCAGTCGAGCGGCGTCACCTTGTACGGAATCACCACCTCCAGGTCTCGCCCGGTATGGCAGGTCACCATGTGGTGCTGTGTGTGGCTGGCGCGGTACTTGACGTAGTTGCTCCAGGTCAAAAACGCGCACACCCGCAGGAAAAACGTATTCCAGAACCGGCTCTTGAAGACCGTCCCGTGCGAAAGCTCATGCACCCCTGCATGCTCCCCGAGGAAGCTGTAAAACATCCCGTGGACATACACCGCCGCCAGCACCCACGGCCAGGAGAGATTGTACCAGGCATACACCGCGAGGGAACATGTAAGGGCCGACAAAAGAAGCCGCGAGAGCACCAGCCCAAAGGCCTTTGCGTCACTTCGGGCCTTTAGCCGGGTGAGTGTCTCTTTCTCCAGCCCCGGCCGATACCATTGAATCCTGTCCTGGTCCATCAATACCCCCATGATTAACATTGTTAACCTGACAAATCCAATTTACACGACAGAATCAGTTTACCAAATCGCCCCGGCAATTTCAAGAAAAGGTTATCCCCTGCACCCTTGGGCGGCAAGTTGCGCTTGCACGATCTTGCTGTTTCCGAAAATTATTAAAAAGTTTTATCCCCCTGTCATGCAAGGCTTTAGCGTGATTTCCCAAACCACTTAGGATAGCAAAAACGCCCCGGTTCTGCCGTTTCGCGGTAAGGGTAGAGAGAAACTGTAAATAGAGGAATTGAAAGAAAGGAATGGTCATGAAAGAGGCATATGTAAAATTTCCCATCCATTTTCTCACCGATCCGGAGCTGAAAACCAACGACAAAATCATCCTGGCCTATCTCCTCTGGCGGCAGGGAAACAACGACTGCTCCTGGCCGGCCCTGCGGACCATTGCCGCCGATCTGCATATCGGTCTGCACACCACCCAGCGATCGATCGAACGGCTGGTCAAATGCGGATGGATCACTGTTTACGCTGTAGGAAAAGAGGGTGGTCAGCGCAGTAACAGTTACACCGTCAATACCTGTAAATCAGGTATATTCGAAGCTTCAAAACGCAGGCAGCGGGAGTTTCTTCGACACGCAAATCATAGTCTTTTTGGTCGATTTTTACGAGAAGAACAAGCCCGGCAAAATCCAAGCAATGTACCCAAAACGGGTACAATACACGAAACCCAGTGTACCCAAAATGGGTATTCGAGTGTACCCAAAATGGGTACCGAATATACACCAGAGAAAATACACCAAAGTATTAATGCTCATTTTTCTTCTTTTTGGGATTTGTATCCGAGAAAGGTCGGCAAGGGACACGCCGAAAAAGCCTATCGGAAAATCCTCACCCAGTCGCAGGATCTTGAGAAACTCGCTGGTGAAATCCTCGAGGCGGTTGGGGAGCAAATCAAGGCGGGCATGCTGCGAAAGAAGTGCCGGTATACCCGCTACCCTGCGACGTGGCTCAATGCCCAGGGCTGGCTCGATGAGATCGAACAGTTCGAGCAGCCCGAGCCGGACCAACAGGAAGCGAAACTCGATGTCATGGAACTGGTCGCAAAGGGGGAACTGTGATGGACAGGCATGAAGCGGCGAAATTCGTGAAGGAACAAGTCCAGGGTCGATTCGGCAAGTGGCAGCCCAGCCGGGCGGAACTGGGCGACTGGCTCGAAGCGGCACAGCCCTACACCTGGGATACCGCCCAGCAATCAATCCGGCTGCACAAGCAGGATTCCCGACTGACCTATCCGATCCTGGCTGATTTTATCCGTGAATGTAAAAAATGCATGACTGCTTCCCGTGCGAAGAATCCGGTAGAAAAGGCAAACACCGGGCCGGTGCTGCTCTATACGATCCAGTCCGAAAGCAACCCGAAGCTGGCATTTCGGTTTTATGTGCCGAAAAAGATACCGCTTTTTGAGAGGTCTATTCTGATCGCGGCCCGTGAGAACCAGCGCCGCCATGAGCAGTTGTACGGCCAGCATTTCCGCATTATTCGCGATTTTGACAAGCTGGACTGCGTTACCCCGGAGATGAGCAATTGAAGAGCACTTTGAAAATTTCTATATTTTTTCAATCGATTCAAGGTACAATGCGTATACTTTACAGAATCGTAAAAATGAGGCGTAATCTGGATTGGAAAGGATCTATCATGAACTTCGCTAAAATCATTACCGCCACAGCCATCGTAACCATCGCCTTTCTTGGTTGTGAAAAGCACGACCATGACCACGATCATTCCGGGCATGCACACTCCCCCGGGCCGATTACCCCTGAGCACATGGAGAACATGCACGAGGCCGGGCAGGAGATGGCGAAAGAGGCCGAGATCATAAAGGAGGCAGCCATGAGCGGTGTATACAACTTCAAAATGGACGATATAAACGGTTCCCCCATAGACCTCTCGCAGTACAGCGGCAAGGTTCTGCTGGTGGTCAACGTCGCCAGCAAGTGCGGTTATACCCGCCAGTACGAGGGTCTAGAAAAGCTTTACAACAAGTACAAAGACCAGGGCCTGGTCGTGCTGGGCTTTCCGGCCAATAACTTCGGCGGCCAGGAACCCGGCACAGACGAGCAGATCAAGCAGTTCTGCAGCCAGAATTACGGTGTGACGTTCCCGATGTTCTCCAAAATTTCCGTCAAAGGTGACGACATGCACCCGCTGTACGCGTACCTGACGGCGACGACCGGCCAGCAGGTAAAGTGGAACTTCAACAAGTTCCTGGTCGGCAAAGACGGCAATGTCATCAGCAAGTTCGAGTCCAGCGTGGAGCCCATGAGTGACGAACTGACCGGCAAGATCGAGGAGCTGCTTTAGAGCATCGTCTCGACCTTTTTCACCAGCTCCTTGACGTGCCCTACACTTGCGGCCAGGGCCTCTTTCTCTTCGAGCATCAGGTCCAGCTCGACGATCCTTTCCACACCACCGGCCCCGAGGATGCACGGCACGCCGATAAACGCCGAGTTGATCTCGTACTCACTGCCGCACCAGGCACACGCGCAAAACAGCTTCTTCTCATCGAGGGCAATCGCCCGGGCCATCTTAACCGCACCGGCTGCGGGGGCATAATACGCACTGTAGCCCAGCAGGTTCACGATCTCGATGCCGCCCTTTCGCGTCCGCTCGATGATCTCGTCAATCGTGCCCTTCTCGAGCAGCTCGGTCACGGGGATCCCGCTTACGCAGGTAAACCGCGGCAGCGGCACCATCGAGTCACCGTGACCGCCCATCAGCACCGCCTGGATGTTCTCCGGGTGCATCTTGAGCGCGTCGCTTAGCATCGCGATGTACCGCCCGGTATCCAGCGCCCCTGCCATGCCCATCACGCGGTTTTGCTCGAAGCCGGTCACCTTCCACGCGGCATGAACCATCGCATCGAGCGGGTTGCACACCACGATCACAGCGGCATTGGGGCAGTGTGTCTTGATGTTCTCACTGACGGATTGAACGATTTCGGTATTCTTCGCGACCAGGTCATCGCGGCTCATGCCCGGCTTTCTCGGCATGCCCGAGGTAATGATCACGATATCGCTCTCGGCGGCATCGGCCCACTGGGTCGTCCCGGTCAGCGCGGAGCCAAAGCCCGAGATCGAGCTGCACTGGCGGATATCCAGGGCCTTGCCTTTGGCCAGGCCGTCCACGATATCAATCAGCACAATATCCGCAAAATCTTCCATAGCGGCGATGTGGGCCGCGCTGGCCCCCACGTTGCCGGCCCCGACGATCGTAAGCTTGGTTCTTTTCACGATTCAATCCTCGATTAAAGCTGCATTGTCATTCACTTTTCGCCGCGGCGTTTGCCTGCTCGGCGAGTCGTTTGCGTTCTTCTTTCGGGCGGGTCTTCCATCGGCGGTGCAGCCACCAGTACTGCCCCGGATCGCGGCGGATCACTTCCTCCAGCGCCCGTGTATATTCCTGGGTGATCCAGTTGACCGGGTCGTCCTTGTCGGCCCATTCATGGGGCATAATCAGCCGCTCGATGCCGACCTCGAAGAAAAACCGCCCGTCCTTGCGGTGCGAATAGCCCACCCCCACCGGCCGGTTGCTCTGGATCGCCAGCAGCGCGATACTCTTGTATGAAGCGGCCTTTCGACCGAAGAAATCCACGAAGATGCCCTTCTTACCCGCGTCCTGGTCCACGATAAAGCAGATCGTCCGGTCCGATTCAATGATCTGGTTCATCTGCTCGGTCGCGCCCTTTTTGTCGATGATCGTCTGGCCCCGCTTCTCCCGCACGCTGTAAAGCCAGTGGTTAATGAACCGGTTGTCCAGCGGCCTGGCCACGGAATAGACCGGAAAGCCGAACGTCGCCAGCAGGTAGCCGATGATCTCGAAATTGGCGTAATGCCCGGTGACGAGGATCAGCGGCTGGCCGCCCTGCATGAGCCACTTGGTCGTCTCGATATTGGTATAAGTCGAATACTCGTCCCAAGTATCCCGCTGAACGATCCGCGGGGTGTAAAACACGTCGATCACCAGCATCACCAGCGACTCAAAGCATTGCAGGCCGGTCTGCTGAATCCACGCTTCGTCTTTTTCGGGGTAGCTGGCACGGAGGTTCTCGAGGGCACGTTTTCGCCCTTTTTTATAATGCTTCCACAAGAGCCGGCCGAGGAACCGCGCGAACCTGAGGTTCGTATCCACCGGCAGCAGGCACAAAAAGAACACGAACACCCGCAGGAAGAGGTACAGGCAAAAATCGCCCACCGGGTTGGACCGCTTCTTCTTTTTTTTCTTCTTTTTCTTGTAAAACGGATTCTCTGACATGGATTCGTATTGTACGGATACGGGGGGAACTGTCAAGAACCGGCTTGGGAAAAGAAAAAACGCTGCGAGGAGGCCTGGCTGTATTACTCCCCTCCGGACTTTTACTTTAACCGGGAGTATATTTCGTTTAACATTGAATCCACCTGGGGGTCCAGCCCGCAGGATTCGCCCAAACGCAGCCCCGCCGGGTCGTGCTGATGCGTACCGGAGAACCGGCTGCATTTGAGCAGAAAGACGGCAAGCTGGTTATTGATCTAAAGCCCGCTATGCGGAGCGGTTCGCTTGATGTTTTAAAAATAAGCTGGTGATTATTGACAGGTTGCAGATCAACGCCTATAATGAGTACATAACTTGAGAAAGGACTCATTATGGATTATCAAAACCAGAATCAAAACAACGAAAACCTGTACTCACCCGAGAGCATGCCCGGCGGGTCCGCCCCCCGGCCGAGGCCGAAAAAGAAGAGCGGCGGCGGATTTTTAAAGGTCCTGATGAGCATCCTGCTGGTGCTGTCGATCCTGGGCAACCTGTTCCTGTTCGTGATCGTGATCGGCCTGGGTGCGTATGTCGCCAGCGGATCGAGCCAGGAGATGTACCGCGAAGTGGCTGTCCGTAAGGGCGATACGGAAAACAAGATCGTGGTCATCCGCATCGAGGGAGCCATTGACGGCGAGATGAGCGCCCGGGTACAGAAACAGATCGAAACCGCCAAAAAAGATGCCGCGGTAGAGGGGATTATCCTGCGGACGATTACCCCCGGCGGCGGTGTCTCCGCCAGCGACCAGATTCACCACCAGATACGCAATTACATCGAGGAGACGGAAAACCCCGCGGTGACCTTCATGCAGACGGTCGCGGCCTCGGGCGGGTATTATACCTCCGTGGCGACGGACTGGATCGTGGCTGAACCGACGGTGATTACCGGCTCGATCGGTGTGCTGATGACGCACATGGGCATGGAGGGTTTGCTTGAACAGAAGCTCGGTTTGAGTACCAATGTCGTTCGCTCGAGCCCGAAAAAGGCCTGGCCGAGCATGTTTGATGAGTTTACCGATGAGGGCGAAGCGTACCTCATGGAAAAGCTCATCGTGCCCGCGTATGACCGTTTCGTAACGCTGGTCGAAGAAGGCCGAGAGGACCTGGACCTGGCCGATGTACAAATGCTCGCTGACGGCAGCATTTATTACGCGCAGGAAGCCCTCGATCACGGATTGATCGACGAGATCGGCTACATGGATACCGCGATTGCCGCGGCTGAGCGCCTGGCGGGCATCGAGAACGCCCATGTCGTGGAATACGCAGAGATTTTCACTTGGGCGAGCATCCTTGAATCCAGCGAGAGCAAGCTGCTCAATGTCAGTATGGAAGATGTTGAGATGATGGCGGTGCCCAAATTGATGTATATGTGGCGCGGCTGGTGACGGCTACCGCACCCGCGAAAGGGCCATGAGCAGTTTTTCAATCGCGATATCCGCAGTGGTCTGCCCGGTCTTGATCTGGTGATCGATCCGGGCCAGGCGGGCAAGGATCATCCCGAGGTTCCGCAGCGAGAGCTTGCTTAGCTGGGCGAAAAAGCCCTGCTTGTTGTGCCAGATGCGAAGCTTCTTTTCGACCACACCCCGCGGCACGCCCTCATCGAGCATGGCCCGGGCCTGGAACATCCTGCGAAAATGATACGCGAACGCCCCGACCGCCGTGTAGCCCGCCGAACGGTCCATCCGGAACATGTTACGCAGCCTCTCCATCGCCTCGGCGGTGTTGCCGCTGGTGACCGAATCGATCACGCCAAAGGCGTCAAACTGCCTGGACGAACCCGACAGCTTCTCGACGGTTTCAAGGGAAATTGTCTTGTTCGTGCCTGCGTACAGGGCCAGCTTGTCGATCTCCATGCAGAGCCGTCCGGGCTGGTCACCGATTTTTTCAATCAGCAGGTGCAGGGCATTGGCGGGGATTTTTTTATCATGGCGGTCCTGTGCATACTGCGAGACAAACGCAGGCAGGTCTTGGGGTTTGATCTCGTTTAACATGATGAGCTTGCCGATGGAGGGCAGCTTTTTGGCCAGCTTGGTGGTCTTTAGCCAGGTACTGACGACCAGGATCAGCAGCCCGCAGTCGCTGGGCGCGTCGAAATACCGCTCGAAGCTGGGGCGATTGGCCGATATGAAGGAGTCGGCATCTTTGAGCACCACGACCTTTTTGTCCGCCAGAAACGGACGGGTACGCAGCTCGTCGAGCACCTCGCTGATGGGGATATCGCTTTCCTTGAGGTCCGGCTGGAACAGGCCCAGGGCCCGCTGATCCTCGGGAATGACCTCATCGAGCAGATCGTGCAGCGTGTTGGTCGCCAGGTACGCATCCTTCGAGGCGATGACCACCACGGCCGGGTCTTTAACCGCTTTGGATTTCGCTGTCTTTTTTTTCGCGGTCTTTGCCATCGCCAAAACCGGGATTATTCGTTATCATTGGTTTGCTCAGGAGCGGTTTCGTTTTCACCGCCGTCTTCGCCGGATTCATCTTCTTCGTCGTCGTCCGGAACCAGCCGCGCGACAGCGACAAGATGATCCTGGTTCTTGAGGTTCAAAAGCCGCACGCCCGCGGTGTTCCGCCCGATCTCCCGAATGCCGTCCAGGCCGGTGCGGATTACCATGCCCTGTGCGCTGATGAGCATAATCTCATCTTCATCGCGGACGCTCTTTAGTGCTACCACCCTGCCGTTGCGGTCGGTCGTCTTGATGTTGATCAGACCCAGGCCGCCGCGGGACTGCGAACGGTAATCGATCAGGCTCGTTCGTTTGCCGTAGCCCTTTCCGCACACGGTCAGCAGTGAGGCCCCTTCTTCCGGGATGACCATATCGACCACGTGGTCGCCTTCACGCAGCTTGATGCCGCGAACGCCGCGACTGACACGGCCCATCGACCGCGCCTCGGTTTCGTCAAACCGGATCGCCATGCCGTCGCCGGTGCCGAGAATGATCTCGTCATGGCCGGAGGTAACCGCAGCTCCGATCAGGTCGTCATTGGCATCGAGCTTAATCGCGATCACACCGTTGGCCCTTGGGTTGCCGTAGGCGCTGAGCACGGTCTTTTTGACCAGGCCGTTTCGCGTGGCCATTACGAGCTGGCGTTCGTCGAATTCCTTGACGTTGATAATCGAGGTAATCTTCTGCGAGCCGAGACTGAGCAGGTTGACGATATTTCGCCCTTTGCTCTGTCGCGACATACTGGGGATATCATACACGCGCAGCCAGTAGCACATGCCCTTGCTGGTAAAGACCAGCAGGTAATCGTGCGTCGAGGCCACGAAGAAATGTTCGATAAAATCTTCGTCCTTGGTGCCCGAGCCGATGATTCCGCGTCCGCCGCGGCCCTGCTTCTTGTAGGTATCCAGCGGCATCCGCTTGATGTACCCGGCATGACTGATCGTGACGAGCACCTCTTCCTCGGCGATCAGGTCTTCGATGTCGATATCCTCGATATCGCCGATAGTGATCTCCGTGCGGCGGGCGTCGCCGTATTTTTCCTTCATCTCGTGAACGTCCTCGCGGATTACGTCCATGAGCAGGTCTTCGTTGGAAAGCAGCGCCTCGTAGCCGGCGATCTCTTCCATCAGGTCGGCGTATTCCTTCGCGATCTTCTCGATCTCAAGGCCGGTGAGCCGCTGGAGCTGCATGGTCAAAATCGCGTCTGCCTGGGGACCGGTCAGGAAGTGGTCCTCGGTCGTTTTTTCCTTGATGAACGCCTCGGGCAGTACTTTTTCGAGCGTAGCTGTTTCGCTGAGGCGAAGGGGCTTTTTCATCAAATTCAGCTTGGCGGTCGGGCTGTCAGGCGAGGCCTTGATCAGCGCGATAATCTCGTCAATATCGGCCACCGCCAGGATCAGGCCTTCAAGGATGTGCGCCCGGTTGCGGCAGCGTTTGAGCAAGAACCGCGTCCGCCGGCGGATGACCGTTTTGCGGTGCTGGATGTAGAGCTTGAGGGCCTGCTTGATGTTGAGCGTTTCGGGCCGGTTGTTGACCAGGGCGACATTGTTGATCGCGAACGTCGATTGCAGCGGCGTATACCGGTACAGCTTGTTGAGCACGACGTTGGGATCGGTATCTTTTTTCAGCTCGACGACGATCCGCATACCCTTGCGGTCGGATTCGTCGCGGATGTCCGATATCTCGGGAATCTGCGTATTGCGGACACAGTCGGCGATCTTGGAGACGATCGAGGTCTTGACGACCATGTACGGGATCTCGGTAATGATGATCCGGATTCTGCCCTTTTTGGTCTCCTCGATCTCGGCCTTGCCGCGGACCCGCAGGTGGCCCTTGCCGGTGACGTAGGCATCCATAATGCCCTTGCGGCCGCAGATGATCC
>CAYVUI010000057.1:23225-29108 GCA_964454745.1 uncultured Pirellulales bacterium | reverse complement strand
CAACCCCATCCCATTGTAAAAAAAGAACTTCCAAATTATTCAGCAAGCCCTAAATTAAATGTTTTTGGCATACATCAATAATTTCGTCCACAAATGAAATTACAGAATAACATCCATTATTTACCATTAATGAATTATCTAGTATTTCCCAAGCATATTCAGGGTCATCTTTGATTTTGAACATATCTTGGGGAATTACAGATATTGTGTTGTCTAAAGCTGAAGTGTTTAAATAGTTCGTACCTTTGTAAAAGTTATGTTTATAGGTATGTCTATGTCCATTTATGTGAAGCAGAATTGGTTGACCAAATACATCGTTTAGTTTGTAATATCTTTCATGACATAGAAATATTAATTTTGAATAGTCAACTTTATTATTGGTAAAAATGTTTTTTGATTGAGAAATATTTAAGGACGCTATATCTTTCCTTGCTTTTATCATTTTCTCACAATAGCTTTTGTAATCTTTAGAATTCCATAGCTTATGCAATAGCTTGTGAGCTTTTTCTCTTTTCTTCTTTTTTTGATTTAGTAGGCGTTTTATCTTATTCTTATACTCTTTTTTTCTTCTATCTTTTGCGGTAGAGTTGACTTCTTCAATTTTTTGATCATATTCTTTATCTAAATTGTTATTATAAATATTAAGTTCCTTTTTTATTGTGTCGATTTCGTCAAGAGTGTTCTTAAATATATTATTTATTTTTGAATAGACTTCCAATGCAATCGGATTCTTGCCCCAATGGATTTGGCAACCACTAACTCCGCTAATTAAGTATCCATTCTGTGGAAAAAGATGATGATGGACATGAGAAATTGAATCACTAAACTTTTTGTTATAATCGATTCTATTGTCCCAATTGCCAAGTGCATAATATATTGGACATTTAAATGAAAGCATTATTTTGAAAAATTCTTCTATAGTTTCGCTACCCATATCTCCGGCTACAAGTATTGCATCATAATCATTCTTTTCCTGGCTTCTCAATTTCTTGACGGCTCTTATGTTATTATGGATGTCTGAAAGTGCTAAAAATCTTGTTGGGATAAATTTCATACGAACTCCTTGGAAATCAAATACTAAACAAATAATCAGGCATGAAACTTAATTAAACTATTTTGAAAACAATCCCTACTATATCCCCAAAGCAATTACCCGTCAAGATTCTCACTTAAAACTGTTCCCCCAGCCAGTTCAAAAATTCCTCCGTGCGGCGGAGAAATTGCTGGCTGTCCTCGCGGGAGATATCCTCTTCATTCAGCTTTGATCCCTCGCCGTCCGCGTCAAACGCATCCATTTCCCCTAAAAATCCTCGCATGGACTCGGGAACCTGGAGTTCACAAAATTGCCCCAGCCGCTCGAGGTTGTGCACGCGCGGGGCCAGTCGCTCCGTAAACCGGCAAAAATCCGCTTTGAGCATCTTTTCGAGCGCAGAATGGGCCATAAACAGACCGTAGAGAACCTTGCCTTTGCTAATCAACTGCTTCGCAGCCACAAGGTCTTTGCGTGATGTCTGACGCCAATAGGATACCTGCTTTTCAACATCCACAATGAAAAACCTTACAATGCATACCCTAAGTATACATTACACTACTATTTAAGTCAAATATATCCATAATCGAGCGTTTTTCAGTCAATGAATTTGGTCTTTTCATGTGCGGGCCAACCGCTGTTTATGTAAACAAACAGGCATGTATTTGTCGGAAAAACCGGCTTTAAAGCCCTCTTAAAGGATGTTGCATGAGAGCTATAAACATGTAATTTGCAGGCTTTTATGTTTACATATTTATTCAATCGTGTACAATCATATTCGTAATGGAATCTTTCAAAAAGGTGTTACTTTCATGGTTGTTGCCGCGGAAAATTCTGTTCAAAGTGGCTCGAAAAAAGCCGAAACCCTGCTGTCCATGGAGGGAATTTGCAAAGCTTTTTCCGGTGTTACCGTTCTGGATGATGTCCATTTCATCCTTGAACCCGGCCAGGTGCATATCCTTGCGGGCGAGAACGGGGCGGGTAAGAGTACACTGATCAAGATCCTTGCGGGTGTTCATACCGATTACGAGGGGGGCATCTTTATCCAGGGTCAAAAACGCCGCTTCCAGGGTGTACAGGAGGCAGCGAGTTGCGGCATCTCCGTGATTCACCAGGAGTTATCGCTGGTTGGCCCCATGACCATCGCCGAGAATATCTTCCTGGGGCGTGAAAAAAGCCGCTTTGCGTTTCTCTCCAGGAGCGAAATGAACCAACAGGCCGGCCGGCTTCTTGCGGATATGGGCCTGGATGTTGATCCCGATCAGCCCGTCGAGCAGTACCCCATTGGTATTCAGCAGATGATCGAAATCTGCAAAGCCCTCGCCTTTGATGCACGGATTATCGTCATGGATGAGCCGACCAGCGCCCTGACTGACCCGGAGGTGGAACGGCTTTTTGGCATTATCGACCAACTCAAGGCGCGCGGGTGCGGCATCATTTATATCTCTCACAAAATGGAGGAGATTTACCGAATTGCTGACAGCATTACTGTTCTGCGGGATGGGAAGTACATTGGCACTGACACGGCTGAGAACCTGGAAAAAGACCGGCTTGTCGAGTGGATGATCGGGAGGCAGATTTGTGAACAACTGCCGCGGCGCAAACCGCAGGCCGGTAAGATACGGCTTAAAGTCAGTGATTTTACCGTACCCGATCAAGCCGGAAAGCCGTACCCCGCAGTAAAAAATATATCTTTTGAGATTCGTGCCGGCGAGATTTTAGGACTGGCGGGGCTTCAGGGCTCCGGGGCGAGTGAACTGCTAAACGGCCTGTTTGGTACGTACGGCACTTCGGTAACAGGGAGCGTTGAGGTTGACGCTGCGCCTTTTATTCCGGGTAATTGTGCTAAGGCCATTGAATCCGGTATGGCATTACTGACCAATGACCGCAAGACATCCGGGCTGGTTCTCTCAATGAACATTATCGAGAATACCACCCTGGCCAGTTTGAAAACTTTCTCACCGCGCGGATGGATGCATCCGGGCAAGGAGCGAAAACAAACCACGCAGATTGCTGCTGCTCTTGGACTAAAGGCCCCGTCGCTGGACCACTTGGTTACGTCCCTCTCCGGCGGAAACCAGCAGAAGGTCGTTATCTCAAAGTGGATACAGACGGGACCGAAGATTTTGCTGCTCGATGAGCCCACCCGCGGTGTCGATGTCGGCGCGAAGCATGATATCTATGAACTGATGAACCAGTGGACCAGCGAGGGGATTGCGATCGTACTAATCACGTCTGAAATGCCGGAACTGCTCGCCATGAGCGACCGAATTCTTGTCATGCACCGTGGATCGGCCACAGCACAGATGTATATCGAAGACGCAACACAGGAAAAAATTCTCGCAGCCGCTATGGGAGAAACTGTTACATGAGCAAACAAACAATTCAATCACTTTCCACGAAAGACCGTGTCTTTCAGTCCCCGGTGACCCGTGCACTGGCGGCCCTGGTCGTGGTTTTTATCCTCGGTCTGATCTTTAGTGCCGACGGGGCATTCTATAAATGGGGTACCCACCGCGATATGCTCCGTTCGGTTTCCGTCTATGGCCTGCTTGCCTGCGGTATGACGCTGGTTATTATCACCGGGGGGATCGATCTTTCCGTTGGAAGCATCCTGGCCCTCAATGCGGTGTGTTTTTCACTATTTACGATCCATAAGGGGGTGCCGGCCCTGTTGGCCGTTCTGATTTGTGCCTTGATTGGAATCTTGTGCGGCATGACCTCCGGTTGGTTTATTTCCAAATTTAAAATTCAGCCGTTTATTGCGACCCTGGCGATGATGGTCTTTGCCCGGGGAATGGCCAAGTGGGTCTCCGGCGGACAGAAGATTTCCACCGCCGTCCAGCAGCCTGATGGAAGCTACCAGTATGTACCCGTGCCGGACTTTTTTAAATGGATTGACTCGCGAATCCTCGGCGGCAATATTTCCGTCGTGACGGTTATTTTCCTGGTGTGCCTGGTTCTGTGCTGGGTGCTTTTGCGTAAGCTTCGGCCGGGCCGGTATTTGTATGCAATAGGAGGCAATGAGGAAGCTTCGCGGCTCTCCGGTGTACCCGTCAGTCGTGTGAAAATTCTTGCCTACGGCATGAGCGGGCTTTTGTGTGCAATCGCAGGGGTCTGCCAGGCTTGCCAGGAACAGCAGGGCGACCCGGAAGCAGGCGTTGCCTATGAGCTTTCCGCTATCGCGATGGTTGTGATCGGCGGGACCAGCCTCCAGGGCGGCAGGGGAGGGATCTGGCTGACGCTTATGGGCATTCTTACGATTGGATACCTTGAAAAAATTCTGAGTATCAACGCTGTCGGTGAGGATATGCGGCTGATGCTGACCGGTGCAATCATTATCGCGGCGGTGCTGCTCCAGCGGACTAAACAGTAAATCGAAAGAACAATTATAAGGAGAATGAGCATGAAACGTATCTTTTCTGTCCTGATTTGTATTTCTATCGTATTGGCTCTGTCCTCGTGCGGCAGGCAGGATACCGGGGGCGGTGCTGCCGCTGGCGAAAAAGTCTATACGGTCGGGATGAGCCAGTGCAATCTCGGCGAACCGTGGCGCGTGCAAATGAACGCGGATGTTCGCAATGCGGCCGAATCGTATCCTGAGATCGAGGTTGTATTCAAGGATGCCCAGAATGATACCATGCGTCAGCGTGCCCAGTGCGAGGAGTTTATCAGTGCCGGCGTGGATGCGATTATTATTTCGCCCAAGGAGGCCCAGCCGCTGACCAACGTCGTCGCTCAGGCCTACCAGCAGGGCATTCCCGTCATCGTACTCGACCGGGCGGTCCTCGGTGATGAATACACCTGCTTTATCGGTGCCGATAACGTCAAGATCGGCAAGGCTGCGGGGCAGTGGATTGCACAACAGCTTGGCGGCAAAGGCCGGATCGTTGAGCTGATGGGCCTGATGACCTCCATTCCCGGCCAGGATCGGCACAACGGCTTTGTTGAAGGCATTGAAGGAACCGACATCGAGGTCATCTTCGAGGCGGATATGAAATGGCTCGAACCGGATGCCCGTTCCGAGATGGAATCCGCTCTTTCCCGTTTTGACGAGATTGACCTGGTCTATTCCCATAACGATCCCGGAGCTCATGGTGCTTATCTTGCAGCGAAGGCAGTAGGGCGGGAAAAGGATATCCTTTTTGTCGGGATTGATGGTCTGCCCCAGGAGGGCCAGATGTATGTCAAACAGGGCATTCTCGCTGCGACGTTTGAATATCCTACCGGCGGAAAAGAGGCAATTGATACATTGCTCAAGATATTTAATAATGAATCCGTTCCGAAAAAAATCATCCTCGGTTCGCGAATTTATACCCCGGATAACATCGATCAGGGCGGGGAGGCCATCCCGTGATAATCTGAATTTTCCCGCTTTTCTGCGGAACATTTCAATGGTATACAAGATTGACAGGGCTCTTCAGGAGCCCTTTTTTTCTGTCCGATAATACATCTTCACGGGCCGGGCCAATGTTTTCATCATCCGGCTGGGCTTTGTGCGTCCTTTCATGGAATCACACCTGTCAAATGCCTGCGGGCAGTCATTACCGGACGATGCCTGTATCCTTTTGTTTTCTGTTTTCGATTTTTCAGGCAAAAGGCATATATCTGTCTCATTGTTTTCTTTTAGATTAACCGGAACAGGTGAAATGTCGAAAAATTTGCATAAAAATCTGTAACAGTGCGCTTACTACGAAGGTGGGTAAAATTTGATACCGGAGCCGAAAATTTTAGTTGTCGATGATGACCCGGTCAATATCGCCCTGCTGAAGTCCTTTTTGGAAGATGCGGGCTATGCCACGGTCTCTGCGCTCAATGCGTCCCAGGCCCTTGCGGTCATCGAAGAGCAAACC
>CAYVUI010000057.1:0-23215 GCA_964454745.1 uncultured Pirellulales bacterium | reverse complement strand
ATATCATGATGCCCGATGTGAACGGCTATGAGCTTTGTGCGCAGATTAAGGCACTGCCCGAGGTCCAGGATGTGCCGGTTATCTTTGTCTCGGCCAAGGACCAGCTCGATGACAAGATCCAGGGGCTCGATCTCGGGGCCGTGGACTACATCACCAAGCCGATCCAGCGGGAAGAATTTCTCGCACGGGTCAAGTCTCAGCTTAGCCGCGACAGTTACTTTCGCGAACGCATCCGCAACCAGGCGGAAAAGCTCGATCAGCTCTCCACCGCTCAAAAGGCGCTGCTCATTGATCCCGAGGCCCTGCCGGATGCGAAATTCGCCGTTCGATACAAATCCCTCAACGAGGCGGGAGCCGATTTTTACGATGTGATCTCCCTCGGTGAAAACCTCTTTGCGTATTTCGTCGCGGATATCAGCGGCCACAATCTCCAGGCCTCGTTTACTACCCCGGCGGTAAAGGCCCTGTTCGCCCAGCATGCCAACAGTCAATTGAATCCGTTTGAGACGCTGAGCAATATCAACGACACACTGGTCAACCTGATGACCAGCGGCAGTTATGTGACTGCCTGTTATGTCAAGCTCGACCGAAATGCGAACCGTCTGACCATTGGCAGTGCCGGGCACCCGCCGATGATCTACCAGAGATTCGGCAATGAGCCGGTTCTCTTTGATTGCGATGGAGATGTCCTTGGGGCATTTACCCAGGCCCAGTTCAATTCGTCAGTCTACGAAGTGCAGCCCGGGGACCGATTCTACATCTACAGTGACGGGATCATCGAAGCAGGGCATAAATCACGAGACGAAGGGCAGGCGTCTATGCTCGATGCCTGCAGCAAAACCGCACCGGCGGAGATTTCCGAAGCCGTGGATATGATCTGGGATCTCATGCTTGAAGAAATACCGGAACCGGAAGATGACGTTGTTGTTTTAGCTGTGGAGGTTTGAGGATGGCCGTTGTCCATAAGGTGAACAATATATTTACACAGGACCTCGGATCTGATTTCGCGGAAGTCGACCGGGTCTGTTCCGTTGTGCAGGCGTTTTTGTACAACCAGCAGCTCCAGGATGACATCTTCGAGGTCATGCTCCTGGTTCGTGAAGGGCTGGTCAATGCCGTTGAACACGGCAATGATTTTGATCCGGATCGGAATATCCATCTTCGAATAGTCCGTGAACAGCAAACGCTCACCATCGAGATCGAGGATGAAGGGGAAGGTTTTGATTACGGTCAGATTATTGAAAAGCAAACCGATCCGCTGTCGCTTCGCGGCCGCGGGCTGGCCATACTGAACAATTATGCGGACCAGGTCCGATTCAATGAAAAAGGAAACGTACTGATCATGACAAAGAAACTTCAAGCCAACGGGAGGAACTCATGAGCCAGGCTGTCGAACAAAAACAGGCCGTCCGGGCCCAACAGGACATTGTGGCGTCGTTTTCAAACGAATTTCGCGAACAGCTCCTCGAAAAGATCCAAAGCGGTGCCACCGAGCTGGAAGTAGACCTGACGGATGTCAAAATGGTTGATTCCGTGGGGCTGGGCGTATTCATTGCCGCCCATAACTCGCTGCAGGAAAAAAATGGAAAACTATCGGTCACCGGCGTAAGCAAAGACCTGATGACACTGTTTCGCACCATGAGACTGGATCGTCATTTCACCATCGTTCCGGCAGAAAAGGAGTAATGGAATGGATATGATCGACGATGAAATTCTACAATCATTTGTCGAAGAATCCCTTGAGCATCTTGCGGATATTGAAAACAATCTGCTGGTGATCGAACAGAGCGGCGCGGATATCGATGAAGACCTCGTCAATAAGGTCTTTCGGGCCGCGCACAGCATCAAGGGCGGTGCGGGCTTTATGGGCCTTAGCACCATCAAGGAGCTGTCTCATAAGATCGAAAACGTCCTGGGTATGATCCGCTCCGGCGAGATCGTCCCCAATTCCGAGGTCGTCAATATCTGCCTGCTTGCTTTTGACCGCCTGCGGAATCTTACGGAGAATGTCGCTGAAAGCAACGATCAGGATATTTCAGAGCACGTTGTCGCCCTGAGCGGCATTACATCAGCCTATTTGCCCGAGGGCATCAAGGAGCAGGTCAACCGCCAGGTCGAAATCTGTCTCGCCAGCGGCCAGCCGATTTTTACAGTTTCTGAATTTGACATTTCCCACGCGAGGGGTGAGAACGAAAATCTTTACCTTCTTGAGTATGACCTCATCCACGATGTTCACCATGAGAATATTACGCCGTTTGAGCTGATCAGCCGGATTCAGGAATCCGCATCGATCATCGACTGCAAGGTGGATCTCATGGCGGTCGGAACCCTGGAAGAAGAGCTGTCAAACCGCATTCCGTTTATTATGCTTGTTACCTCACTGGTCAGCGAGCAGGAGGCTCCTGCGCATTTTCAGCTCAAACCCCAGCGTGTGCACCCGATGTCCGGCGAGTTTCAGACAAAACCGGCCGGTAATACTGACAATTCAATCGTCGATCCCCCCAGCGGCCTGATTGCAGAATCCGCGGTGGATTCTCCGGCTGCCAATGCTGAAAATCCCGAGCAGGCAACAGAAACCTCACAGCCTCACCCGAAAGCGGAAGATGAATTTGCACAGGGGGAGCCTGAAGCCAAACCCCAAAAGGCCAAACCAGCGGAGACAAAATCCGGCGAATCCAAACAGACGCCTCCGGCTCCGTCCGCACAGAACAACCTGCGGGTTCATGTCAGCCTGATTAATAAGCTTATGAATCTTGCCGGCGAGCTTGTGCTGGGCCGCAACCAGCTTCTCCAGTCCATGACGGAGGAGAATCCCAAGTCGCGGGATCAGGCCGCCCAGCAGATCAGCCTGGTTACTTCTGAGCTGCAGGAAACCATTATGATGACCCGTATGCAGCCAATTGGAAACATCTTCAATAAATTCCAGCGTCTCGTCCGTGACCTGTCACGTGAACTGGGCAAAAAGATCGATCTCGAAATATCCGGTTCGGATGTCGAACTTGACAAAAGTATGCTCGAAGGCCTCGGTGACCCGCTGACACACCTGATGCGTAACGCTGCGGACCATGGGATTGAGGATGTTCAAAGCCGCATCGACGCCGGAAAATCGGAAACGGGTACAATTTATTTACGCGCATTCCATCAGGCCGGTCAGATCAATATCGAAATCCAGGACGACGGCAAGGGCATCGACCCGGAAAAAGTGATCGAATCGGCGATCAGCAAAAATCTCATTACGCCGGACCAGGCTGAAGCCATGTCTGACCGGGAAAAGATATCCATGATCTTTGCGCCGGGTTTCTCGACGGCCGAAAAAGTGACGGATGTCTCCGGTCGCGGTGTCGGCATGGATGTCGTAAAGACCAATCTCGAAAAGCTGGGCGGAACGCTCGAAATCGACTCCCAGCCCGGAAAAGGGACCAATATGCGGATCAAGCTGCCGCTGACTCTGGCCATTATCCCCAGCTTGATGATTTCCTGCTGTGATCAGAGATATGCCGTGCCGCTGGTCAGCGTCGTTGAATTGGTCCGCGTTTCATCTGAAAAGATTCACGAAAAGATTGAACAAGTCGGAAAAGCACAGGTGATTCGTCTTCGGGATGAACTGCTGCCGCTGGTTCGTCTCGATGAAATCCTGACGTGCAGTCCCGACGAAAATGAAGACATTGCCCTCCAGGGTGTGAATCCTGACGAGATGGATTCCGCCCTGAATATTGTCGTTCTCAATTCCGGGACGAACAAATACGGCCTGGTGGTTGATCGGCTTCACGAGTCCGAAGAAATCGTCGTCAAGCCTCTCGGCAGCCACTTGAAAAAATGCAGCATTTATGCCGGGGCGACCATCCTGGGGAATGGATGTGTTTCACTGATCCTCGATGTTGCGGGGCTGGCTAAGTTCATTCGCCTTAATGACCTCAATGAATTGGATCAATCCATAGATGAAATGATCAAAGCGGATGAAGTAAAACATGCTGATCGTATGGCCATGACTCTTTTCAATGCCGGCCCGGACCAGAAGTTCGCGCTGCCGATCGAGGCCGTCTCCCGGGTAGAAAAGATCAGTGCCCAAAGCATTGAAACGGTTGGCGAACAAATGGTGATCCACTATCGTGACGGGATTTTGCCGATCTACCAGATCAGCCAGTTCTGCAAAGCCCGGCCGGTTTCCCTCGAAGGCATGATCCTGATAGTTGTCGTAGAAAGTCGGCAGCGTCATTTTGGCTTGCTGGCAACCAATCCGATTGATACCGTCAATACGGACATTGTTCTGGATGACAAAACGCTTCGTCAGCCTGGAATTCTCGGCTCGGCGATTATCCAGGGTGGGACCACGCGAATCCTTGAGATCGAAGAATTGATTACCCTGGTCGAATCGCTCAATACACAGGTTCCCGTGCAGCCGAATGCAGATTCCGTCTCCGGCCCCCAGCCGCTTCAAATACTCTATGCCGAGGATTCGGAATTCTTCCGCGGACAGGTACGTGGAATTCTGGCAGGCATCGGCTGTGAAATCATCGAGGCTGAAAACGGTGTCGAGGCCCTCGAAAAGCTCGAACAGAATGCTGACAGGGTCCAAATGATCCTTACAGATATTGAAATGCCCGAAATGGACGGGTACGAATTTTCAAGGCGGGTCAAGGAAGATTCCCGCTTTACACAACTGCCCATTATTGCCCTGACCACTCTCGCCGGGCAGACGGATATTGAGAATGGAAAACAAAGTGGAATCGATGAATATCAGATAAAACTGGATAAAGATCAGCTTGTGGAAGCTGTACAAAAATACATAAATGCAAATGTATCCTCATAAACGCAGGACAGTACGGAAGGAAAAGATATGAATTTCAAGAACCTCTTTTCAACGCTGAAGATTCGGAACAAGTTTCTGTATACGATCATCCCGATGGTGATCCTTACAGTGACATCCATGACCTTTATTTCACTGCATATCGCCAAATCCAGTATTCTACAGGTACAGGATGAAAAGTTAAACTCGATTGTCCAGTCGGCGGCCCAGCAGGTCGATAACTGGGCCCTGGAGCATGTCGAATTTACACGGACGATTGCGCAAATTCCTGATTTTATCAGGGCCTGTAACGGTGAGAACTGGGACCAGGCGAAGGAAACGCTTGAACGATTCATGTCGGTCAATATCGAGAATGAGAATCTTTTCCTTGCTGATACGCGGGGGCGAATATTCCTGGACTCGATTAATGGGCAGTCTGTGGGGATCAACTTTTCAGAAATGAAAGAGTATTCCGAAAACTACAAGATGGCCATGGAAGGAAAGACCTGGATCGGAGATGTCCAGGAATCGCCGGCGACGGGAAGGCCCGTCAGCCTGATTACAGCACCGATTGTCAAAGATGGACAAATTGTCGGAATCTTAGGTGCACCGATCGATCTCCAAAAGGCCTCCAGTGTCTTGATAAACACTTCAACGCTGGGATCTGAAGGGTACCTGGCCATGGTAGACCGCCATGGTATGGTACTGGCACACCCCGATCAGTCTTTGATTATGAACCTGGACTTTAAGACACTGGACTTTGGAAAAGAAATTATTTCCCAACAGAACGGCAGCATCGAATACAAATATGAAGGTGTACATAAAATCGCAAGTTTTGCTCAAAGCCCCAAAACGGACTGGATCGTGATGGCAATCGACACTCGCAATGCATTTACTGCCCCGGTTCGTACACTGGCTTATTATTCCGTAGCGATCAGTGTCATCTCTGCTTCTCTGCTTTGCCTGGTCCTTCTTTATATCACGGATATTGTTTCAAGGCCGATTAATAATGTCGTGGATATGTTAAAAGACATCGCCCAGGGCCAGGGCGACCTGACACGCCGAATTCCAATGAACGGCAGGGATGAGATTGCCCAACTGGCCAAGTGGTTCAACCGCTTCACGGAAAAGATCCAGGCGATGGTGAAAAATATCGCCATCAACTCCAATGCCCTCAGCAGTTCGTCTACGGAACTGGCCAGTATTTCCGAGCAAATGTCTGAGAACATTTCCAATACATCCAACCGTTCTTCTGCCGTAGCCGCTTCCGCCCAGCAGATGTCCGGCAGTATGACCTCCGTGGCCGCGGCAATGGAACAGGCCTCTACCAATGTCAATATGGTGGCCACCGCTGCCGAACAGATGACATCAACCATTAACGAGATTGCCAGGAATACCGAAAAGGCAAGCTCGGTTACCACAAGGGCCGTTGATGAATCGCGACGGGCCTCAACGCGGATTAACGAACTCGGCCAGGCTGCAAAAAAGATCGGCAAGGTCACCGAGACCATTACCGATATTTCCGAACAGACCAATCTGCTGGCCCTGAACGCGACAATTGAAGCTGCTCGGGCCGGAGATGCCGGAAAAGGCTTTGCCGTCGTGGCCAATGAGATCAAGGATCTGGCCAATCAGACCGCACTTTCTACGGAAGAAATCCGTGAAAAGATCGAGGGCATCCAGAATACCACCGCGATGACTGTCGATGAGATCGAAAAGGTCACGCAGGTCATCCGTGAAGTCAGCGAGCTGGTCTCGACGATCGCCTCTGCCGTGGAGGAGCAGTCTACGACGACCCGTGAGATTGCTTCCAACGTCAGCCAGGCCTCTTCGGGCATCCAGGAAGTCAACAGCAATCTTTCGCAGTCTTCTACCGCAGCCGGCCAGATTGCAAACGACATCAACATGGTCAGCCAGTCTTCCGGTGAAATCGATAACGGAAGCCGGCAGATCAATGACAGTGCCCGCGAGCTTTCCAAGCTTGCCGAACAGCTTACGACAATGGTAAACCAGTTTCAGATTTAAGAAAGAACATGGGAGTAAGGTATGAAAGTTTTTGGATTAACATTGCTGGGGAAGGCAAGCCTTAAAACACGACTGTTGTGTGTCTGTCTTGCCATGGCTGCGGTTCCGCTGGTGATCGTCAACCTGATTGTGTTCAATCAGAATCAGCGAATGGTCGAATATGCCAATGAGCAGCTTGTGGACAATGCCGGTCAGGATCTTGAGAACCTGGCCAGGGGGGTTTATGACATGTGCAAAGCCCAGCAGGAGTTGGTTCACAAGAATCTCACCGCCTCGCTGAATGTGACTCGGGATCGAATTGTCTCTGCTGGAGAGATCACCATCAATCCGCAGCAATTCACCGTTGATGTGGTCAATACCTGTTCCGGCCAGGCGGAAAAGAAAACCCTCCCCAGGCTCATGCTGGCGGACCGCTGGGTCGAGCCGGGAAGCCTGGAGACTCCGCTGCATTCCATCGCGCAGGCCGCCTTAGAAGAGATGAACTGCCGCATTTCACTGTATCAGCGAATTGACGAGCAGGGTCAGATGCTCAGAGTCTTTTCCAATCTGCCCCAGGTGTCCGAGACAGACGGCATTCCATTTCTCCCTGCCGTCCTTCCGAACGGGAAAAGCAATAAGCAGATCGCAAACATCATCGAGGACGAAGGCAAAGTTTTCGCAAGAGAGCTTGTAGGTGATCATTGGTATTTCACCGTTTCTGAGCCCCTGAAAGATGCCTCCGGAAAAATCATCGGCATGGTCCGTGTCGGCTATCCACAAACGCATATCCAGGCGATGGAGGATGCCATCAAGGCGACAAAGGTTGGCGAGACTGGCTATGTCTATGTCATCGACACTGACGGGAATTACATTATCTCAAAAGACGGTGAGCGTGACGGCGAAAACGTCCTCAATGTCACTGACAGTGACGGAGAGCTTATCGTTCAGAATCTTATCCATCGGGCGATCAATATCCCCTCGGGGCAGGTCTTTGAGCAGCGGTACGACTGGACAAACAATCCAGACAGTCCCGACCGTGAAAAAATTGTTCGGGCTGTATACTTTAAACCCTGGGACTGGATCATTGGAGCCGGGATGTATACGGATGAATTCCATGAAGCCCGCGACCGGATGAACAGTATGGCCCGTAAAAGCTATGCAAAAATGATCGGCTTGTTTTTAATCACCATGGGATTCGTCGCTTCCATTGCGTATGTACTGACACGACAGATTCTAAAGCCGGTTAATTCAAGTGTGCAAATGCTTCAGGATATCGCACGCGGACAGGGCGACCTGACCCAGAGACTGGAAGTGACCACTGACGACGAGCTCGGTGCACTGGCCAGGAATTTTAATCTTTTCGTCGAACAGATTCAGAATATAATTACGGAAATCGCCCAGAATGCCGAAACCGTCGGGCTCTCCTCCGTGGAACTGGCCTCCGTATCAAAGCAGATGGATTCTGCGGTTTCCAATACTAATGATCGAACCTCAAACGTGGCCGCTTCCGCCCAGCAGATGAGCAGTCACCTCGCTTCCGTGGCAGCATCGATGGAGCAGGCCTCTGCGAGCCTTAACAGCGTATCCTATGCCACCGAGCAAATGTCCGGCACCATCGGGCAGATCGCGAAAAACACCGAAACCGCCTCCAGTGTCACCGTAAACGCCGTAGCGGAAGCGCAAAATGCATCGCGGATGATCAATGAACTTGGAACCGTCGCCCAGACCATCTCCAGGGTCACCGAGACCATCAGCGATATCTCGGAACAGACCAATCTCCTGGCTCTCAACGCGACCATTGAGGCCGCCCGTGCCGGTGAAGCGGGTAAGGGCTTTGGTGTCGTCGCCAATGAGATCAAGGAACTGGCCAACCAGACCTCCACTGCGACCGATGAGATCGAAGCGAAAATTGCAGGGATTCAGGAGGCCACAGGCCAGGCCGTCAGTGAGATTGAAAAGATCGTAACCGTGATCAACCAGGTCAATGACCTGGTCTCTACGATTGCGGAATCCGTAGAACAGCAAAGCTGTACGACCAGTGAAATGGCCACGAGCATCTCCCAGGCCTGCGCAGGGGTTCAGGATATCAATTCCAATATCTCTCAGTCGTCCCAGGCCGCCGGGACCATTGCCTCTCAGATATGTGAAGTCAGCTCCTCGGCGGAAAACCTCTCCCAGGGAAGCAAGCAGGTCAACACCCGGGCTCACGACCTCTCCGGGATGGCCGAGCAGCTCAAACAAATGGTTTCGAAATTCCGATTACAAAACAACAAGGAGTAAGCTATGGCACAGACATCTGCCGTTTCTCAGCAGGTTGAGTTTGTTACCTTTCACGTCGGACAGGCATTGTGCGGACTCGACATCCTCAACGTGCAGGAGATCAATAAGCTGCTCAAATGGACAACCGTTCCACAGTCCGGCAAGTACGTCCTGGGCATCCTCAGCCTTCGGGGCGAGATCGTCACGGTCATTGATCTCGGTAAAATCCTCAACCAGACACAAACACCCATCGATCAGACCTCCCGGTTGATTGTCGTCAATTCTATCGATGAAAATGTCGCCTTACTCGTGGATCGTGTTGGCGATGTTGTTTCCTGTTCCCCCCGGCAGGTCTCACCCCCCCCGGCAAATGTCAACGGAATCCAGGCGAAATTCATCACCGGCGTACATGATACCGGTCATAGCATTATATCCATCCTGAACATTGAGGAGATTCTCAATGAAGGAGACCTGTAAACGCCAAAAACGCGTCTGACGGCGAAAACATGAATCAGATCCTGCAGACAACTGAAAGAGATATCCGGGCTCTTGTCATCGATGACAGTGTGACTTATCGAAAAGCACTTACCGAGCTGCTCGATGATTTTGCACACATGGAATGTAGGGCAACCGCCGGCACCATTTCGGTCGCCCGGGCGAAGATGGAGGTCCTTTCGTTCGATCTGATCCTGATTGACTGCGATCTTATCCTCGGGGATAACCTCGCCTTCATGCGCGAAATCGAGCAAAAGTATGGATACCAGAGTGTTATCCTCCTTGCAAAACCCAACCGCATCAAAGAAAAAGACGTCGTTGATGCCATGGAAATCGGTGTCTTTGACCTGGTCGTCAAACCCTCCGAAGATTCCTATGCCCAAATCCGAAATAAAATAACTGAAACTCTCCCTCCCGTTCTGAAGGCCTTTAGCCGGATGCTTAACGTCAAAAACATCCTATTACACCATTCAAACCGGGCCGGTTCTGAATCAAATACGTCCCCAAACAATCTCCATCCGCAGAGAAAACAGGATCAGACAAACCCCCGGTTCATTTCCAAACACGACACCAGGCGGACGCCGCCCAAAGTCGTCGCGATCGGTATATCGACAGGGGGGCCGAAGGCCCTGTCGAGGGTTTTGCCTTCGCTGCCGGCGGATTTCCCCGTTCCCGTCCTGATCGTCCAGCACATGCCCACCGATTTTACATCCCCGCTGGCCGACAATCTCAATCAAAAGTGCATCCTGCCCGTACTGCACGCCCAGCACGGTCGAATTCTCGAACCCGGAAAAATCTACATCGCACCCGGCGGCAGACAAATGAAAGTCAACCATGTAAACCATCAAAATATCATCCACATCACAGACGACCCCCCGGAAAACAGTTGCAGACCCTCCGTCGATTATCTCTTCCGCTCTGTGGCCCGATGCTTCGGCCCCGCTGCCGTCGGCGTCATTATGACCGGCATGGGCAGTGACGGCAAGGCCGGCCTCCAGGCCATGAAAAACGAAGGCGCATTTTCAATCGCACAGGACGAAGCTTCCAGTATTGTCTACGGAATGCCCCGCGAAGTCATCAACGCCGGCCTGGCCGATATCATTGCCCCGCTCGATAAAATCGCGGACGAAATCATCAAAGCGGTTATGGTTGAATACGCGGCGGGGGCATCATGATAAAGATCAACGAACAGGAATTCAAGACCCTGGCCGAATACATCCTCCGGGCAACTGGGATAGACCTCAATCCCGAAAAGACCTACCTCGTCGAAAACCGGCTCTCCCCGCTGCTGCTCCAATACAACTGCGCTACCTTCAGCGAATTCTACTACAAACTCACCAAAGACACCACCGACATCATCAAGGAAGCCCTCATCGATGCCATTACCACACAGGAAACCCTCTTTTTCCGCGACAGGGCTCCGTTCGATATGCTCCGCTATAAAATTATCCCCGAACTGATCGACCGCAAAAAGCACAAGACCCCTCCGGGCTCAAAAGTTCCGATTCGCATTCTAAGCGCCGCTTGCAGTACCGGGCAGGAAGTCTACAGTATCGCCATGATCTTCGACATGGCCGTTACCTCTCTTGGTTCATTCGACATCCAGGTACTCGGCGTCGACATCTCCGACCAGGCCATTGCAAGGGCCAGCTATGCCCACTACAACAAACTGGAAATTTCCCGCGGGCTTAGCGACGATCTGCTCAGCAAATACTTCGTTGCAGAGGGCAATCAGTGGCGTGTGATCGACCGAATCCGTGCCATGTGCAGCTTCAGAAAAGTCAACCTCATCGAGGACTTCGACAAAATCGGTATGTTCGACATCATCTTCTGCCGTAATATGGCCATCTACTTCACCCAGCAGCAGAAAATCCAGGCGTTCCACAACCTCGCAGATATCCTCAACCACAAAGGCTGCCTGATCATCGGCGCTTCCGAGTATCTTGCCGGCATCTGCGACCGCTTCCATCCGCAGCGGCACCTCAAAAGCGTTTACTACACACTC
This sequence comes from uncultured Pirellulales bacterium, assembly GCA_964454745.1. Lineage (GTDB taxonomy): Bacteria > Planctomycetota > Phycisphaerae > Sedimentisphaerales > Anaerohalosphaeraceae > CAYVUI01. Next base: position 11,666 of record CAYVUI010000057.1, on the reverse strand, counting down.
GATCCGGAACCCGAAAAGTCAGAGCCGCTCGACAGAAAACTAGACCTCGGCATCAACATCTGACCTGTCAAACAGCTCATCCAGGCATCCGTACACCCTCGCCCCGCACCGCGCCAACCGGTCCGCGTGATGATGCCCCTGTGCGACCAGCACGCAATCTACCCCCATTTCCTCCGCGACCTCATGGTCGTGCAGCGTATCGCCAATATACAGGACATCGCCCCTCGGTAAATCCAGCTCCGCCACCAGCCGCTTACCCTCGTCCACTTTGCTCGCCGCGTAATGATTATCCAGCCCCACCAGCCGCTCAAAATACCCACACAGGCCGAAGTGGTCCACGCAATGTTCCAACTGGCTCTGTTTCGTCGCCGAAAGCACCGACTGCCGGCATCCCGCCTCCTGGAAGTGCACCAATGTCCCCATCGCATCCGAATGCATTTTGCATGCGTCCAGCCGGGCATAATAACGCTCGATAAAATCCACCGCGATCTTCTCGAACGAGAGCTTCTCAAAATCAAATCCCAAATGCTCGTAATACCCCCGCACCGGGAAGTCAAAATTCTCCTGGTACTTCTCCTCGTCCACCTCGGTCAGCCCGTATTCCCGCAGCAGCGAGTTAATCGTCTCCACGCACAACCACACGTCGTCGAGCAGCGTGCCGTTCCAGTCCCAGATGATATAACGGTATTTTTCCAGTTCCTGTCGCATTACCAAATCTTTCTTTCGTTGTCTACAATTTACTGTATAATAAAACACGGATTATAACCCCTTAGGGACAGAAAATGAACCAGAAGAATGAAAAAAACCAGCCTATCACACTATATCCCATCGGTATTTTGCGTACTCCTTTTGCCCAAACGAGCGGTATTCCCCGCCAGGCCGCTGGGGCGATGGACGTTCTGGCTAAAATCGAGGTGTATCCTCCGTTTGTCAAAGGCCTAAAGGACCTTGATGGTTTCTCGCACATTGTGGCTCTCTTTTACTTCGACCGTGCCAGCCGAACCGAGCTGATCGCGAACCCTCCATGGGACGGCAATCCCCGCGGCGTTTTTTCCACCTGCAGCCCGTACCGGCCCAACCATATCGGAATGTCCGTGGTTAAGCTGGTAAAATTCGAGCCGCCGGTTCTTACCATTTGCGGTTGTGACATGGCGGATCATACCCCCGTGCTGGACATCAAACCCTACCTGCCCGATCTCTTTCCCCGGGAGGAGGTTAATATCGGCTGGCTGACGGATCAAATGAAAGGCATGACCGATTCAAAATCCGGAGAGAAATAATCATTTTTTTCGCAGGGTGGGTTATACCCACCAATATCTTTTTGCGTTTTTCGTGGTTATAAAAATCTACGACCTGACAAAATCCATTAACAATTCATGATTTCCCCGGTCCGCGGCAACGAGAGATTCGATGTACTTCTCCCGGTCCAAACCCGCAGCAGCCAGGTTCGCACTGCCCCAGCTAAAAGCAGGCCTGCCAAAGATGTTCTCCAGCATAAGATCTGCCATCACTCTTGCATGCCTGCCGTTACCGTTTGGGAATAAATGGATAAATACCAGCCGATGATGAAAACGGGCCGCGATCTCATCTTCCGGAAATGTATGATTCAAAATCCAATACTGTGCGTCATCGCAGAGCTTTTTGAGTTCAATGGATATCCTGTAAAATTCAACGCCAAGGTTCCTCTCGGACTTTCGAAATGCCCCGGCCCATTTCCACACGTTGCCGAACATCTTCTTGTGAAGCTGCTTCATAAACGATTCGTTTAAAATATCCTTCGGCTTTCGCTGTTCCAGCCAGGCAAGCGCTTCATTGATATTGTCCTGCTCCCACCGGTCCAGTTCGGCCTTCGTGGTGATATGTGTCAGCAGCAGTCCCTCTGATTCATTAGGGTCAAGCGGGGTAGCTCCCTCAGGGCAGTCAAATTCCATGATTACTCATCCCATAAATTCTTCGGCATCGAGTCCATAATCTCTTCGGCAAGGCTGTCCAGTGCCTTTGCCTTTTCGTCATTGCCCAATTCCTGCTTTTCCAGCCGCATCAATTGGTTGCTGCGGGCCATGCGTTTTTTTGCCATTTTTTTGGCCTGCTGTCTTACGCTTTCTTTCAGGCTGGTTCTGGGCACAAAAGCATACACAAATTCACAGTCCAGCGCTTTCGCGACATTGCGAAGAGTCTCAACCGTCACTTTCCCCGGTTTTTCATCCTGCTCAATCCTGGAAATCCGCTGTCTGTTCACATTGAGGCGATTGGCAAGTTGTTGTCCGGACATACCGAGTACGTCCCGGATCGCTCGGATCCAGCCTTTGGCAGGGGGTAAGACAGTTTTTATGGATTCAAAAGCCTTTAGCTTTGAATCAAGCTGCTCCCGGGCTAGTTTTATCTGTTTAGAAGTCATTATCTATGTCCCAAAAAGATACATCTCTACATATATATAGACAATATCGTCACATATGTCTACATATATATAGACAAAAAAGGATAAATGTCTATAAATATATAGACAGAGGTGGTTTAATGGATGAAAATCAAGGAAAAAGGTAAATCAGCCTGGCAGGATGGTCATTTATAGGACTTTATTAGTCCTGATTTCCCATTTCCTCCGCTTCGTGCTCCAGGTCCAGCAGCAGCCAGTCGTCATTGGGCACGTTCATTTTCTTGCTGAAGCTGTACTTATCCGGCAGGGTTTGCCGGTGATTGAGCTCATTCAAAAACGGCAATAGCGGCCGCTGCGGTGGTTTTGCCGCTTCCAGCAGATCCGTCGGGCTGTCATCACCCCAGCCGAAATCCTCCCTAAATTCCGCGAAGCCGAATCCGTCAAAAAAGTTATCCCCTCCGATCAGCGGCATATACCACAAAGATGGAATCCCCTCCGGATTCTCTTTGATCGGGTACTCCCGGATGAACTGTTCGAGAAGTTGCAGCCCCTTTCTGTCGCCTTTGTCCTGCATATGGTCATGCAGCTCATGCAGGGTCGGAAAGGTCACCGGTGGGCTGACAAACAGCACCGGTTTATGCTGAAGCCGCGCGACGATGATCTCATGCGGCGTACCCACGCTGTAAATATTCGTCGGGCAGTACGCGATCACAAAATCGCTGATATCCACCATCCGCAGGTCCATATGCATCGTCTCGCGGAACGTCGCCCCGCACTTGAGCCGGGCCATGCGTCCCTCTTCGCTCTGCTCAAACGTCCAGTCCTTTCGCACCTGGATCGTCTTGACGTCCTCCTTGCCGTACTCGTGCATGCCCAGCACCCGGGGCTTGGACCAGGGATCAAAGACGGTCACCCCCATTTTGCGCAGAAATTGCCCCATCTTCACGCGCCATCCGGTTTTTCGTTCTTGGGCCCTTGAAGATACGAAGTCCATCGGCCCCGAAAGATAGGCCCGGGCGTTATTCAAAAATCCGCGATTCATTTCCGTTTTTGCCATAATCCAGATGAGCTTATATCGGCTTGAATATCAATCTGATCACACATTAAGCCGTATTATGCACCAAAAGCCCGCGTTACTCAAGAATTTCCCTGTAAACGGTTTCGAAATGTTTTTTCCAGTAATCAATCAACTTCCCGGCCTGGTCCGAGTCGCTCAGCGCCCGCCCGGTGATTTCCACCTTTTCCAGTGTATCCACATCCTCAGGCAGTGCGGCAAACCGGGCAACCTTCTCTGCCGGCATGCCCTCGGCGATCAGCCTGGCCCGGGCCTGCTTCATCAGTTCATGGTTTTCCACCGCCGCGGCCTGAACCAGTGAGATCAGCACACTGTGCATTGCCTCAGGGAATTCAACTGACGAAATCTCTTGGTTCGCATTTTCGTACGGATCGGCCAGCCAGCCCGGCAGGGCACCGGAATAGCGGCTGTAAAAGTCCTTGCGGATCGGCTTTCTGTATAAAGTCGTAATCGACGGCCCGTCCGGATGTCCGGAAGGAAGACCCCACAGTGATTGCCCCTGCATCGAAAGCACAAAATTCACGAAAAACCGCGCGGTGTCGGGATTTTTGCAGGTATGCAAGATCCCGATCGGGTCCACGCTCATTCCCTCACCATCCTGCGGGAGTGCAAACGTAATATCCTCCGGGGACATCTCCTGCCGGGATATCCCGAAAAAATCAATACAGGCCGTAATCGGCACTTCATGCAAAAGCGGCTGGTTTGCTGCGTCGGTGGACCGATCAATAAATGCTTGTACATTTGACAGGATCAGCATCAGGCGTTTCCAGCCATCGGGCCAATTGCCGCTGCTTTGAACAATCAGATTGTTAATCGCCGCCGCGGTACCTGAATTCGCAGGATTGGCAAGCACGATCTTGTCAAAATAATCATCATAGGCCAGGTCCTGCCAGGCCGAAGGGCTGCCGCATCCGGCTTCTTCGAGCATTTGCTGATTGTAAAGAATGCCAAAGCCGCTCAGTGCCGTTCCGCACCACCGCATTTGGGAGTCATAAAGTTCAAGTCCGTGGTTGTCCCCGGGAATCTGAACGACAGTTTCCGCATCAATCACCATCGAGTCCAGAAGTCCATTCTTCGCGAGTTGTTCAAAAACATACTCACCGCCACCGAAAACCACGTCGATCGATGGGGCATTTTCATCGTTTTCCGCTTTCATCAGGTAATTCAGAATCGAATGACTGCCGCCTCCGATATTGTACCACCAGATTTTTACGCGGATTCCTGCCTCTTGTGCCGCCCAAGACTGAAACGCCTGCTGAAACTGCATCTGGATATCCCGGCTGTGCGGAGAAATAATCCCAAGGTGTTTCTCCGGAAGCTGGTCATAGGGCATGCCCCATTTTTCGGCGGCTTGTGCTTTCCATCCAGTTGCCTCGGCCTCCGGGCCGGACGGATTTTCATTGCCCATATACCACCGCAGGAACAATCCACTCAAAATAATAACCGCCAGGGCGACCAGTACGGTGAGGCCGGGCTTGCGGCTGAAAATATTTTTCTCCCTATTCGTTTCCTCTAAGGCCATTGTTACTCCTGAATTTTAACAGGTCCAACCGATTATCATTGTGTATATCATATCAGAAAAAAACAGCTCTGAAATAAAAAAAGCCGGGTTTTCTCCGCCGTGAAGAAAAACCCGGCCTGAATTCACAATTTACAGCCTGGTTGCTGCCATGGAGTCATTCTCACTTAGAATGAGCAGTTGGATTCAACATCCCATCCACAGCCAAGCCACTCATCGGCAACAAAGATGTAATCACCAAGGGTTACGTAGCAGTCCTGGTTGATATCCGCTTGGGGACGATTCACGCACGCCAGCGGAAATTCCGCCGGGTTCGTCACAAGGTACCCTTCGTTGACATCGATTCCCAGCGGATCAAGGCTCGGGAACTCAATCACCGTCAGCGGGCTGCCGTTGTCCTCGTAATAAGGCGCGGAAACCACGACCTTATCTACGTAACCTGCAACCATACCCGGATCGCCGTGGCCGTAAACCACGATGCCGATACCTTCACGGGGCGGATCACCGATGTCAAAGTACATCCGGGCCGAAGCCGTTGTCCAGCCGTCCGATGTGCTGACGATCTCATCCAGCTCGAACTTACTGCCCTTGTACGCATTGTCACGAATCATGTATCCGCCAAGCGACAGATACGAGTTTGGATCCGAACCGCTCTTCCAGGTTACTGCGACATGAATCTCATCGCCGTCCTGGATGCCCGTTGCATTGGCAACACGAACTTCAGCCGCACCGGAAAATGTAGTGCCCATTTCGATCTCCAGGCTCTTGCCGTCCGGTGCGTCCGTGGAAACAACCGCAACCACAGGTTCATTCCATTCTGCGTCAATTGCTACACCGTTAGGATCAAACCAGTCATAACCGCGGTACAGATAGCCGGGATCAATAAACGACCCGATACCATCGCTGCCGTACTGACCGATAAATTCCTGCAGATCGTTAAGCTTCGTTTCACAGTCACCGTCAAAGTCGCTAAACGGATTCGTACAGATCGGCAAAGCACACGGATCCGGGAAGTCAACACTCACGCGCGGGAAATCCGGAACTTCGATCACAAGATCATCCACGAAACCGTAATCGCCGCTCTCAGAGTATACGCGGGCTTCTATAATCATGCCCGTACGCGGATCGAACTGCGACGTGTCCCCTTCATCGAAGACCCACATGCCGGAAAGCTCGGTCCAGTCGTTACTGCTGTACATCTCATTACCGCCGGCACTGCCGCCAAAGCTGTTGGGCTCACCGGGAACATCCGTATAGTGTGCCCACAGGCGAATCGAGCCGTCATCGGGGTCAAAGCCGGTATAGCGGCCGTCCTTGCCGTAAAAGCTTGCGCGAACCACGTCACCGTCTACCAGGCCGTCAATAAACGCCACGTAACCGTACGGCGTACTGCTGACACCAAAGTCCTTGGTGATCTTCAGTGAACGTGTCCCCGTTCTTGCTTCGGTAAATACGTTATTCACGATCGGCCAGAAAAAGTCATCCAGTACCACGCCCAAATCTTCCCAGCCGTAGCTGCTCGTCTTGGTCGCTGGGTAGCTGATCGAACTGCTCGGAAATGCTACCGTAATCGGGTTCGTTGCATAATCCGGGTAGGTAATGCTGATGTCATCTACCCACCCCGAATCACCGGATTCATTATAAACCTTCGCAACAATCATGATCCCCGTTGCGTCAGCGTTAGACATCCCGAACGCACCGCTGATTTCGGTCCAGTCATTGCCCGAATACGTCGTCAGCTCGCCCGCATAAGCAACATAATCACCGTTAACATCAATGAAATTCGCCGCCAGGCTAATCGAACCATCCTGGAATCCGGAATACTGCCCCGTCTTCGCCCACAGGCTGACATTCACAACATCACCCAGACGCAGGTTTTGAATCTCCGCCAGGTACGTCTGCGGAGTGCTGTCTACACCGCGTTCCATGTACAGCGAACCGGCTGAGGCATCATGAGTCTCCACGGCATCATTTGCGACCACGATATTATTGAAGACACCCAGCACATCGCTGCCGTCTTCCCAGCCGTAATCAACCGTTGTAAACGTCGTGCTGCCCGTCGTTCCGGTAAAATACACATCATCCAGGTACGCACCTTCCTGGTAATCATCTACATGCACAGTCATCTTCAACTGAGCCGATACCGCGTTGTTCGGAACCGCCTGCGAATACCCTATCCAGTTGTAGCCGTTCAATGCGTAAAAATCATTCGCGGCATCCCCGGCCAAATCCACAACCGTTACCGTATAATCATTTGCCTGGTCGTCCGTGTATTCGAGGTCCACCTTCACAAAGTCATCCGCCTCAAAATACCCATCCTGCGACGAATTGCCCGCGCGAATCTTAAAGAAGAACGACACGATCACATTATTGTAACCGGTCAAATCCACTTCTGCGATCTCCACCGTCAGCTCCGGGTCGGAGTCATCGATCTGCATACAGCCGTCACCGGTCCGTGCATGAAAATCCGCAGGCCCGATATAATCATACGGATAAGTTGAGTCCATATCCGCCTGGTTTACGGGACCGTCCGTGCCGTTGTACCAGATCTTGTGCCCCAGTTCCGCTCCGCCGGCATAATCAACAAGCTGCCCGGCTCCATCCACATTGACCAGGTACTGCGGTGCTGAATATCTTCCTGTATACTTTGAAGAATACAGCGGGCTGCTGTCCTCGAAACCCGTGTAACCGATCGTATCGGCCAGCACAGGCAAGGTCAGCAATCCCATTAAAAACAACACATACAATCTTTTCATCTGAAAACCCTTCCAAAAATGGTGTCAACAAGTATCAATCACCCTGACGATTCACGACAAACAGCGAAAAATCCTGGAAATCCACTACATTATTTCCCGTCATTTCCCCATGCTGCCATTGAGCCCCAGGGGTGAGCCAGTTATCCAAAAGTATCGTCAAGTCCGCATCGTCCACGTCCCGGTCCAGGTCAAAATCCCCGTACGGAACATCCATAATCGTCTCCAGCACAAAAGTCAGGTCTGACCGGTCCACTGACAGCGATCCATCCACATCAAAAATCGCATCTCCGCTGCCCGCATAAATCGCTCCAAGCAGCAGGTTAATATCGTCCAGGTCAAAATCATAGTCCCCGTCAAAGTCCTCGATATCCGTGTACCGAAAGCTCACATTCTCGCTCAAAAATCCGTTCTGCACACCCTCGGACGTACTGTTTGCCGAGACCTGTGCCGTCTGATACCCCGTTTGCGCCGCGTTCACCGCCAGGTAATGCACGTTGCTCGCCGCCAGCGGATCTGCGGTATACGGCCCAAGAGTCCCGGACGATCCATCCTCGCCAAACGTCGCCTGGCACGTATCCACCGTTGTCCCGCTCGAAACCGCAAACCCGACCTGCAAAGTCGCCGCCAGGTCGAACAGGTCAATCGAATCCACCTGTGTCCAACTATTCCCGTCAATCGATTCATACCCGGTAATCGTATTCCCGCTCCGCGTGATCTTCAGATATCGGCTGCCCAGGTGCATCCCGCCCTGCGTCGCAATCGAGCTGAATCCCGTAATATACCGCGTTCGCCACAGGATATCGCCTGAGTTACGCAGGTAAATATAACCGTACCTTGCATCTGTCCCCGTGCCTTCCCGAATCATCAATCCAACCGTCGCGTTCAGGTCCGTCGCCGAAAAATTCGCCACGCGGTACACCAGTTCACCATCGCCGGTCAGGTCATCGTACAGGAAATGAAAATTATCCGAGCTGCTGGTAATGCTGCCCGCCCCGTGAATAATCAACTGCTCATCCTGCGAATTGTACTGATAGCTGCCCGCGATGCCCGTCGAACCGATATCCGTCTCCATCCAGTCCGCAAACGGGTCTTCCCCGCCTCCGCCGCCCCCCGAGGCATAGACACTTGAATCGAGAAAATAGATCAGTTCATCCGCACCCTCAACGGTTTGTGTCTGAGCCGTATTGGTGACAAACACCTCCAGCGGATACCCCTGGCAGATTACACCCGGAGAGGGGATTTCGCTAACCGAAAGATCCATCACCGCCGGCACCTGGTAATCCGCCACCACCGGGCAATGGTCCGTCGCCGTCATCATCGCGTTAAGTACCGTCGAACTCGCTCCCGATCCGCTCGAGATATTCCCGTTGAGCGAATGCGTTCCGTTATTACCAAAAGTGTGATACGAAGATGTGATCACGCTCACACCGTTGCCGTCCATCAGTTCGCCCGTAACCAGTTGGAAATCAAAGCGGTCATCCATCCCGCTGCCGACCAGCCCGCTTGGCGGACTGACCGCCGGTGCCTGTGTATGCCAGCGTTTAAATGCACTGCTGTCATGCCAGCCGCCCACCTGGTTGACCGGGTCAAACGCCTGGCCGTTTCCGGCGGCGGTAAAGTTTGTCCAGGCCCCCTCGCTGGAACTGTAAAGGTTAAAGTCTCCCGTGTATATGATATTCGCACCCTCACCCAGCGCATCGGCACTGGCACGCAGCACCGCTGCCTCCTGGGTTCGCGTCGAACTCGAACTGCTCGATGCCTTCAAATGGAAAACATAAACATAAAAAATCGCTTCGGGCGAGGTATACCCCACCGGGCGAAACGTAAACCGCATAAAGTTCCGCGGCCCCGGCCCGTTTGTGATCTCCTCCTCGTCCAGCAGTACCACCGTAGAGGAATTGTAAACCACCGTCGACATCCCGCCCGCACCAGACGGCGACGTTGTGCTCCGCTGGTACACATTCGTCTGGTAAATCGTATTGAGAATTCCCCGGATGCTCTCGGTCGTCGTCGAGGGCGAACTCTGCTCCTGCAAAGCAAGGATATCGACCGGGCGTTCAATCCCGTTGACATTTTCAGCCCCGATCGCTTCCAGTACCGTATCGAGCCCCGTCCGGATTACACCATTGGCGATATTGTACGTAGCGATGCGCAGCGCGCCGAAACAGCCTGCGCATAGAACAAGTAAAACCAAAACAACAAATTGCACCCTCACAGAAATACGCATCAACCTTCCTTCGAGTCTTAAAGTTATCATCTCCCGCCAGCAGCAAAAAAAGCTTGCTCAACGGAAAAATAGATTTTTCTTATTTAATGGCCTGACGGTCCCGGTCATCCGGATCATACGTTTGAGATGAACGCAGAACCTTCGAACCTCTCGGCCAGTACAAATTGATATCCAGCGACTCTTCAAATTTCAGGCTCTCTGTATGCCCGTCAAAATACGTTACATTCAGTTTATCACGATGACGATACCCATATTTTTTGCAGGATTCTACAAGTTTCGGATTCGTCTTACTGGTCATTTTAAATGGCGATCCGTCAAACTGGGTCGGCGGACCGTACACCATGTAATTCCCGCCCTGGATCTGCTTGGTAAAGCCGTTGATCGATACCTGGTATCCTCCGCCGGGCTGAGCTTCAACATACCGGGTACCATCCATACAGAAAACTTTATCTGAAGGACTTCCGACGCGGGATATTTTCGGCTGATAACCCCGTGGCACCATGGCGGCAACTTCGTTGGTTGCCATTCCTTCATCGGTAATAAGATTATCCTCCCCGCTTTGGTAACTGACAACATGAAATGCCAGAGACGCACCAAAACTAACTTGGTACACACTGTTGATCGGGACCGTGTTGATGATTGACCCGCTGCCGCCGTTGTACTCGAAATCGTATTTTGCTTTATTCGACGGGCACCGGAATTTGGTATTGCAGATTTCGACAAATCGGGACTCCCGGTCACTGGGCAGCCCCAGTTCTTCACCAAGGGTAGGGGAGATCCAGTCCATATTCTGGACCGGAGTGGATCCGGAACTGTTGCCGTCTACATAAAGCCCTTTAGTTTGACGAAGACCGCTCGTATTCGGGCCCGGCAGCCAGTCATTCCACGAGGAAGTGTACGTTGCGACAGCGATCCCCGCTGCGCGCTGATGAGCATTGCACGCCACGCTGCGTGCCATTTCTTTGGCCATATTCAAAGATGGAGCCAGGATCGCCATTAAAAGTGCAATGACAGCAATCACGACCAGCAGCTCGATTAAGGTAAAACCTGTTTTTTTACGCGCCCGCATAGCGAATCCTTTCATTCCTGACCTTGCCCATCTCTGCTTCCCTTTCAGCAGACCCCCCGGGAAGTCTGCATATAGTCACTTGTCCCGGGAACATACGTTCCCTTGAGACACAATATACCCAACTGGATTCGGTAATGGCATACATAATCTGTCTGCGCCTATAATCCCCATTGATTCGTCAACCTGCCCGTCAAAGCCTGTCAATACAAATCAATTGATAATAAACTCTGCCCCGCGAAAGGCAGAAAAAAGGGGACAAGCTGACTTGTCCCCTTCGAGAAAACAAGATACCGACTATTTACGGCGTGCGAAAAGAACACCGCCAAGACCCAGAAGGATCATGCTGGTCGGCTCAGGAACACCTGCAAACTCGATGGTTGCATGGTCCGGAGCGGTAATGGTTACATTGTCAACAAAGTAATCTGTACTGGCATTTTCGTCAGTATAAGGGAAGCTGTAAAGACGCAGTTCGATGCGAAGACCGTCACGTCCTGTATCAGCTTGGTATGTCCAGTCGCTGCTGACCAGCTCCCAACCATTACCCACTGTGTAATCCGTGGTGTTATTGCCGGCACCAGCAGAACCTGCGTAGCTAGTTCCTGTTGCGGAAAAGAAATGCTGTAAAGTTGCGTGAAAAAAGTGT
>CAYVUI010000056.1:0-29141 GCA_964454745.1 uncultured Pirellulales bacterium | reverse complement strand
GCAGCTTGATTACCCAGACTACCTTAGTGCAAAATGGGCCCCTTGTCAATCATTCCCCGGTCGCAAGACCCGCTCTACTTTCCACTCTCTACTTTCTTGCCCACGCTGGTTATAAGAGCATGGCCGAAGGCCATTCCACCGATTTGGGTGCCAAACCAAATCGCCCCGGTTCGCAGAACCAATAAATCCCCATTCAAACCCCCAAAACCTGCACGCCTCAAATCACAGCGAACCAGCCAACCTGCTATTGAATCTAATATATAAGCATCGGCCGAAGGCCGTTTCCACCACTTTGGGCTTGTCCCCAAAGTGCCCGAGCCGAAGGCTCAAAAGGCAAAAACAGCCGCCAGGCCAGCCCCGGCCGTTATCGGACCCGGCCAAAATGCGCAAAAAAAGAGCCGGCGTCGTGGGCCGGCTCTGCCTTTTTGGGTTGATCCATTCTCGGATCACTTAGCAAAGTGCTATGTAGCTGGCAATTGCCAGGATCAGAATTTTCTTTTTACTGACCGTAAACGGGATCCAGAATTTGTTGTAAAACTGCTTCATACATCACTCCTTCCCCAAATAGCGATAACCACTATCGCCCCCCATGGGGTACAAAAAAACCTTTATCTAACGACCGTATTATACCCGAAATGCCCTCCCGGACCAAGAAAAATACCCGATATCACCCTATCTACTTGTAATATAATAACTTATGGGCAATTTTTTTGCTGTTTTTTCCAACAGACCCCCCTTATTAACACTGAAAAGCCCTACAAAATAAAGGGGGCAGGTACCTTTTTTTGCTGTTCCACCCCAAATCCGCGATAAAGGACTATAAAGTCTAAGAAACACCCGCCCGATGTCCAAATCCGGCCAGAAAAATCCCCAAAAAAGTCCCATAAATTTCCCCAACACGGAACTCAAACCCGGTCTGATAATATTCAATAATCCTCTACAACAAGATTAGGGATGTTTTCATAATGGCGGATATTTCTCGTGACAAGGCTCTGTCCGCCAGCCAGGCAAACAGCAGCTATCAGCACATCCATATCCCCCGAAGGTTTGCCCTGTACTTGTAAATACGCGGTAATTTCCCCAAAAAAACGTGCTGCCCGGTCATCAAATTCAAGTACCTGCATAAACCCAAGCAGATCCTGGATGATCTTTTCTTCCTTTGCCTGTTTTGAGGATCTTGCCGCGCCGACATAAAGTTCCGCAAGGTTAAATCGGGTAGTAAACAGGGCCTCTTTTCGCCGGCTGATCTCTTCAATCTTTGCCAGTGCCTTTGCCCTGTGAGTCGTCTTGTTCCCGGCCAGGTCTATCAAAACCGTCGTGTCAAGGCAGGCCATTAACGCCTCCTTTTGGATTTCTTCTTTCTGTCAGCAACCTGTTGCTCAATCGCCCGCGTGGTCTCCTCACTGAAATGGCTTTTTGATACAAGGCGGCGGAATAGTTTCATATCCACCGGGCTGGCCACCACACGCTTAATCACCTGGCTGAACGACTCTTTTTCCTGCTTGACAGCCTTTAATTTATTGTACGCTTCAATATCAATCGTAATCGTTTTCGTCGCCATATAGGACTCCTGACATGTATGTGTACATGCACTTATTATACGCTATTTCCGAATCCTGTCAAGACGAAAATGCTGGTGTCAATCCTGTAGGATGACCTTGATTTCAAACGTAGAATCTTCGGGTTGACTCTTAATTTTTTTTATACGCCTTGTGTTTATCTCTTTGTCGATCTGACTTATATATTCCGAATTATTTACTTCTTCCAATATGATCAGAGCTTTAGAGGGTTCAAGCTCGTGTGCTCTTTGACTTATCGCTCTTAATAATGAATCACTAGTTTCATTTTGTGTTATGGCAATAATAACAGCCAAAGGATCTAATCCTTTTTCCGAGAGAGCAGCCTCGTCAGCTTGCGCGACTTTGAATAATATTTCAATAGCCTGTCGACGAGTTCCGGCATATTTACTTAACATACCTTCTGCAGCAGCCAAATCATAAGCTCGCAAATCTCCTAAATCAATCAGAACTGAACCTACCTCAAGGGCTCTTTTTACCCTGACCATTCTTTCCCCTTTCCACCTTTCAAGCTTATTTGTATCGTGAAGGATGGCTGGATCATTTGGCTCCGCAGCTCCACCGCGAGGCACTAGCTCTTGAAAGTCCTGCTGCATCCGTTGCAGCCCAGATTTATCATTATGACCAGCCAATAGCTTTGCAGCTATAAGTCGAACTTTTACATGTGAATCGTTTATTGATTCTTTTAGACCAGGGATTGCTAACTTGCCATATTTTTTTTCTAAAAGTTGCAATGCCATATATCGTATTACATAATTACCATTTTTAGAAGCCTTTATCAGATCTTCTTTTGTTTCTACTGAAAAACCTTTACTTTTTAATACATCTTCCTTGAGACTCCACCCATCTGAACAACTACAATACGACACTTGAGCTATCATACATAATGAAATTAGCATTACTGTGAATAATCTTCTCTCTATATCTATATTCATAGTATACCCTTAGAAAAAAGTATGATTCTACTGTTGGCCCTGTTCTTTTATCTTTAATTCTTTTAATTCATTTTTTGCTTCTACTGCCCTTTTTCCATACTCACTATTTGGGTATTTTGTCGCAAGTTCATCTAAAAATGTAGTTGCTTTCGCGAAATCATCTTTAATGAACTCTGCAACAGACAGGTCCAGCAATACTTCTCTTCTTATTGGAAAATCATCGGGCAAAAAAGCACCCTGCACTAAGTACTGATATGCTTTCACAAAAAGCGGCTCCTGCATTTGATCCTGTCTCAGCAATTTTCTAAACTTTTCATTGCTTGGATATTTTTGTTGTAATCCCCTAAAATATTCTAATCCAAGTCGAGCAGCGGACCATTTTGCGATTAAGGTGGTTGGGTATTCTTCGACAATATAATCCAGCGCAGCATATCTTTTGGGCTTTTGTGACTTTTTTGACACACCGTAACACAGAAAAACACAATCATTTGGATCAGACAATTCAGATAGAGCTTGTTGTTCTTCAACTGATGCCGCAATAACCATTAGTGACAAAGCATTTGACATTAGTTTCTGATCGGCGAGTAAAGTGATAAGATATAAACCCACTGAATCAAATGCAATGCTTGACTCTTTAGTATTGTACCATATAAATACTTCTCCACTATATATTAAACCTTGAGAATCATTTTGAAAAATACTAATTTTAGGTATATATATCATTTTCTCTTCATCTTTAGCCATGTTTTCTACTTGAAGAAGCAGATTTTCATATACAATAGAAGTGGCTATTTCCCCTGAAGATGAGTTGAGTTGGGGCGTGCTAAAGGTGTAAGTTACATCTAATATTAAAGGTTCGCCAATTTTAATTGTGTTATTTTTTGCGGTTATTGTTATTTTAGCCGCTTTAACGACACCTGAAAATTCAAAAACAACAAAAATGGCTAGAAATAGCTTCAGTTTATTATGACATCCCATATCTATTTCCCTTCCACTATTATTGCTTCGCAGGATATCGTTGATTTCCGTCAAAGCCATCGGAAGAAACGCATGTTATTCTTCCCCTACATCTTCTCGGTAAATACCGATTCCAGGTCCGGGCCGATCAAGCCAAAACCCCCTGCCCCGTTTTTCTCGGCCGCCGTCTCAGGCTCCTTGTCCATTTCCTCGGTCGCGTGGTACAATTGCCAGTATTCCTCAAACGCCTTGTGATAATCCCGCCCGGAGGCATAATCGTACGCGTTTTTGCCCATCTGCGCCAGCCGATCACGGTCCTCGAGCATCCACAGCATCGCATCGAGAAACGCCTTTTCGTTATTGCCCTCCACGATCAGCCCCGTCTGCCCGGGCACGAGGTTCTCGCACGGCCCGCCCTTGTCCGAAACCACAATCGGCAAACCCGACGCCTGCGCCTCGAGCACCACGTTACCAAACGTATCGGTCGTACTGGGGAACACGAACAGGTCGCACTCGGTAAACACACCGGTCAGCTCCTCGCCCGTCAAATACCCGGTAAATACGCACGGATACCCCTTTAGCTCCTGCTTCATCTCCTCCAAATACGGCCCGTCGCCGACCACCACCAAATGCACATCCGGATGCTTGCCGGTAAGCTGCTTGAAGGCATTGGCCAACAGCGGCAGATCTTTTTCCTTCGATACCCGTCCCAGGTACAGCAGCTTGGTCCCTGCCGGCAGGCTCAGCGTATCACATTTGTTCTCCGGCTTAAACAGCTTGGTATCCACACCCCGCGGGATGATCCGGATCTTCGCCTCTGCAATTCCCTTCGAGATCAGCTCGTTACCCGTCGAATGCGACGGACAGAAAATCACATCCGACTGATCGTAGAACCACAGGATATACCGCCACGCCAAATCCTCCACCCCGCTGTCACCGGTCAGGTACCGCGCGTACTGCGGAATCGACGTATGATACGTCGTATACAGCGGCAATTTGAGCACCTTCGAGATCACAATCGCCGAGAGCCCCAACAGCCCCGGCGTCGCCGCATGGATGTGGCTGAAATTCTGCTCGTAACAGAACTTGAGCATATCCAGAAGCGGCGGAACCGTCACCTTCACCTCCGGGTACTCCGGCAGCGAATGCACTGCCACAGGATCAAAATACCGCAGACCCGCCACCGGCGCCGCCTTCTCGTCGTCCGACGGGCAGGTCACCATCATCAGCTCCTTGCCCATCAACTGCGCCATGGCCAGCTCTTCCTGCAGCATCCGCGCCACGCCGTTGATCTCATGGAACGTATCGGTAAAATGCGCCACCTTGAGCCGTTCGGCATCCAGTGCATCGTGCGAAACCCCCGCCTTGCGCGCCGCTTCCTCCGCGAACCGCCGGCAGCTCATGTACATCGTATACGACACAAAATACGGCGCCAAAAGCGTGTACAGCGCCCCCGCCGAACCGAGCGTATGGAAAATATCAAACGGGTTGCCCCCCGAAATCTGCGACGCGATATGCGAGCCTAAATGAGCCAGCATCCGGTTCGAGATCGAATTGACAAAACGGTACCAGTGCTGATCGGGCTTCTTGCTCATCTGATGCCCCAGGTGCAGCACCGACCGCAGCCCTTTATCCGACTCGATCAGCTTCTGCGCCTCATGCTGCAAAAGCTGCGTAATCGAGGATTTCTGGCTGGCGTTCATCTTGCGATGCCGCCTGCGCCGCCAGTGGTAATACATCCGGTTCCAGATCTTCTTGTGGGCCACCGGCCGTGACTGAAGCATCCGGTCCAAAAACCGGATCAGTACCGAACGCTCATGGTGCTTGCCGATATTGAAATTCTTGTTGTAATACTGATACGCCACACCGTAAATGTTATGCGCGAACGTCAGCGGCACACCCGGATGTGGGACATTGATTTTGACATTCCCGGCCCAGAGCCCTTCAAAAAGCTGGTCGATATTTTTCGCCCCCGGCACCTGCGTATTCGTATACGCAATCGTCAGCGAACTGTGATCGTCCGAACCGCCGACATACCGCTTGATATGCGCATCGGGTCCGTACGGCTCAATGTTATACTCATTGGCCATCGCCTCAATCGCCTCGGGCGTCAGCGCCGCAAGCGTCGCCTTCAAAATCGCGTTGGTCTCGGGGTCGATATCGCCGTTGATCTCAAAACAGCCCAGAAGCAGCAGGCACTTTTCAAAATGCTCGATATCGAATGAATCGTTGACCTTGTAAAACGGGTGCGACATCGCGTGAAAAATCTTCTGCTCGCGCAGGTACTTCGTCAGGTCGTAAATATTCTCACGAAGCTCCTCGATCCGGTCAAACTGATGCTCCGAAATCCGGTACACCAGGATATGCACCTTTGTACCGTCCTCGGGAAAATACGACGTCGCCTCACACCCGACAAACGTATCGGGCAGATGCGAAATCTCCCGGCAGCCGTCTATGCAGTTGTGGTCCGTAATCGTAACCGCCGCCATGCCCTTTTGCTTAGCGATATTATAAAGACTCAGCGGGTCCGTATAAGACTCCGCGCAGCCTACCTTTTTTAACAGCCACGTCGAAGGCCGCCTCGAAAACTCCGAATGTACATGAAGGTCAACTTTCATCTTCCACTCACCAACAAACAAATCGAACATTGAAAATAGAAATATCCAGTATCTTAACAGAAAAATACCTGAATCTTAAAACAAAAACGTGTATATTATCCCCAAATCCTGTATGATATTATGCATACTAACAGAACACTAACAAAACAGGGCCGCGACGAATGCCGCAGATGATTGAAAACGGAATACCGGTAGGCAACTGGGACGAAAAGTACAACAAGCAGAAACTCTCGTGCAGGCTGTATCTCAATACCTTCGTCAGCGATATTGAGAAACTGCTCGACCCGCTGCGGCCCGAAATCCGCAGTATCAGCGAAATCGGCTGCGGCGAAGGGCACCTGACCAATTTCCTCCATTCTCTCGATATTGCCAATGAAATCAAAGGCTGCGATCTCTCCGCCCAGGTCATCGAACTGGCCCGGCAAAACGCCTCCAGCCATGATATCGAATTCTACGAAAAGAGCATCTACGATATCTCCCATTACGAAAAAGCCGACCTGATCGTCTGCTGTGAAGTGCTCGAACACCTCGAAGACCCCGCGGCGGCACTGGAAAAGCTCGTCTCGGTCACCGAGAAGTACTGCCTGCTCAGCGTCCCCCGCGAACCGCTCTGGCGGCTCATGAACATCTGCTGTGCAAAAAACATCCTCGAAGCAGGCAACACCCCCGGCCACATCCAGCACTGGTCCAGCCGCGAATTCCTGAAGCTCGTATCCGAGTATTTCGACATTATCGAGTCCAAAAAGCCCATGCGAGTCTGGACTATGGCCCTGTGCCGCAAAAAATCGTCTTCCTGAGAGGGCAAAATATGACCATAGATCCGCTGACACTAACGCTGATCTTCATCCTGATCGTCACCCTCGTCGCCGCCATCATCCGCAGCATCTCCCGCGACAAATGCCTGCTCTCCTTCCGCAAAGACAACGTCACCCTCGAGCTCAAGCAGGGCCCGCCCGTCCAGGGCACGCTCAAAGTCGCCACAACCGGCCTCGAACTGGTCTATACCGAAAAAAAGATCCTCCCGCCCAGCCGCCTCGAATCCAGCTTCATCTTCTATAAAAACGAATACCCCGGCATGCAGGCCCTGCTCCGCTTCCACGACCAGCTCGACGATAAGGCCAAAAAAGCCCGAGACCGCCAGCTCAAAAAGGTCTATCATCCGGGAATCCTGCGAAAATCCCTCCGGAAAACAGGGAATATCCTCAAATCCGTACGCGACTCCATTCTCGAAGTCGTCAACGTCCTGATCAACGTCGCCAAAACCCGCGGACCGGCAGGCGCTGTCATGTCCGGCCAGGAAAAATACATCCACCAGGTAAAATCCGAAATTGCAGGCTCGGTCGCCACCACCTATGAACCCCTACTGGAACCCTACATCGGCCACAAAGTCTCACTTGAAATGAACCGAGACGACCAGGTCATCCACCTGACCGGAATCCTCAAGGATTACACCGCCGCATTTATCGAAATCCTCGACGTGGATTACCCCGTCAAATCCGACAATACGCCCCGGCTTGCGGATTTGGTTATCTCCCGCGCAAACGCAACTGTCCGCCACTGGGCGGAATAGCGGACACAATCACTCTGGTTTTTCTTCCTCGGCCGGTTCGAAATCCAGCGCCGCCGAGTTGATACAATACCGCAGTCCCGTCGGCCTGGGTCCGTCATTGAACACATGCCCAAGGTGCCCACCGCACCGCGAACACAAAACCTCCGTACGCTTCATAAACAGCGAATTGTCCGGCTTTTCCTCGATGTGCCCATCCTCGTACGGGGCATAATAGCTCGGCCAGCCGGTGCCGGAGTCAAACTTTGTCTCCGACGAGAACAGCTCCTGCCCGCACCCGGCACAGGTATACGTCCCTTCTTCCTTGGAATCGTGATATTGGCCTGTAAACGCACGTTCAGTGCCCTTTTTCCGCAAAATCCGGTACTGCTCGTCCGTCAGAATCTCTTTCCACTCCTGGGGGGTTTTTTCGACCTTGTATTCCATTTTTATATCCTCCGGCTGGACGGAGACCTCAGAAGCCGCCGGGGCAGCCTCGGGTTCTTTTTCATCACAGCCGCAAATAAACAATCCAATTGCGATACATAACACCGTAAAAACGCCAAATTTTTTCATAATCGCATTCCCAGCTAAAAAAACACATATTTACGCTGCTTTTATACCTCTTTTTATCCCCTTTTGTTCGCGATCTCTCGTATTGCCCTAATTTAAGCCCAATTTTACCTCTTTTTAATGAAAAAATTTTCCCCACTGGTCCGATAAGATTTCAGGGCAAAATTGTTAAATTGGACAAACTGAGAAATATAGGACATTTCCATTGAAACCCCACTCGATACAGCCCTGTTTTGCTATACTGAGACATCAGGAGCAAGCGGGGGGTAACGGAAATATCCCACCAGGTAATTTAACGGAGAAAATATAAGTACAAGTATAAATTAAGAAACTGGAGAGAGAAGATGAAAAAGACACGAAACATCACAACCATAGCAGTATGTATTTTAGCAATCACACAACTGGCCTCCATCGCCAGCGCGACACTGTACGATTACGGCAATGCGCAAGACTATGACATCGCGAATCATAAGTCCGGCGAATGGCAGCGGCTTGGCGAAAACTGGGACAAGGAAACCGGCCCGTACGATCCCTCGATCAACGACGGCGTAAAGTGGTCCATCGACGGCGGCCTGACATTCGGCCACGAGGACATCCCGGTCGGGCAAGTAATAATTTTCCAGTTCGATTTCCAAAGAGCTGGCTACGGCAGGCACAGCAACGATCAGCTCA
Source organism: uncultured Pirellulales bacterium (assembly GCA_964454745.1). Taxonomy (GTDB): domain Bacteria; phylum Planctomycetota; class Phycisphaerae; order Sedimentisphaerales; family Anaerohalosphaeraceae; genus CAYVUI01. The sequence goes on along the minus strand of CAYVUI010000056.1, from coordinate 20,263 downwards.
GAGCCTGGATTGATTACGACGGCAACGATCAATGGGACGGGGCAAGCGAATTGCTTACCGCGTTCACCTGGGACAAAGGCGGCACTTTCATCCCCAAAACCGATTACATGAGCTACCTCGATCAGCATGGCGTTGTACCGAACCCGGACGCGCCTTTGCAGATGTTCCACTATGCCCAGAAGACATTCACAGAAGATATGGTCGGCACAACATGGCTGCGTGCAAGAGTTGTCTGCAACACTTCAATCCCCAACGCGGGATTTGGACCGTACGGCCTGCTCAACCAGGGCGAAGTGGAAGACTACCAGATCAACATCGTACCCGAACCGGCAACGATGTCCCTGTTTGCCATCGGGGCAATGGCATTTGTCCGCCGGCGAAAATAATCAAAATCAGTCACCACGCAAACACAGCCGGGACAGCGGGGGATTCTACCCTCGCTGTCCTTTTTTAATGACCCAGGCGGCTTACACCCCCGATCAGCGTTATGCATGAAAATATTAAAGCCCCTGACAAAATGTAATTATCTTTACTCTCATCCATCGACCGGTAGAATAAAAAGTGATGCTCCGGATTCGTCTTAAAATCCTGTTCCTGCTGCTGTTCGTTCCCGCGGTTTGCCTTGCCGGCAGCCGCGCAAAACCTTCCTGCCGCTTTACAGACCAAACCGCCCGGCTCGGGCTAAAGCCGGGCAATCAACCGGCCGCCTGGGCGGACTTCAACAACGACAACTGGATAGACCTCTACACCGGCGGGGCCATCTGGTTCAACGAAAAAGGCAAGAGCTTCCGCAAGCTCAAAGTCCCCGGGCGGGGCATCGCCGCGGATTTCGACAATGACGGCTGGGTCGATATTTACTCCTACACGAAAAAGCGGCTCCTTAAGAACCAAAACGCTGCCGCCTTTACCAAAATCGACCTGCCCGAATTCCCCAAGTCCATCTCGCTGGCCGCCTGCTGCGCCGACTTTAACAACGACGGCTTTGCGGACATTTATACCACCGGTTATGAAGACTACAAAGCCGGTCTGACCTACCCCGATTTTTTGCTGCTCAACCGCGCCGGCAAAAGCTTCTCCCTCGAGATCCACAACACAAAATACCGCGCCCGCGGCGTTACCGCCTGCGATTTCGACCAGGACGGCGACATCGACATCTATATCTCCAATTACCGCCTGCAACCCAACCTGCTGCTCATCAACGACGGCAAAGGCTCCTTCACCGACAAAGCCGAACACTACAACGCCGTTGCAACCTCAAAAGGCTTTCGAGGCGCACACTCCATTTCCGCCTGCTGGGCCGACTTCAACAACGACGGATACTTCGACCTCTTCGCCGGCAATTTCGCCCACCGCGATTCAAGGGGCAACCAGCCGCAGTCCCGGTTCCTGCAAAACGCCGGTCCTGAAAAAAACTACACCTTTACCTCGCTCGGTCCCCGGGGCGTATTCTACCAGGAATCCTATGCCTCGTGTGCCGCCGGGGACTACGACAATGACGGGGATATCGACCTCTACTTCACCACCGTCTACGCCACCGCCTCATTCGGCAAGAAAAACCACCCCGTCCTTTTCGCCAACGACGGCCACGGCCGTTTTTCCGATGTCACCCAGGACGCCGGCCTTGAAAAACTCGGCCCCACCTACCAGGGTGCCTGGGCGGATTTCGACCGCGACGGCGACCTTGACCTCCTCACAGACGGCAAACTCTTCGTCAACAGCGGCTGCGAAAACCGCTGGCTCACCGTCCGCCTCCGGGGCGATCCGAACCATGTCAACACCCTTGCCATCGGCGCCCAGGTACGCATCCCGTTAAACGGCCAAGTCCTCACCCGGCAGGTCGAAGCCGGCACCGGCCAGGGCAGCCAGAACAGCCCCGTCCTCCATTTCGGCCTCGGCACCCACAAAGACCCGGTCCAGCTGGACATCCTCTGGCCCGACGGCACAAAACAGCACCTCAAAAACGTGCAGCCCAACACCGCCGTCGAAGTAAAATACTCCACCAAAATCCAACCTTCACCCCGTAAACAACAGGGACAGTAACGATTTTGAAAACCAGGGTATGCGATGACCGCCATTTCCACGCCGATTCATTTTTCCCTTGACCCAAAACCGCAAATCGGTATAATTCATGCGGAGTAAAAATAATTGAGGCCTCCATCGTATGGAATGAAAGGGACCGTAATGCCGGAATCTCCTGAAAATGCACCTTTGGGCAAAAAACAGCTTCTCACAAAAGCACTCGCATTGTTGATTTCAGCAGCGGCCTTGTATCCTTTATATTTGATATGGCCCCCCGTAATATCAGATTTTGAATATGAATCACCTCGTGAATACATTTTTCTTTTTATTTTTTCAATACCAATGACGCTTCTTGCTTTTTATTTCTTACATTCCGCCTGGATTCTATGGAAAGGATTGTCCCCAAAAGGGATACACAGATTGTGCGTATGCCTGGCATGGATTTTCGCCGGCTTACTGATAACCCTGGTTGCTCAATTGATTGAAGCATCCTTACATGACTTTTCAACCCCATTGATTATAATTGCAGCAGGGCTCTTTTACCTGATGGCGAAACGATATTTATCAAAGTGGTTGTCCGTTCACGGGCAGATGGAATATAGCAATCGTGCCCGTGCCGCAAAACTCTATTTTGGTTTTTTAGCCTTGTTTCTCTGGCAGGCTCTTTCAACTCTAACCAATTTGCTCCCCAAACATCCCGACTATGAATATCTCCCGAAATATGATTGGCTGGTAGGTCTGGTCTATTTGGGCTCAATTATTGTCGCGTTTCTCTTTTACCAGGCAGGAGTGAAGATGTTCCTTAAAAAGCCGCCGGAGGAGGAATACAATTTTGAAGTGAAATAAAGGGGTCAGGTACCTTTTTTTCACATTTAAAAATCCCGCCCCAAAAGCAGGATTCCTTTATTTCCAGCAGATTCTACACCACAATCCCCCCAAAATCAATCCCTTTGACTCCCGCACCCCGCGCGGTATAATTCCCGTTTGGCAAGATAGAGAAGCCAAACAAGAACGCACACCGCGAAGAAATGAAAGAGATATGGAAAGAGAAACCCATGGCAGACAGTAATCAAATCGCACAAAGAGCCAGGCAATTGGGCGCATCGGCCGCGTGCGCCTTCAAAACCGAAGACATACAATTTTCCAAGCAGTTCCGCGAGCTCTGCAAGAGCAATGCATGCGGAAACTACGGCAAGAACTGGATGTGCCCGCCCGCCATCGGCACTTTCGAACAGCTAAAGGCAAAAGTGCTGCACTTCTCCGAGGGCGTCGTATTTCAGACCGTCTGCAAACTGGCCGACTCCTTTGATTTTGAAGGAATGACCAAGGCCAAAGATGTCCACGATGAAACATTCAGGAAGATCTTAAACGATATCCGGTCCTCGACGGATACAAAAGAACTGCTGGCGCTCAATGTCGGCGCCTGCAGCGTGTGCGAAACCTGCGCCTACCCGGCCGGCCTAGAGTGCCGCTGCCCCGAAAAAGCGACCTCATCCGTCGAAGCGCATGGCATCGATGTCAACGCCCTCTTAACGGCCTGCGACATCCCATACATCAACGGCCCGGACACGGTATCCTACGTGGGACTGTTCTTGTTCAAAAAATAAAGGGCCAGGAATCTTTGATTCGACGATAGATAATGAATATGACAATCAAGCTTAAATGGTTTTGCTATTTGCTCCTGATTGTTTGTAGCTTCGGATTAATCATAGCGTTAATTGGGCTTATCTTTAATAATGACTCTCTATATTTTGGGGGATTACTGCTTTCATCCCCTTTTTACCTCTTCGTGCTCCCGTGTTGTTTGTTACTGATATTGATATTTTACTGTGGGTCTGTTTATGTGGTTGTCCGTGAAGGCCTTTCTGCTCTTCGTAATAAACACTCGAAAAGTAAACAAGAAGATAATATGGACGAAAATCAGTCGTAGGAGGGGGTAAAATTCTTTGTTCATTTTACCCATGCTGATAAAAAAAACTTCGGTCGAAGACCGTATCCTTGATGTTGTGCGCCCAGCACAACATCGTCGAGTCACAGGCTCGATAAACCACCATTACAAACCCGCCAACCTTTACATCGCAAATCATCACGTAATCAACTGTGCCCATTTATAATAAAAAATCTGTGCCATCTGTGGCTAATCAAAAATGAGTTCCATGTGCATCCCAAACCTGTTTGCAACCCAAATACTTACCTGCCTGAAGGCAGTTTCGCGTCCTTTCGCGCATTTCGCGGTTAAATTCTTCTTTTATTTTTTCCTTGACCCAAAACCTCAAATCGGTATAATACATGCGGAATAAAAAACTGAGGAAAAACTATAATAAGGAAACCTCATGAAGAAACATACTGCATCTGTCTTATTAGGGCTCGTAGTGTCAACATTTCTTTCTCCTCTGTTTGCAGAGGAAACAAAGGATTACGCCAGCCTCTCCACCGGGCAAATGTTCAATGAGATTCTCCAGGTCCAGGGGGAAGATTATTATACCCTGGCAAATTTAATCGCCAAGCAGACTGACGCCCTGGCCTTTCTTGAAAGCAAAACAAAGTCAACGGATACTCTTGAAAAAATACTCTCCGCCGTATTGCTGGAAAGAATGCAATTCCCCCAGCGATATGCCGATTATGATTTACTGATCGAATATCTGGACTACCAGGCCCTGAATAAAGACAAACTGCATAGAGGTTATAGTCCAGACCGGAACATTAAATTTTTCCTGAGAACTGATTTCACAGAAATGGATACAAGTAAATTATTAGAACCCAATTGGCCCGCAAAGGTCTTCACAATCCTTGAAGATACAAAAAAATCTGAGGCGGTTCTTTTTCTGTCGGAGACGGTTTTAAAACAGAAAGACTATCTAAAAACATTCGGCATACTGCGTTTGGGTAAAATGGAACATGAAATCATTATGCCATTATTTGAATACATCATTAACATTCCTGTCCCCAAAAAAGAATTTCGTGATCCCTTTGGCCCCATGTCATCCCCACTAAAACCTGAAGAAAGTGATTCACAGGATTATCACTTTATAGGCTGTAAATACTATCTGACAAGTTTGCTTTCATACAAGCCTGAATTAGCTCCTTTAATGAAAAAATTGATCGATCAAGGTGTCCATACGAGGCCGGTGATATGGGCACTGGGCCTGGCCAAACACAAGGACAGCATCCCAATGCTTATCGATATTTTAAAAACAAATCCTTCACAGCATTATCGAAAAGAGGCGGCTGAAGCCCTGGGCAGAATGGAAACAGATGATCCAAGTGTCCTTACAGCGTTAGTTGAGTCCCTCTCAGATGAAGATGTCCATGTCCGAAAGGCCGCGGCAATCGGTATAGGAAAAAATAACAAGGATTTGCTTCTTTCTCTATTATCTGAGCACGAAGAAAAAAGTTTAAATCATGCCTTAATTAGGGCAGTTCAAGATTTGAATATTACAGAATCATTGCCAATATTAATAGAAAAACTCAATAAAAATGAAAATGAATGGGTGCGGTATTATATTGTAAGTACTTTTGAAGATTTCAAGGATAGAAAAACGATTGGAATTCTAAATGATATTGTTATTAATGATAAATATGAACGTGTTCGAGAACAAGCAGTGAAAACTTTAGGCCATTTTTGTGATCCAACATCCGTAAGACCTTTAATATATAGCCTAAATGACAAAAATACTTATATCCGATCGAATGCAGCAAAGATTCTAGGCAAAATCGGAGACCCGGCCGCTGTCCCCGGTTTGATACAAAAACTGGATGATGAACATCCAAATGTTTACAAGGAAGCGGCGTCCGCTTTAAGAAGGATTGGAGACCCGCGTGCTCTTGAACCGTTAAGACAGCGTAAAGAGAAACTCGGCACTTACGGCGAAAATGCAATCAGAGCGATTGAAAGTAGACATGGACTCATAAATCAATAAATTGTTTAAAAAAGAAATAAAGGGGTCAGGTACCTTTTTTTTACATTCAAAATCCCGCCCAAAAGCAGGATTCCTTTATTTCCAGCAGATTCTACACCCCAACCCCCCCAAATCAATCCCTTTGACTCCCGCCCGCCGCGCGGTATAATTCCCATTTGGCAAGATAGAGAACCCAATTAAGAACGCAGAAAGTGACGAAAGAACAAACAATGCTCATAACCTCTCCCCCGCTAAGAAGATACCTCGTCCCCATCGACTCGCCCGGCACCCAGCAGATCTTCTCCGACTGCCTGGTCATCGGCTCGGGCCTCGCCGGCCTCCGCGCCGCGCTCGAAGCGGCCAAAACCCGCAAAGTCACCCTCGTCTGCAAAGCCGCCCTCGTCGACAGCAACACCTGGAACGCCCAGGGCGGAATCGCCTCGGTCCTCGAACAAACCGACAGCTTCGACGCCCACATCGCCGACACCCTCCAGGCCGGCTGCGGACTGTGCGACCCTGATATCGTACGCCTGGTCGTCGAAAACGGCCCCCCGCAGCTAAAGGAACTGACCGACTGGGGCACCGACTTCGACCAAATCGACGGCAAAATCGACACCACCCTCGAAGGCGGACACACACACGCACGCGTCGTCCACGCACGCGGCGACGCCACCGGACAGGCCATCGCAGAAAGCCTCATCCATCAGATCAAACACAACCCCAACATCCGCGTCATGGAAAACTTCTACACCATCGACCTGCTCACCAGCGACCCAAACCACTGCCTCGGAGCCATCGGCAAGCAGCACACCGACCAGCCGCTGATCATCTGGGCCCGCGCCACCATCCTCGCCACCGGCGGCGCAGGACGCCTCTACCGCGAAACCACAAACCCCCGCGGCGCCACCGCCGACGGCCTGGCCATGGCCTCCCGCGCCGGGGCCGTCCTTCGCGACCTCGAGCTCATGCAGTTCCACCCCACCACCCTCTACATCGCCGGGGCCTCCCGCGCACTGGTCACCGAGACCCTCCGCGGCGAAGGGGCCGTCCTGCTCGATATGAACAAAGAAAAATTCATGCAAGAATACCACCCAAAAGCCGAGCTCGCCCCCCGCGACGTCGTCAGCCGGGCCATCCTCGACCGAATGCTCAAAACCAACGCCACCCACGTCTTCCTCGACGTCCGCCACATCCCCAAAGACCACTTCGTCAAACGCTTCCCACACATCTCCGAGCTGTGCGAAAGCTTCGATATCGACGTCAGCAAAGACCTCATCCCCGTTCGGCCCTCCGCCCACTACATGATCGGCGGCATCAAAACCGACGCAAACGCCCAAACCTCCCTGCCCGCGCTCTTCGCCGCCGGTGAAGTCGCCTCCACCGGCCTGCACGGCGCAAACCGTCTCGGCAGCAATTCCCTGCTCGAAAGCCTCGTTTTCGGCATGATCGCCGGCAAAAACGCCGCTGCCCTCGCCGGACAAACCGGCCCCGAACCCACACACCACTCCATCCAGATCGAAATCCCCGAGTCCTCGCGCACCCGCCTCGACGCCGGCGACGTCATCAACTCCCTCCGCGCCCTCATGTGGCGAAACGTCGGAATTACCCGAACCGCCCAGCAGCTCTCCGAGGCCCAGGAGATCATCACCTTCTGGCAGCGGTACGTCATGGACAAGGTCTTTAATACCCCCTTTGAATGGGAATGCCAGAACATGCTCACCGTCGCCATGCTCATGGCACGGTCAGCGATGGAAAGAAAAGAGAGCCGCGGTGTCCACTTCCGCCCCGATTTCCCCGAAACCAGCGATAAATTCGCCAGCCACATTGAAACCCGCACTGGCTAATAAAAAAAGGCCCGCTTTCACACGGGCCTCTCCATAAAGTAGTTATAGGGTAACAAAAATAGTTAGCTTTTTAGTGTGTCTGGCCGTGGCGTTCATGTTGGGTATCGCGAATCGCCAGAATCGCCAGTGCAATCGCCGAAATCCCCACTAATGCATACACGATCCGCGAAAGGGCCGTCATCGGACCAAATAATGTCGCGACAAGGTCAAAGTTCACAAATCCGACCAATCCCCAGTTCAGCCCGCCAATAATCACGAGGGCTAAAAATAAAATTTCTAATTTTGTCAACCGTATCATCGTGAATCTCCTTAATTTGAGATTGCCTTAATTTTTAGTTTACTCATTAACTATTTACGATTTTGTTCTCCCTTGGGTGCTGAAAAATCGCAAAGATCATATATATTTAATAAAACTTATCTGATTTATTGATATACATTATCTAGATTAGGTATGTCGTCAATGTCCCGCTGACCCAATTCTAACACGCCAAATCCCCGCAAAGTTACCATTTAGGCAAGTAAATTGCCATTTGAGCCAATTTTTTGGTTGACAAAAATCAAAAAGGCGCCATAATAAGCCTCGTTGTTAGTTTTAAAATTCGGGCTTAAACAGAGACTTTTATTCGACCTGGTGGAGGGTGGAAGTATGAAGCACGCAGTAAAGTTAGTCGCGGTTTTCACCGTAATCTCAATCATTTCAGGTTCCGCAATCGCCGACGATATGTTCCCGGCACCGTTCCGCGGACAGTTCAACACCTCATGGGGCATGTGGGAATTTGACACACCCGCAGATCCCGCAATCTATAACGATGGCTTATTCCCCTTTGGCGATCCGTATGTAGATCCCCAGCCGGGCACAGGCCTCGACTGGTACGACGTTAAAGACGGCCGCCAGGGCGTATGGCCCCTCTCAGGCGAAATGTGGGTCACACTCCAAAACGGCCCCGACACCGCGCCCAATACCTTCAAGGACATCTGGGTCCAGCTCACATGGCGACCCCAGAATGTCACCTCAAGGCCTATTATGAACATCCGCGGTCATTCAGAAGACCCGACATACAGCGAGGTCATCCTCGATCCTCTCAATGAGATCGACCTCGAAAACGGCTGGAAGCACACAACCTTCCACCTGCTGATCTTCCCCAACCCCTCGTGGGAAACCCTCATGATCGAAGGCGCAATCGACCTCGACGAGATGGTCATCGACACACAGTGCGTTCCGGAACCCGCTTCACTGGCCATACTCGGCGTTGGAGCCCTGTTCCTGCTGCACAGGAAAAACAGATAACGGATAAGATCCTATCCGAGTAATATCGGCTAAGGCGGACACTGGAAGGAGGTGCCCGCCTTTTCTTTTGCGCAAACCACAAACACCCACAATTACAATTCCGTATACTTCTTCCGGCTGCCCCGGCTCTTATCCACCGGGTACTTTTGCCCGTTCAACGCCACCTTACGCTCCACCTCTTCGAGCAAATCCACACCAAGCTCCTCGGACAAATACACCAGGAACACAAAGATATCCGCCAACTCATCGGCCACACGAACCTTATCCGCCGCGTCCAGCTCCCGGCTCTCCCCGCACCGCTTCCACAGAAAATTCTCCAAAAGCTCCGCCGCCTCGACCACCAGCCCCTCGGCCAAATTCTTCGGATCATGAAACTGCTCCCAGTCCCGCTCGGCCCGAAACGCCAACACCTTCTCACGCACCGCATCATACTTCGACGCCATCTCTTCCCTTCCAGACAAATTTCATACACAAAGCCACCGCCAATTATAAAAAAAGGGCAGCCCAAAGGCCACCCTTTCCTGAAAAACTCTCGTCACAACCGCACAGGCTTACTGCGGCGACTCAACCGGGAATCCATGCCCCTTCCAGGTATCAAAGCCGCCCTCAAGCTCGACAACCTTAATATCGTGCCGCGCAAGCTCCAGCGCCGCCTTCGCCGCCAAGTGGCACTGCTGCGAGTAGCAGTACACAACATTCTCATGTTCATGCGATACGCCCTCTGGGCGATCCCACTTCTCACGCGACAGATTCACCGCACCGGGGATATGCCCCTTCGCGTAATCTTCCGGCGCACGCACATCAACCACCGTCACCGCTTCGCCCCGGTCCAGCATACCCTTTAACTCCACCGGGCCGGTCGTAAATTCCAGCTTCTGCTCAAAAAACTCAACCGCTTTATTCTTCAAACCAAACATGATCGTCTCCTTACATGAATCTGATATACTTTATGAACTCTACGCTCTACACCTCAAAAAGATTCAAACATTCTTCCGCTGAATATCGAGTCGCAGCGCAGAAAAAAAGTGCCTTCCCTGGCACTGTTTTTTCTTTGCCTCTTGCAGAGAAACAAAACTTAAACCCCGCACTTCCCTGTCCAGAGATCTACTGTCATCGTATTCTTACCAGTCCATTACTGATAAGCCTCGGCGCGGAAATTCGGGTGTTCATGCTGCCACTCGGTCTCAAGCTGTGAGCTGCCATATCCGCCTACACGCCCGGACGATTCGTTGCAACCCGCCAGCAGGGCCGCAAGCAGGCCCAGCAAAACTGCATATGTCAAAACTTTATAAGTTTTCATGGTTCTATCCTTTCGTTCTTGATATACCCGCTTTTAATTTCTAAAGAACTTCACCCATTAATACCCCCATCTAGACAGTCAATGTTCACAAAGAAATCCCCACACCCCATAATTAGCAAGATAAGAACATTTTCCTACTTCCCCGGTAGGAATAACCCCCAAAATTCCCTATAACCAGCCCACGTAAGGCCCCGCCATCACCTTGGCCGCGATCACCAAAAGCAAAACACCCCCCACTACCTCCAGTTTCACCTCGAAACAATGCCCCAGCTTCTGCCCCACAAAGCATCCCAGCCACGAAAGCACAAACGTCACCACCCCGATCACCACCGCCGCGGCCAGCACAAAATCCGTCACCAGCGAAAGCGTCAGCCCCACCGCCAGGGCATCCAGGCTCGTCGCCACCGCCAGCGCAAGCACCACCACCAAAGACTCCGGGTTGATATTCCGCTCCGCCTGCCCGATCTCATACGCCTCGATGATCATCTTCACCCCCACCGCGACCAGGATCGCCCCGGCCGCAAAATGGGCCCAAGGCTCAATATACCCGGCAAACCGCTCCCCCGCCGCCCAGCCGACAATCGGCATCAACGCCTGGAACCCACCGAAAAACGCCGCCATACGCAGGCTGTGACGAACATGCATCTCACGATACAAAGTCCCCGCCGCAATCGAAACCGCAAAAGCATCCATCGCCAAACCAACCGCCAAACCTATGACTACAAAAAACTCCATACCCCCATTCTAACAACCACACCCCCCAAATCCAACCCCAAACCCGCATCAAGCGGCATCTCGCCCTCTCACCGACCAATCCCGTTCAGCGGCACGTAAAAAACACCCATCCCCATAAAACCCTGATACGTCGCCCCCGTTTCGACATCGATAATCACCTCCATCGGCGTCGTATCCTCCGAGCAATACGTCTCCACATGCCCATCCACATACGCCGCATTCAGTTTCACCTCCGGCCGCTCCCACCAGCTCCCCCCGTACCAGTAGTCCGCTTCCTCATAACAAAATTCCGTTGCCGTCACCCCCCGAAACTTCTCACAGCTCCCGAAAGCCTTCCTCGCCCGGTAATGGTGATAAAAAAACGAATCACTCACCAGCACCGTCGCCTCGCCAATCCCCCCGCTGCTCTTTTTCGGCCCGACAAAATACCGACCCTCCTGCCGTAACTTCCCAACGTAATTCCAGTATAAACTGTACGTCCCGATAAACGGATCCTGCGGAAAACGCGTATAGGGGCAGTCCCAGTCGTCCCCCGCGTCCCACATCTCCTGCAAAAAGTCCGGCTCCTTCGGTGCGTTCGGGCAATAGATCGTATCCACCTTCTCGACAATATTCGACAAATGCTCCCCCTCCGCCCGGTTTTCGCCATGAAAACGAATATACCTCGACGTAATCGTCCGCGGATCGTGCCAGTTCCACCCATTACCCGACGTCAGCGTCGCCACCGAATGCGGATACCGCCCATTATCCATCTCGAACAGGTTCACCGACGCCGCGATCTGCCGCAGGTTGTTCTTATTGACCGCACCCCGCCCGAACTTCCGCGCCTTGCTCAGCGTCGGCAGCACAATCACCGTAAGCACACCGATCACCGCCGCAGCCGTCAGCATCTCAACCAGCGTAAACCCCCGCACCTTTCGATTGTCCCGTCTCCTGTCGCGCATACCTGCTCATTCCTTCCGTTCGGAGACTTAATCCTTCCTCAGGGCATACTCAAAAATTACTCCTGTAACTAAATAAATATACAAAAATCTGAATATGTCAAGAAAAAATCCAAACTTTTATATAAAAAAACAAACAAATCCCACTAAATTCGTATTCTTTCCACCCTTCATGGCCTTCATATTATCTTCATGGTAAAAAAGACTCACCAAGAAGGAATTGAAGTGCTTGAAGATTATAATACATAACTTTTCAGTCCGTCTTTTAACATTGTCACATTGAAGTTTATTAGAAAGCCATATTTGACATTCGCCAGTTTCATATATGACAAAATTTGTGCCTCGTGAATTTGTTTTAGCTGTTCGATACTTTTCAGTTCGATAACAATCTCATTCTCAACAAGAATATCAATCCTGTATCCGCAATCCAGTTTGCAGCCCTTGTAATTTACAGGCATCGGTTTTTCCATTTCAAAGGCGATCTGGTTCAATGTCAATTCATGGCAAAGGCATTGCTGATAGGCACTTTCCAGCAAGCCCGGTCCCAAAGCTCGGTGTACCTCAATGGCACAACCGATAACTTTGTTTGATAATTCACTGAACTCTACCTTCTTTTTCATTTCCATTCTTCATGGCCTTCAATATCTTCATGGTAAAAAAATCACCCTAAAAATCAGGCAGGATTCCATGCTCAACTCTCAACTGTCTACTCTCTCCCATCTAAACCCTTGCCCGCAGGGCACCACTCTCCTATATTATATTTATTGTTTCTTTCATATTATCTTCGTGGTAAAAATAATACTCACCATGAAGGAATTGAAGTGATTGAAGTTTACAATACAAAACCTTTCCAATTCTATTCGCGATATTTCGCGGTTAGAAACAATACATTCTCGAGCGAAGCGAGACCTTTTTACCCTTCATGGCCTTCATGATCTTCATGGTAAAAAAAATACCTACGTAGATAAAACCAGCCTGGCCGCAGGCCATTCCATGCTCTACTCTCTACCCTCTGTAGCGTAGGGTGGGTCGCACCCACCATAAACGATACCGTTTCATATGTGCATTTCAAACCTGTTTGCAAAGGTAGGGTGGGCTCCGCCCACGCGGATTAAATCAGCTTCGGTCGAAGACCGTTTCCACTTGTCGAGTGAGCTTGTCGAACGAGACAACCGAGGCCTCCGCCCGAGCGAAGTCGAGGGTGGAGAAAAATCCCCGCAGGGCCATGGCCTTACACCACAGCCCCGCCGGTCAATCTCCCTTACAAATCACTCAACCCACGGCAGAGAACTCATCCACTTCGCCGCCAGGCTCACGTAATCAGCCATATTCACCGTCCCGTCCCGGTTGCTGTCATGTTCCAGGGGCCACTCGCTCTTACTCGCGTAGTCCGTATTGCCGTACGCGCCCTGGTTGACCCGCCCGCCGTTGGGGCTGCTGGTCTCCAGGCCCGGGTTCTCATTCGGATCGCCCGCATCCACGCACGGGCTCGTCGCCGCGTCCAGCACGAACAGATCATGCGTATCCCAGTACCGCCCGCGCTCACTCATCAGGTGATAATCTCCGCCCGCCGCATCCGCGAACATCGGGTCATCGTAACCATACCCACCCTTGCTGCTGTTATACAAAGCGGCAACTTCCTCCGCTGACAACGCACGGTTATAAATCGCAACCTCATCGATGATGCCTTCCATCGTGTGTGCTCCGGCACCAGTTTGATAATGTCTGCCTATCATTATCCCCCGATCATGAACATCGGGTGAACCTGACAATGTTCCTGCAACTGACAGGTCACCATTGATATAAACGCTTATGTCTGTATCATTGACTACAACTGTAACAAATGACCATTGTTCTTGTGGGACGCTGTCATTAGGAGTATATATGTCATAATTGTCTAAATGGTTATTCCCTTTCCAGAAATAAAGTTTTATGTACCTCAAATCGTGATAGTATGCCCAGGCCCACCCGTCTTTTCCACCATCAGTTGTATACCCTGTTCCCAGTATGCCACCCCCAGAACTTGTAGTTGTTGGGTAGATCCATAAAGATACTGTAGTGTAATTAGATGGAATTAAATCCGTACTGACATAATCATCACCATCAAATTCAAATGCATTTCCGACCATTCCGGGTACACCCCTTGTGGCCCCGTTGTTGGTGCCGTTGTGGTTCCCGGTTTCGTCAACAACTGCACCGGTGGTGCCGTCAAGTTTGTAGTAAGCCTCTAACCCGCCGGTTCCGCCGTCCTGCTGTACCCAGCTATGCTGCGCATCGCAGTTGTTTAAATCGCCGGTGTCATTGGCCAAAATACAATTGACAATCGCCGGGTCCGCGTTCGCGTGGCAGTCAATGCCGAAATCATTATCCGCAACCGTCAAATTCTTCAGTGTCGGCCTGCACCCTGTATCGGCATACACACCGAACATGCCGCCGGCCAGCACCAGGTTGCTCAGCACACTGTCCGCCTGCTCCCCGTTGGAGAACGAGAACGCGTATCCGCCCGGGTTGCGGACCGTCGCCGCGTCCGCCGCGCTGGTTACTGTAATCGCCTTGCCCACAAAATCGCACGCCTCTTCATAAATCCCCGGCCACACCAGGACCGTATCGCCGTCTTCCACCGTGTCAATTCCATGCTGAATCGTTGCAAAAGCCGTATCCCGGGTAAGGCCGTCATTGCCGTCGTCACCCGTCACACCGTCCACATGATACTCACGAATATCCACAACACGAAAGCCGCAGTTCACATGTGTAAAATCTGGATCGTGAAGGCTTCTATAATAAACTCTATTCCTTTCCTCATCCCCAGAAAAGCCACCGCCTCCGGTATAACTATTACTCGTCCATTCATAAACATTTCCAGCCATATCACAAATTCCGTATCCGTAAGCTGGATAATAAGCCACTGGTGTAGTAAATGGATCACTTGAGAAACCAAGAGGATTACAGCTATCATAATAATTACCTCCGGGACAATAATTAGCTTTGTCACAACTTATTGTCATACCGCAACCATAAGTGTAACTGCCGTCATAATCCGCAATCGCCTGCCACTCCCATTCTGTCGGAAGTCTGTAACCATAGTAACTACAAAACGCCTTTGCTCCGTACCAACTTACCTCAACAACAGGATGAGTGCCCATATCATAACCATCGCGGCTGCGAACAGTAAATGAGTTTCCATTAAAGGTTATTTGGCTATCTGCATCTGTCGGATATGTTTCAAAATAAGGCTCACTGTTGGTGCTGTCATCAATCGCGTATACCACTCCGCTCTCAACTTTTATCTGTGAAGGATATGCCGCGTTAAGATATTCACAGTATTGTGCGTTAGTCGTTTCGTATTTGCTAATCCAGCCCTTGAAAGGTTCATGGTCCGGAATACCATCTCCAGTATCATCTACGCCCGGGTCTTCCACATACACCCACTGCATATCAGAATCAGACACAACACGAAAACCCTGGTCGTTGCTTGTACTGTCTGGGCTATAATAGTCCTGTTGTGCTATCTGACAGTCACCGTCCCCCCCCCAGCCACCGCCGCAAAGAACGCGGAAGTCACCACTAACAGTACTGGTCCACTCCCAGGCATTTCCAGCCATGTCACATATTCCATAACCATATATGCCATAATAACCGACCGTAGATGTAAAAGGTCGAATGCTTAGATTTAAAGGATTATCCCTGTCATAATTCGCATTATTATGATCGATTGTAGTGCCACAGCCGTAAATATAGCTGCCGTCATAATCTGCCACAGCCTGCCATTCCCACTCTGTAGGCAGCCTGTAACCGTAGTAGTTACAAAAAGCTAAAGCACCATACCAGCTTACCTCAATCGCTGGGTGACCTCCCATAGAATACCCGTCACGGCTGCGAACCGAAAAAGAGTTTCCGTCATAACTGATCTGGCTGTCTGAATCCGCTTGGTAAGTCTCAAAATACACCTGCCCCACAAAATCCTCGCCAGCATTTGAGCCATTAGCACCGTAAACAATCCCGCCATTAACAGTAACATCTCCCGAAGCTAAAGCCTCGTTCAAAAAGTCGCAATACTGCTCATTCGTTACTTCATACTTACCCATCCAGCCGACAAAATTCGGCTCATTCACATACACCATCGCCATATCCATCGCGAAAACACTCGTGGTCAGCATCAAAACGCTGACAATTCCAATTAAAAGCCGTACACTTTTCATGCCTGTTCTCCTTACTTTCCGGTTAATTTTTCATTCCATGAACAATTCATAACTCTGCGAATCTCCCCTCCGGCCCTCCGCGGCATAGGCCTTCCGGTACAATCCGCCTCTTACTTGCTATCCAAAAGCGCCAGGGGCCACTGTAACCCCTCAAGTTCCCGCCTGGGTATCACATTTCGCCTCGGGGCCTGCAAGCCGCCCGGTATCTTTTCCGTATACGTAAAGCGTATCTCTCCCGTTACCGCCCCCTCGTACACCACCCGCTCCAGCAGGTCCCGCTCCATATCAATCGTATACACCATCCGCAGCGCACCGTCGGCCACGGTCACCGTACCGATCGTTTCATCCTCGTTGAATTCCATCGTAAACGCCAATCGTTCTTTCGCCGCATCCCTGCGGACCGTATCGATCGTATGCAGCCCCTGCCACGGCCGCGATAAACCCGCAAACAGCGTCCCCGCACTGCGGTCCGCGTACTTCTCCCCCCCGATGGTAACCCGCAACCACGGGCGATACCGCTCATACACCGTGTAAACAAACGGCATAAATCCCTGCCCGCGGATCTCCGTACCGCCAATCCGCCCGGTCATCGTGAACCCGCACCAGCCCTGCCGGTGCATCGCATCCCGCCGGTCCACCACCTCGGTCCCCGCCGGCCAGTCAAAGTTAAAGTAATTCTCCGATGTAATATTAGAATGATACGCCGTCTCCGTAATGACCTTCCCCGCCTCTCCCGGTTTCTCCGTCACCAAAAGCCCCGCCCCGTGTCTCGCAAAAGCCCCAAAGCTGCCCATCGTGTCCGCACCTTGCCCCTGCACGCCCGCGATAAATTGCCGCAGTCCCGCCGGGTCGCTGGGCAAAATCGCCGTCTCTCGCAACCAAGCCCGGTGATTCACAAGGTACACAGCCCCATCCTGCGAATCATAATACAGGTTCTTCTCATGGTTCTGTAACCACTCACAGTAGGCCTTTTCTCCGTCCTCATCGTACCGCATGACCTTGCTCATCACGATATCGCTCGACTCTTGCGGATAATAATACCAACGCTCCGTCATTTCGCCCTGCTGCTGGCCCGCTTGTGCCGTCATCACCGGGGCCTGCACCGCTTGCGTTTCTGCGGCCCATTCCGCCGGCCCATCCGTCGCCATCATCACCGTACCCGCCGCCAGTGCACCCGCCGCTGCGATCCCCACAATCGCCTTGGTACTTACCGCCGTTCCCACCGCCGCGCCCGTCAATCCCACATTCAATGCCGATGCCGCTATCGTCACATTCGCCGCTGCCGCCTGCGTCGGTGCCGTCAACTTGCCGAACAATACCAGTGCCAGCACCAGCGCACCCTTGCCAAGCCCGCTGCCGGCCAGGTTCTTCGCCAGATCCTTTTTCGCCCGGAAAAACAGCGCCCGCGCCGCCAGTTCATTGCAGTCCAGCGCTTTGGCGATCTGTCGGTAGCTTAGCTTCTCATAACACCGCATCGTCATCACCGCCCGCTGCCGCGGCTCGAGCTTGCCGACCGATTCATTCACAATCTGCTTAAGCTCCTCGGTAACCACATCCTCGAGCCCGTTGGGCGCCTTGCGGTCCTCCAGTTCACCTTCCACGTCAGCCAGGTATTTCGTCGCCCTTCTCCACTGCCGGCCGTAATGATTCTTGATCTTGCTGTTCGCCGCCAGGTACAGCCGCGCCCACAGATGATCCGTATTCTTAATCTTGCCGAAAACCCGGAACACATCCATCATGCTCTCCTGCACGATATCCTCTGTCAGGTTCTCGTCCAGCGTCACCCGGTGCACATAACCCCGAAGCCGCGTTCGCGTTGAGCGTGCCACCTCTTCGAGATGCTGCTTTTCACCCCCGCGGGCCTTTTGAAATGAATCCTCGAATATCTCTGTTTTTTCAGCCATGATTACCTTTATAATATCCAGAGTTTGGTTTCTATAAGGTAATCAAAGAAAGCGGATAAACGTTATGCAAATATTCCCGCATTTTCGCAAATTGAGTATTTCTACTCATATTGCAGTTGAGTTGACCGCACACAACACAAGTGTATCGCACCCCCAAAAATCGTACATTTGTATGATACAAACGTATGATACACTTGTACTACAAAAATCGTACATTTGTACGAAATCGCTCCATACACCTTACCCATTTTACCATTGCGAGCTTCGTTTTGCTCCCAGCCGAAGACGAATCTACCGATTGTTTCCCTACCCCCAATATCCATTATTCGCTCTGCGCATACAGAAAGCATCAGACGAGCCGACTCATCTGATGCTTTCCGGAGGGGAGAAAACTTATATTTTCCAACGGCTAAAGCCGTCTGGGAGCTGTTCACCGCTCCCGGGCGTCATGCCCAAATACACCTGGCATCCTTGCCTGGCGGGTGGTAAGTATCATTTTTGTATGTCTAAGAGCCCCAACATCAGTAATTCTACCAATACGTCGGGCAAAATGCTAATATTTCTTTAGTTAAAAATACCTATACGCCCTTCCAAAATGGAAATTTTTTTCAAATATCCGCCTTACAGGCCCTTAAGACGTGTTTTTTATCGGCCTGCCAAATGTCTGGAGATGAACATTTCTGTCAATTTTTTTTGTGAAAACCTGTGAGTTTATTCACATCTATTTCACAGATTCCAGCTTTTTGATGCTTTCGAGCGTGTTTTCATACTCCACGAGTACCTTCCGCAGCCGGATTTTTGCTGCCGGGGCCGGGGCATCGGCATCCATCCGATTCTGAAGGGTTTTATAGGTATTATTCAGGTTGTTGACCGCCGTTTGTGTTTCCACCATGTGATATTGGATTTTCGCCAGTTCATTCTTTAACTTCTTTATTTCCAGGGTGTTAGTGATCTCCTGCTTGCGGTATTCCACGTCCGCGATCGAGGCGGCAAGGCGGTTTTTGATATTGATAATGTCGATTTTCCGCTGGCCGGACTGGCTCAAAAATTCATACAGCAGCAACTTGTTATCCTGGACAATGGCCTCGAGCTGCTTTAGGACCGGATCGAGCCTAAGTCTTTGCTGGGCAAGGTTATGCGCCTTTTCCATCTGCTGGCCGACGAAGATTTCCTTCGCTTTGAGCAGGTTGAGATTGTGGGTCAGTTTCATGATTTGGTCCTGGGTTTCATCGTATTGTTTCAACAGCGGATGCTGCTTTTCAGTGTCGTTATGGGCGTTTATGGTGTTTTTTAGCTCGTCGATCTTCTTTTCGAGTTGGTTCGCCCGCGTTTTCAGGTCTGAAAGTGAGGTTTTTGCATCAATTTGGGCTTTTTGGGGTGTGTTTTTGCGGGTCATTCTCGTAAGAAGTGCCCGCTGATCGTGGTTTGGCCGGATCACCTCTGCGAATGTAAAGCCCTGTAATATAATGAGTAATGAAATAAGGAGTGTTTGATTTTTTACTGATTTGATTTGATTTTTCATTTCCCTTCTCCTGTTATAAATAATGGACATATCCACTACATCACTGCAAAATAGCAACTTACCATATTCCCTATATTAACACATCAGGCCAGTATATTTCAAGAAGATCCTTCAGCAATGCACAGTACAGGTAAGTCATTGGCTGGGAGCGATGTGAGACTCGCTGTTAAACTAGGTAAGATATATGTGTTGAATTCATACGTTTGTATGAATTTTTCATACAAGTGTTTAATACAAACGTTTCATACATTTGTATTAAATTTGGGCTTTCGATACTTTTTTGTAGTGTATTTTTACAATCTTACAACTTTGTAGAATTAAATCGTACAAATGTACGAATTCTATCGAACGTTTGTACGATTTTTTCTTCCGGAATTTCGGCAGGGTTGAGCGGCCCGGACGTGCGGCCTTTGGGCCAGTGGGGAGAAAGTAGAAAGTGGAGAGTAGATTGTGGAATGGCCTTCGGCCGGGGCTTTTTTTTATTATTTATAAACCGCGAAAGACGCGAAACTGCTTTCAGGCAGGTAAGTATTCGGATTGCACACAGGCAAGGATAGCACATGGAACTCGATTTTATAAGAAACGCTGATGACGCAGATTTTTATGATTTTA
>CAYVUI010000055.1:0-29204 GCA_964454745.1 uncultured Pirellulales bacterium | reverse complement strand
GGACACGCTATGTCCGAAATCTGGATATGCCACCAGGGCGTTTCCTTGCTGTAGCCGCGGGTGTCATCTGGCGGAATGTGCAGGTAATTATCGAAACTGTTGATCCAAAACCAACCGGACAGGATCCACAGATCCGCCGGCGCCTTTTCCAGTTCGAGGAACATCGGCCCGAATTTGTGCAGGTAGTCCCCGAGTCGTTTTGCCTCCACTTCAAGCCAGTCGCGATTTGGATGCTGGTAGTACTGGCCCCATAGGTTGACAGAGTTCCACAGGATAATCCCTTTCGCGCCGCTGCCCAGGCACAGCCCGCAAGTTAGCCGCATGGTTTCCGGGTAGATGGACTTATCTTCCGGCATCCGAAAAATGCCGATCAGGGCCCACACCGGAAGCTTTGTCCGGAGTGTATCCATGCGGAAATTGCTTCGCATGTCCATGCGCTCAACCGCCAGCAGGGGGCTTTGACGCCAGCAGTCCAGGTATACCTCCTCGACCATCAGGCCGGTATTGCCTTCAAATCCACCGGGATAACTGCTGACCAGGTAATCCTCTCTCTGGTCTCTGGCAAGGCTTGTAATGATTTCATTGTACTCTTTAAAGGCGTCCTGGCGGATCTCCATGCACCATCGCAGCCAAAGATCGTCTTCCGGGGCGACATAGCCCTTTTCACGAAACACGGGCTTAGGGGCGTCGTGGCCGGTAATCTTTTTAAAGCGTTCATTGACCCACGGACTATAACAGCCGATTCCCTGTCCGCCTTCATACGGATTGCGATAGCCCAGAATCCACGCCCATTCATCCTCCGGGAAGATTCCCCGAATTCTCTGGTAGGGCGCTACAGCGGACATAAACGCATACATCTGTTTTTTCGTGAAATGCTGTACCAATTCATTGTATGGGCAGGGATTAGGGTTCGTGTAATGCAATGCGTATTTCCCGGAAGGCAGGACTTTCTGAGCCCAAAGGTTCGGGTCCGAATGGTGGTGCCTGACTTCCTCGGCTAGGCTTGGGTGCAGAATCATGTATAAGTTGTTATTTTCCAAGGCTTTATGATGATATTGACACCACTGCTGGAGTGATTTTCTGCCGGATGGTGTTTTGACATCTCCCTCCGACTGGATGCTCTGCATGATGATATGATTGAAATGCAGGTCCGTAAAGTATTTGTAGGGAAGCAGTTGCAGGTTGTCTGGCACAACGGCGTCGAGAATATGGGCTGCGTACGGGTATTCCCCCAGGCGAAAACCTTCCGGCAGGCCCAATGGAGAAGCGACAATTTTACTGTATTTGTCGGCCAGTTTCGATTCCCCATCCCCAGTAAGAAACGGCTTATCCAATGCCCAGCGGATGATTCGGTCCCATAAGATCGCCTCTGTGGGCCAAATGGGATTTTTCGCTTCTTTCTCCCCGGTTACAAGTGTATTCGCCCTCGGGGCGGCTGTAACAGCGACAACTTTCCCTTTTCCAATCTGCCACCTGGCAATCAGCGGATCGCCTTTTGCGGATTGGGCCAGTACTTCCGCTTTGTTTTTGGCTTTTGTCTTATGGTAAGCATTGACAGGCCACACGCTTACATTAATACCCGTTAACAGGGGAGATTGTACGGATGTAATCGTCTTTAGCGGTGAAATTGTGATTGTATTGGATTGGACATAAACAGGGAGTATCGCGGCAATTGGAGAATCAGCGTATCCGATATATTCCCTTTTTCCGGGGTGCGGGACCGCCACACCCAGCGAAGGGTGGCCGTTACCATAATTCGTCACTCCGCCGGCCACGATCAGGGCACCGCCATTGTTGACATAATCAATCAGTTTTTCGGCGGTTGCATCAGGAATTACGTCCATATCCCGATGATATGGGTCGTTATTTCGGCTGTCACGGATTTTGCAGGGGGTTTCCCAGAAGATTACAGCATCATAATTGCCGCATTGGTTGAGGTGTTGCGGGGCTTCTTTCCAGCCGACCTGTGTTACTTCAAAATCTTTATGAAGGATTGCGGCAGGGGACAGGTATTTTTCGAGCAGATACAGGTAGAAGCCTTTTCCATTATAATAGGAAGAATCAGTCGTTTCCGAGGTTTCGCTGACACAGATTATTTTTTCAGCCATGATACATGGATTTAGGAATAGGAGAATTAATGCTATGGGTAAAAAGAGTCGCCTGATCTTCATAGATTGCCCTTTACAATCAATTGTTTTCCCTGTTTTCATCAGCCTCTCAGGGCCGACAGGCCCATTATGAGTCCGATATGATGAAAAATCAAGTTAAATTGCCCAATTTTCTTAAATGATTAGATTAATTATTTAAATTGATTCGCTTAATGGTGTTTTGTGGCAAAAATAACAACAAATATTAGATTTGTTTTCGGAAAAAGGATTAATAATTTTGCATATTTTGAAGCAATGTGCTATAATTGCTTCATGTATTTAGTGGTTCAGTCTTGTTTTGCGTTAGGGTTAAAAATGTGTTAATATGCTGTGGCAAATGGGTTTACGTAATAATGCAGTTATGTTTTGGTTTGTTGCAAAATAAGTGCATCTATATCTTTAAATTGGTTTTAGAATAAAATTTTCAATAAATAAAGAAATTAGTATTGATTGCACGTAGTTATTGTGATACATTGCTTGAAGGATCAAAGATGAAAACAGACAAAATAACAGAAACGATTCAGTACACTCTAAGTCAGCCGCCTTGCGAATCCGGACGTCGTTTGAAGTCCGAAAGGGAGCTTGCCAAGATGTTTCGTGTTGGTGAGTCTCGGATTCGCAGCTCACTGGAGCAGTTGGTGCGTGAGGGGATTTTGTTCCGTCGCCGCGGCAGCGGGACTTTTGTTCGTCGTGTTGCCAAAGCGCCCGCCAGTCTTCCAGAACGTATGCTTGAATCGGCCGAGCAATTGCTTTCTCCGCTGGATGAGAACGGCAATACGGATATCACACCCCCAAAGATCAAGCTTCATATCGGTCTGTGGACGGACTACAGCATCAACGAACCCATCCAGCAGTCATTGCTCAGTGCGGTTTCCCGAGCAGTCAGCATTTTTGGCCATCGGCTGACGGTTCATTCCGTTTTAGCTGATTTTGATACCAATCAGCGCAAACCCATTTCCGCCTTACGTGAAGAAATTGAGGAAGACACATGTGACGGCTATATTGTGACCAATGAAGTCGGCGGTCTTTTCCAGGAAGCTATTGGGGAGAAAAACATCCCTGTGGTTTATTATCTGTCAGGAATTGCACCCATCGAGCATGAGCCGTTTATCTTTTTCAATACTACCGAGGCCATTGAAAGAGCAGTCAGTAAGTTTTCGAAAGCCGGATATAAGAAAATCTCCCTCATCGGCATCGACCACTCTGAAAGCAGGCACGAGCAGGCTGCTTATGAGCATGCAATGAGTCGGGCGGGTCTTTCCTATCGAAAAGCTGTGTTCAGCCGGGAGGGCGTGGGACAGATTATCGGGGTGACACGAGAACTGGTAAGCGGTCCGGATGCACCGGATGCCATTTATGTGTCTGACGATAACGTAATGGTCGGGGTTGCAGAGTACCTGGATATGCAAAATATCGTTCCCGGTGTGGATTTAGGCGTTATCTCACTGAGCAATCGCGGATATCCGCTGCCGCCGCAATATGACTGGAGCCGGATGGAATTTGACAGGGATAAACTCGCACAAGTGATCGTCAATAACCTTTTGGGTTTACTGCAGACGGCGAAATCAAGGGTCAACAATCATGCATTACACGCATCCTGGATACCGGGAGAGACGGTGATCAGAGAAGCAAAAGATACTATGAAAAATAACGTTACGAAAAAGAGCATCACTGAAGAGAGATGAGTTTCGTGAATTAATCTATTAATTAGGGCGAGGTTTAAAGGAGAGAGATTATGTTGAAAAGATTTTTGATTTTTCTGCTCGTATCATTTTTTGCCTGTTTGGCATGGGCCCAGGTTGTGGTAAGCGATGATTTTGAGGATGGGGATTATACCGCGGACCCGGCCTGGAGTGTGCATACAGGCGTATTCGCAGCGGACGGTTCTGATATCGGCAATTTCCGTCCGACCGATGACCTTCCGGACCCCAATACTCTGCCGGAAGAAGCCTATTACGGGATGCTTGCGTTTGGAACCCAGGCCTTCACCGAAATTGCAATCGACTGGAATGGTCAGGGCCCCGATCCTCTGCAGGACAATTTTGTAACGATTGAGTTTAAGTTGAAGCAGACTGACTCGACGGATGCTTCTTTTCATTTTGATGTGGCAATTGAAGAACAGGGTGTCGGTTTTTATGACTGGGAAATGAGTCCGAGTGCAACGATTTATGGTGGTGTTTCCGGATTTATGAGCTATGTCTGGGATGGCGGTCAGCAGACCTATATCAAGCATGTCGGTACGGCCGGAGAAAATCTCAATCAGAGCCGGGCCTTTCAGGTCATTAAAATCGAGTTTGATCCCCTCACCGGTGTGAAATACTACAAGGATGACGTTCTTGTCGGTCAGTGGCCAAACTTCAACGGCCTGAGCACGATTGATAAAATCACCCTCTGGCACACGGGGACGGTAAGCTGGTTTATCGATGATGTAACTGTAGAAGTGGAACAGCCCTATATTCTTCGTGATGATTTTGAAGATGAAGACATCAGCGACTGGACGATTGAAAGCGGAACCTGGCATGTATCCGGCGAAGCAGGCGGTGGCCCCTGGGGTGCCCAGCCCGGCAAACTGGCCAGTGCGGATGAGGGAGCACGAATCAGTAAAAGTTTCCCCGCGACGACCCCCGGTGATATTGTGACATTGACAGTAGATGTCCATCAGCCTAACGGTACTACGGGAAGTTTTCCACTTGAAATCGGATTTCGGGATGCTGATTCCGCAGATTATTATGTTGAAATTCCTTCACCGAATCAAGCATATTATGGTAACAGTGGGTTTATGGCTATGGTGTCAGATGATCCGACAGGCAACGGTGACGATCCGTGGTGGAGTTTCCTGCCGGGTGAACCCAACCAGGTCTTGAGCTGGGATCCGGGAATTGGTGACCGCTGGACCAATTCGATTGAAATGGTATTCGATCCGTGGTCAGGGGTTACTGTGAAGATCGACGGCATGCTTGCGGCAAGCTGGCCGAACTTTAGGCAGATTGAAAGTGTAGATGAAATCTTCCTCGGTAATCGTGATGGGGTGGTCACCTGGCAGTTTGACAATGTAAGCCTCTCAATCACTACACCTGAATGTGGTGATTATGGGTACCCGCAAATGGATTTCAATCAGGACTGCATTGTGGATATCGAAGATTTCGCAAGCTTTATATTGCATTGGCTCGACTGTACACCTCCGGTTTGCATGCCGATGCCGTAAAATAACAATGACGATGCGTTCACCCCTGCCAAAGAGGGCAGGGGTGAGCCATATCCCTTCAGTTAGGGAGTTGTAGCTATGAAACGCTTCAAAGGCTTTACACTGATCGAATTGCTCGTGGTGATTTCCATTATCGCTCTGCTGATGTCGATTCTCATTCCAGCACTCAACAAGGCGAAAGGCCTTGCGAGAAAAATTACCTGTATGAGCAATATGAAGCAAGTCGGTATTGCCCTTGTAGCCTATACCGTTGCCAACAATGACCGTTATCCCTGTCATAATATCACTGGAAATCCCGGCCCGATGTTTGGCAAAACGGAATTTGAAGTCGCCAGCACGGAAACCTGGTGGGGGCTGATCGCTCCTTATATCCAGTTCCATGACAGTAAAATCGGTACCAGCGCCACGCTTGGGGAACGCATGGGAGCCGATTCGGTCGGGCACTGCCCAAACCATAAATTTGAAATGGAACTGGTCAGCGGCAACCTGGCCCGAACGGATCAAAGGACCAGCTTCAGTTACAGCGGCAATCCGAATATGTTCCTAAGTGCAAGAAAAATAGGCGGCGGCCCTTCGGCGATTCCCGGAAAGCCCGCATTGAAAGCATCCCAGGTGGTTTCTATACAGGATAAGATTATCATTGTTGAATTGCACAACCAATCGGACTGGCCGCTGAATAACGGGGCGGCTTACCGCGGAAAATGGAATGAACACACTGGCTGGTGGACCTACGATGACGACCACGGTTGGGCGGCAACACACTCAAGGGTGCTGAATTATCTCTACTGCGACGGACATGCCGACTCTGTGGATCACATGCAGAAACTCGAAAAGGAATTTTATCCAAGCGGAAAAAGATAGTAAAGAGGTGATTCCATTGATGCGTTTGAAAAATCACTTTTGCCATAAAGACGCTGCGAGACATTTCATTTCAACTTTTTTTTTTGTGCTGTTCGTAATAACTGGTTTCGCCGCAGCCGGCCCGGCAGTGAAGATTATATGTAAACCCTATCCGAAAAAAGTCATTGCTGACGGCGTCACTCTTTCACGCGTGCTCGCGCAGATCTCCGATTCGGACGGCCAGCGTGTCACAGGGGCAACGCATACCGTAACCTTCCAGCTAAGCGGGACCGGCACACTGAGCGGCGAGAATCCTGTTCAGGCGGTAGACGGTCAGGCAATAATTAACGTGATCGCACCATCGTCAGCGGGAAGCTGCACGGTGACGGCCGCTTCGCCGGGCCTTACCGGGGATAGTGTTACCATAGAATGGGTGCCTCCGCGATTGCCGCAGGTCGATCATTTTCCGCTGGGTATGTTTGAAAATCACCCCTGGATCGGTTCCTATTTCCAGTTTTCCCAATCCATTGATGACCTCAAAGCACACAACCTTGACGGCATCATGGTCGTCAACGGCTCGGCGGACAACTGCGGACATATTCTTTCGGCGGGGGAGAACAAAGGGTTCGATATTTATCTAAGCCCCGCGGGTACCCTCGAACAGACCTGGTGGCCTTCTTCCGTTGCCGCGAATTCAGGCAATGCACTGGCCGCTGCCGGTCAAATCGTGGATGCCTGGAGCAGCTACAACTGTTTGAAGCTGTATTACACTACCGATGAACCGGGGCTGGACCGATTGACAAAACTGGGCCTGCTGACGGATGCATTTTACCAGCTTGACCCTGCCCGGCCGTCGGCACCGGTGCTCATCGGCATCGACCGCGTCGGACCGCACCTTAATGAATCTCAGCCGCCGGTACTGATTATTGATGTCTATCCCTGTGCCTGGGGCAGCAGCATCGGCGATTTTACCATGAACGGCTACGGTTATTCTCACCTGGATTTTGTTTCCTACACGCGAACGGTGGTCGAGGAGCAGCCCGCCCAGACGCCGATCTGGTTTATTTTGCAGGCCCATTCATTCGGAAGCGGTCAGTCTTTTTCATTGCGTCAGCCGGAACTCGAGGAGATGCGGCGCATGTTCTGGACCGCGATTGGCGAAGGAGCCAAGGGCATTTTCTGGTTCATTTACTCGACCAGTTCCGACCCGAGCCAGGGCTGGCTGGGCCTTAAAGACCCGGCCCGTGCGGACGATTACGATGAAGTCGCGGACCTGGCCGGACGAGTGATTCCGCTCAAAACAACCCTGCTGCAAACCCAGAAAGCCCCGGATGCCTGTTTTGTCACCGGCGGGGGCACGCCCTATGTCAGCACCCTGATGAAAAACACCGGCGACACATTCTACGCCGTCGTGATCAACCAGGATTGTGTTAACAGCCAGGCTTTGACCCTCCAATCCGGCAGATTTGATCGCATCAAAGACCTCGAAAGCGGCATGATTTATGCGCTGGATACACCCCTTTCTTACCGGCCCGGTGACGGCAGAATCTTCGAACTGCAGGATTCGTCAGACGACCCGCCGGAGCCGCCGGAGAATCTGACCGTTTCGGAAAGCACGGAAACCAGAATCACTCTTCAATGGAACCCACCGGCGGCAGGGGGCACACCGCTTGGATATCATGTCTATTACCAGGACGGGACCTTTATTGACACCACAACTGAAATAACCTTTACCGATACCGGCCTGACCCCGGATGCAGCCTATTGTTACAAGGTTCAATCCTACAACGATACGGCATCGTCATCCTACAGCGCTCCCGCTTGCGGCCAGACGTTTGACCTGCAGTTGCCTACGGCTCCGTCGCTGCTGAAAATCACCGCAAAAAGTGCCGTGGACGTTCAAATGCAGTGGCAGCCGGCCAGCGATAATGTCGGCATAGGAAGCTATAAAGTGTTCCGAAATGATATCGAAATCGCTTTGGTTCCGGACTGCACTTTTACCGATACGGATGTCCAGGCCGATACGGTTTATTGGTATCACGTCACAGCCGTGGATGTCGATGGCAATCAATCCACTCAGGCCAGCAACCGTGCCTGTGCCCGTACCAATGCACTGCTGGCGCTGGATGGCCTGGTGGGCCACTGGCCGCTCGATTCGGGCCAGGGCAGCGTGGCCCCGGACAGTTCCGCAAATAACAACGATGGTACAATCGCCGGCTCAGGATGGGCCTGGGCGGATGGCCGGTACGGTTCGGCCCTGTCTTTTAGTGGTGGAAGCGGCGATAAGATCGATTTAGGTGCCCTGGATGTGACCGACAGCAGCGAAATGACAATTGCCGCGTGGATTTATGCCAACGGCTTCAAGCCCGGCGGGCAGGATAACCGAATCGTATCCAAGTCGACCGGAACGTCAACGGCTTCACATTACTGGATGCTCGGTACCTACAACAGCGGGGGTGTGAAACTTCGCTTCATGCTCAAAGCCGATGGCGTATCCGATGCGCTGGTCGCCTCGGACGGCGTGATCGGTCTGGGTGCCTGGGTTCATGCCGCAGCCGTGTATGACGGGCAGGATATGATTCTGTACAAAGACGGCGCGGAAGTCGGCCGGATGGCCAAGTCGGGCACGGTTGATTTTGATCCGCTGGTCCCTGCATACATTGGGAGCAATGCGTATGATTACGGAACCTGGAACGGCAGGATCGATGACGTTCGGATATACGACCGGGCCTTGGTCCCGAGTGAAATTCAGGAAGTCATGAACAATATTCAGCCCGATCTGGAGCCGTGCCAGTGGCAGGTGGATTTGAATTGTGACTGCGTTGTCAATCTGCTCGATATGTGGATTCTGTCGGGTAATTGGCTCACCGGCCAGGCGATCAGTGAAGGCAACATCAATGAGGACATGACGGTTGATTTTTCGGATTTTGCCTCATTCAGCGGCGAATGGTACTTACCTGATGATTGATGCCGCGGGTTTTGGGCCGAAAATCATATTTTCAATCTGGGAGAACTGCACCAAGTGACGCAATACCTGTCGTTATTTAAAGAAGCACAATGGATCTGGCTCAACCAGCCATCGCCGATTCCCAACCAATGGGTCAACATTCGAAAATGCATTCAATGTAAAAATGTCGATCCACAAGCTGCAATCTACATTTCCGTGGATACGGATTATTGTCTCTATATCAACGGCTCCTTTGTCGCAGGCGGGGCGTTTCGCGATTATCCCCGGGAGAAAACCTTCGATACCATTAACATCGCTCCATTCTTACGCAAAGGAACTAACTGCATCGCGATTCTCGCCTGGTACCAGGGCCATAGCACCAGCCACTACCGCGAAGGAATGCCCGGTATCCTCTTTGCCGGAGTCAACGGTTCTGACCACTTTCAAAGTGATCGTTCATGGCAAATTCGCCAAAGCCCAGCCTGCCTGAGCGGAATGACCGACCTGGTTACGGTACAGCATTCATTTACCATGCACTACAATGCCGCAAAAGAGGACAACTGGACCCAGCCGGACTACGAGGCAAGCGGCTGGCAGCCGGCAACGGAAATCGCCGGTCCGCAGTCGGGATATTGGCAGTCCCTATCCCCCAGGCCGCTGAAAAAGCTTTCTATCCTGGAACCCTGTCCAACGGAAATCATACAGTCCGGCACATTTAAGAGAACTAAAGAATACGATTCATATGCCCGGACAGTTGCAAATGACAATTTTGTGACAAAAGATCAACGCAGGCATGTTCTTTCAGCGGGGACCGGGGAAAACGCGAATGGTGTTCAATTGAGTGATGATGGTTCCGGCGGTATGTATGCCCTCGTGGACTTGGGTCGGCAAGAGGTTGGCTTTATCACCCTCGACCTGTATGCGGCCCGGGGAACCGTCATCGATATCGCCCATGGTGAACACATCGAGGATGGCAGGGTTCGTGCGTGGATTGACGGGCGGAATTTCGCCGACCGATATATCTGCAAGCAGGGACGCCAGCAGTGGACCATGCCGATGCGGCGGACCGGTACCCGGTATATCGAGCTGCATATCACGAATGCCGGCCCCGATGGCGTGCAATTATTTTACGCTGGTTTGATTCCGGTTTCCTATCCCCTTGAGCCGAGGGGGGAGTTTCAATCCAGCCATTCGCTTCACAATCAGATTTACGAAGTTGCAGTTCGTACATTGCGGCTGTGCATGTTTGAGCATTATGAGGATTCTCCCTGGCGTGAGCAGTCTCTCTATGCCATGGATGCCCGCAACCAGGCACTGTTGGGCTATCTGGCTTTCGGGGAATACGACTTTCCCCGCGTTTCATTTGACCTTCTCGGTCGATCCGTCCGGGAAGATGGATACCTTGAATTGTGTGCCCCCGCCCAGGTTCCGCTGACGATTCCGTCCTTTTCGATGATATGGATTTCCACGATTTGGGAACATTATCTGCACAGCGGCCAAAAAGAGCTGGTCACAAAATTCTATCCCCTGGTGCAGAAGATGATCCAGGGCTGGACAGACAGCCTCAATCCTGATGGCATACTGCCCAATCTTTGCGATGAATCGTATTGGAATTTTTACGAGTGGTCGAAAAATCTTGACGGCGGAGGCCCGTTCCATAAAGATCCGCCCGGAAAAATTGACAGTTGCCTGAATCTTTTCTTCATCGAGGCATTGACAAACGCCTCTCAAATTGCAATAGCCAATCAGGATCCGGCCTCGGCAAACAACTATGCAGCTCTTGCGGATAAAATCCGTATCGCTTTGCGGCAATTCTTTGTGGATGACCACAGTACGCGTATCTGCGACAGCGTCACTCCCCACCCGGCCGGATACTCACAGTTGACCCACGCGCTGGCAATGGGCAACGGCGTCTTCGAGCCCGGTCAGCACAAGCAGGTTTGTGAAAAGCTGATTTCGGATTCCAGCCTTGTCCCTGCAACGCTGTCCATGCTCGGATTTGTCTACCGTGCCTTACTGGATACCGACAAAGAATACGCTCCTTTCATTCTGAAAGATATTCAGGACAAATGGGGATACATGTTGTCAAAGGGGGCGACGAGTTTCTGGGAAACGATCAAAGGGGCCGATGATTTTGACGGGGCCGGCAGCCTCTGTCACGGCTGGTCGGCTCTTCCGATCTGGTTTTACCAGTCGATTCTTTTGGGCGTAAGGCCGCAAAAGCCGGGATGGAAAGAGTTTACAATTTCGCCGCAAACCTGCGGACTGGATCATCTCTCCGGCAAAGTTCCCACGCCGTATGGTGTGATAAACATTCATGTCAGGCGATATGGGGATATAAGCCTTCTCGATATTTCATATCCACAGGAAATTGAATGCCGTTATGAACTGGATAATACCCTGAGGTTGGATCGGGAGTCCAGAACCGGCTAATTCGGGTACAGATGTGTTTGCGGGATGATCGTTTTTTCCTGACCGGGATACGACCAGCTTAACTGCGCGAGAGCGTCTCCGCCGTTTTCATAAAATTCCATTTGGATATCGTACAAAACGCCCCCGCTTAGAAATGCTCTTCCGCTGTCTTCGGTCGCGGCATGGTCGGTCCAGTTGTCAATGATGAGATTGTTGTTTACCCACAAACGCACACCGTCGTCACTATGAGTATAGAAAAAGTAATTGGCCGAAGAGACCGGGGCATAAATTTTTCCCGTCCAACGTACACAATAGGTATCTGCGCCCATCGGGGCACCCGGAGAATTTTGGCCCCAGTCAAAATTAACCTGCGGATCGACCCTTGTAAACACATAGCTGGTAAAATGCAGGCCATCGTAATATGCGCCCGTGAGTCCGGTTCCCAGTTGTTCAAACGCCTCGATTTCACGGACAAGGTAAGAAAAGTCCTTGATGTCAACGGAGGCAAAGCGGTCAAAATTACCCGGATCGCAGATGTCCGGCAGCAGCCAGTTCTGGGAAAAAACAAAGAAATCGTCAAGATTAACTTCCATATCCCCATTCAGGTCGCCCGTGTAAGAAGTGCTCACCGCCAGTGGAAGTGAGAGACCGGATTCATTTTGCTCGTCATCATACGCGCTGACTCGATACGTGTAATTGGTCTGGGAATCGAGGCAGCGATGTACAAAAGGGGGCGAAGCCGAACTTTCAAGGTAAATGTCGTTGCAGTAAATGTGGTAGCCCATCACTTGCCCGTCGTCCGAACTGGGTACCCAGTCAAATGAAATCGTACTGTCCGTTTTTTCGATCACCGAAAGTCCCGTGGGCGTACTGGGAATCTGCTGGCCGTCCAGGATGATTTCAAAAATCTTCCCATCCCCCGGTTCGAACAGGATCGTGGAGTTCATCGGGTATTCCGTGCCGGTTTCCAGGTCGCGAAGCATACGGTCGCCGTAGGTCAGTGAATGAATCGTGATATTGCTCGAACTTGTACAGTTGCGGTTGGCCACGACGATATACTTTTTCGTTCCATCCTCGCTTTGCAATGCCGCAATCTCAGCATTGGGATACCCCGGGAAATTCGGCGGAATCGCAGGCAGAATGCCGCCGCCCTGGGCCGATACATTAAAGTCATCCTTTTTCAGGCTCAGCAATACCGGGATCAAAGGGTCCAGCCGCCCGTAGAGGTCACTCAGGGCATTGTACAGCGGTGCCTGTGAGGCGGCTCGCAGGCCATACCAGTTGGGCAATTGGTCTTCGTAGGCAAAGAAGAAAAAGCCCTTGACTGCGCGGGTCAGCCCCAGCCAGACCTGTAATCGTATCTCTGCCGGCGTGGGATATTCAAGCTGCCCGTCATTGCGGTGTCCCTGCAGAATCCACCAGGTGCCCGCTCCATAGGGCTCTACAAAGCTCATCGCCCAGTCGGTATACTCGAGCATTTCCATCGGGTCTGTGCCCCAGCCGTATCCCCAGATATGGTAAAAATCCCCCGGCCCGCCAACCTGGTTGTCAGACACCGGATACACATCAATCAGTTGCAGTTTCGGTTTGATTTGTTGCGAATAATCGCTGATGCGGGAATCGTGCCCTATCAGGCAGTTGCTCGCAGGGTGGGCAGGGTCCAGCGAATGAATCACCTGCTGGATCGCCCGCAGCCGGTATCCCCACTCTTCCACGTAAGGCGGCTCATCCAGCAGATAGTATCCGGCAAGCGCAGGCTTATTTTTCAGAGGATTGATATAAGGTGCCAGGATGCTTTCCAGTTGCGGTTCGGAAGGGGCGATGTCCATGTCGCAAAGGTTGTGTGCGAGTGAACTTAACGAGACAAACACCTTGAGTCCGTATTGATCTGCACTGTCGATAAATCCCGCAGCGGTCCCTCCACTGGTTCCTGTCGCCGTTACGCGAATGGCGTTGCAATTGTGAGCGGCAATATCGTTCATGGAGGCGGTGGAATAACCATCCCCGGTAATCGTCCACATGCCCAGCGGGAAAAACGTGGGCTGCCATGGCCCCGAAGGGGTTGCAGGACGGTTAAGCAGGCGAACCCGGGATCCAGCCTTGAAATCGCCGCCAAGCGAAATCTCGATGGAATAATCACCCTGCGAACACAATTGCGCGGAGTTGTTTTTTCCATCCCATTCAATTGGATTCGAGGAAGCCAGCGTTCGGACTGTTTGGTTCTGGTCGTTTTTTACGACAATGGAATAATCACTGCGATAAGATAGTGCCTGATAATTGACTATCGCCTTGTCATAAACATCATCTCCATTAGGGCTGAATTCCAGCACACGGGGCTTAACGTGCCCCAAAGTCAGTGGATCGCAGTAAACGGTGCTGTACAAATCCTTCGTGGAGCCGCTTACTGGATGAAACCGAAGCAGGTAGGTCAGTTTCTGGGCAAAATCCGCATACGGTTGATCTGAAACCTTTCCATCCCATTCTTCCATCCCGGAGGCTAATTGCCGAACCACGGAGCCGTCATATCTTTGCACCTGGATATAGCCGTTTTGCCCGGCGGGAATCTCTGCGATTACCTCATCATTGACCATATCATAGTTGGGAGTGATAGCATGGCGGTTCCGATCGAGCAGCCCGGCATTACTGACCACGCGATACCGTGTACTGTCTGCCGGTTCAACGGAAATACCTGTAAACGGCTCTCCGGCAAAATTGTCGCCGCTTTGAGAATAATCGATGCTGGCCTGGGAGGAGCCGTTCGCTGAGTCAATCAACAGCAGGCTTGAATAGTCCCACTGCCCGCTGAAGGTTCTGCTTTTGGTGCCGATATGCACCGTTACCTGGGGTAAATCCGCACTGGGCCTTTCCCACCAGTACTGGTTACCCGTATAGGGATGGGTACTCAGCGTCTCCGGGGGTTCCCACGAGAGGTTGTTTGTAACCGCAATGCTGTCGATCCCCACCAGACGCAGCGGCCAGGCCGTCGATCCAGACCCGGCTTCTTCAAAACGAAGCGTATGTGTCCCGGAACTCATATAAAACGTTAGCTGTTTCCAGCCTCTGCCTTCAATGATTCCTTTCTCCGCACCGTCCAAACGCAATCGAGCCTTCGGACCGGTATTGCCGTGTTGAACCAGTCGGGTAAGCACGTTGTAATTACCCGATTGCGGAACCTGGATTTGGCACTCAACCCAGCCGTTGGGGCTGAGATAGTGAAAATCCTGATATTGACAGTGATTGTTGCTCACATGCGTAAGGTTGCCAGCGGTTTTCAGGCTTTCGACCTCAACAAGCAAATAGACCTTGCCGTTTGAGGTGATAAAGCCTGTATCGGAAAAAGAGGGCTGTGTTTCCACAATGAGAACATCCGCCGCTGAAATAACGACAAATAGAGTAAGGAATGTCGAAAAAAAGAGAGTCTTTTTGATTATCCCGAAAGTATTCAATGCACCAACCCTGCCATAAGTAAAGAATCTGTTCATTTCCTGATGTATCCTGATAATATCAGTGTACTCAATTTTCTGTTTGTAAATCAAGCAAAAATCATGGAAAATGATATATATTTGACAAATTAATTCACGCAATATATTATTATTGTGTGGCGTGTCGCATTTTCTTCTCATTATTTAGGGATAAAACCGATTGAAAACACATAAGAAAACAACGGATAGAATCGAAAAAATGACCCTCACCGAGAAACTCTCGCTTCTCGGCGGCAGGGACATGTTTTACACAAAAGCGGTTGAACGGCTCGATATTCCATCAATTCGCATGAGCGATGCTTCCGTCGGGATCCGTCCGGTTGAGGGCGACAATCCCTGCCAAAGCGTAGCTTATCCTGCGACGCTGGCACTGGCTGCATCCTGGAACCCACATCTTGCCAACCAGGCGGGCCAAAGCCTCGCCCAGGACGCAAGGGCTTATGGCATCCAGGTGCTCCTGGGCCCGGGGGTGAATCTCTACCGGGCACCGATGTGCGGAAGAAACGCGGAATACATGGGAGAAGACCCGTTTTTGACTGGAAAAACCGCCTCCGCTTTCATTCAAGGCATGCAAAAGCAGGGCATTGCTGCGGTGGTCAAGCATTTTGCCGCCAACAACCTCGAATATGACCGGTACATCAGCTCCTCGGACATCGATGAACGCACGTTGCGGGAAATCTACCTTAGACCCTTTGAAATGGCCGTAAAAGAAGCTGATGTCGCTGCGGTAATGACCAGCTACAATCGACTTAACGGCACATATACCAGCCATAATGAATACCTGATCCGAAAAATCCTCAAACAGCAGTGGGGCTTTGGGGGCGTTGTGATGTCAGACTGGTGGTCCGTTCACGACGGGCTTGCCGCGGTTTTGGCAGGTCTCGACCTTGAAATGCCCGATGCGAAATATATGAATCCCGAGATGATCCAAAAGCATCTCGATTCGGGCCTGCTTGATGAGGCAATTATTGACGATAAAGTTCGTCGGATACTGACATTATATGAACGGTTCGGTTTTTTTGATCCCGATAAGAGAAAACCGTCCCAGAATTACGATATACAGCAATCACGAAATACCGCTCTCCAAGTGGCCCGGGAAGGATTCGTCCTATTGAAAAATGAGGATATTTTGCCTCTTTCACTTGATTCAGTGAAATCAATCGCGGTTCTCGGGCCTAATTCACATCCTGCGGTTACCGGCTGTGGGGGGAGTTCTTTTGTCGCCCCGGAGCATCCGGTTTCTGTATTGGACGGCATCCGGGCGATAGCGTCCGAAGAAACGACGATATTCTGGAATGATATGCTCGAATTCAAAGGCCGGCAAGTTCAGTCGATTGACTGGAGCGGGCAGGAATCTTTATCATATCTGGACAAAATCGCGGTCATTGCGGGCAAGTGCGACATTGTTGCACTTTGCGTTGGATTTAATGACGGCGCTCTCTATGAAGGGGAAGCTGCGGACCGTCCGTTTGAGCTGCATGAGAATTGTCGAAATCTGATCCGGATTGTCTCAAAAGTGAACCCGAACCTTGTTGTGCTTCTAATGGCTGGCGGGAATGCGGATATTGGCAGTTGGCAGCACCGGGCAAAGGCGATCCTTCATGTCTGGTATCCGGGCCAGGAAGGGGGGCAGGCCGCAGCGGAGATCCTGTTCGGCAGGGTCAATCCCTCCGGGAAACTGCCGATGACCATCGAGAAAAAGTGGGAAGATTCGCCGGCGTTTGATGCGTATTATGACTCGGAATTAACTCATCATGTGCGGTACAAGGAAGGATTGTTCGTTGGGTACAGGCATTATGACCGTAAGGATATCGAGCCGTTGTATCCCTTCGGTTTCGGCCTTTCGTACACCGCTTTTTCGTATGATAATTTGGAAATCAAAACCGATGGGCAAAGCATCACAGCCGCCTTTTCGATTACCAATTCCGGGAAAGTGGAAGGTGCGGAGGTCGCCCAGTTGTATGTAAAAAAGGAGCAAAGCAGCATTGTACGAGCTGAAAAAGAACTCAAGGGATATGCGAAAGTGCATCTAAAACCCGGTGAAACCAGGCAGGTTCAAATCACATTGAGCAAGTCCGACCTGGCGTATTTCGACACAGTTACAGGCGAGTGGCAGATCGAACCGGGCGAATATAGGCTGATGATCGCCAGCCACAGCCGGCAGGTCCATCTGGACGGTACGATCCGTATATAAGTTGTTTTGATTTTTTGCCCCTACTCAGAAAAAGGGGGCGTTTATTCTATACAAGAGTTGCAGAAAGGAGATTGGATAAATCCATGAGTCCGTCACGAAAAGATTCTACTCATATCAAACAGATCAAGGTTGTCTCTAATACCCACTGGGACCGGGAATTCAAATGGTCTTTCGAAAAGACCCGTCGGCATCTGCTCGACATGATGGATACTACGCTGGACATCCTTGAGTCCGATCCGCAATACCATTCCTACACCATGGACTCCCACAGCATCATGATCGAAGATTACCTCGAAATTCGTCCCGAGCGGCGGGAACAGGTCGAGCGGTTGATTCAATCCGGTCGACTGATCATCGGCCCCTGGTATACGCTCTCGGAAGATTACAGCATCCTGCATGAATCCCTGATCCGCAATCTTTTGTGGGGCCGTAAGGTCATGGACAAATACTCCGCCCCGTGCGGCACCGTGGCCTACAAGCCGGCCTCCTGGGGGCAGTCCGGTCAGCTCCCGCAGATTCTCGACCACTTCGGGCTCGATAAGATCATGTTCTACCGCGGCATCTCTCACCACGAGGCCGATGCCGAATGGGTTTGGGAAGGCGTGGACGGCACCCGAATGCTCGCAAGCCGCTTTGCGCTCTTTGCCCGTTACAACTGGTATTACCTGGTGCATCGCCCGGTCACACGAAACTGTGACCCTGTCGATAAAATGTACAAGTGGGCCGATCACGGCGAAGTGCCGTTTCGTTTTGCGGATTCGCTCGAGGGCGAAAATGTAAGCTTCGGCCTCAAATCCCCGGAGCAAAAATACCACCCGGAGAAACTTAAAAGTGCTGTCCGGGAGATGGTCGCAATCGAGGCCCCGCACTTTACCACCGAAGTCTTCCTGGCGATGCATGGCCATGATATCTCCGTCGCCCATCCCCTCGAATCCAAAATCATTGCCGATGCCCAAAAAGCCCTTGGCGATCAATACAGCATCGAACATACTGATCTTGAATCTTATTGGAAGGAGATGGAAAAGCATCTCGACGAAAAGACCCTTCCGGTCCTCAAAGGCGAACGAAGAAGTTACCTCAAAGAGGGTCAGTGGACTTACCTGCTGCCCTCAACGATTAGCGCGAGAACCTATTTGAAACAGCAGGATTTTCGCGTTTACATAAAGCTGGCGGCTTGTGCTGAACCGCTGACATCACTTGCATTGGCACTGGGCGGTAAAAGCCCACGTGCCTATCTCGACCGCGGCTGGCAGCTCTACCTGACCAATCACACTCATGATGCCAACGGCGGCTGCGCACCGGATTCGGTAAGTATGGATATGGAATCACGCTATCGCCAGGCCTCGGATGTCGCTGATATCCTCACTGAGGATGCCATGTCGCACATTGCCAAAAACCTCTCTCCCGAAAACCTCCCGTCCGAGGCGATGCAGCTTGTTGTGTTTAATCCTCTCGCGGCAGACCGGGATGCGATTGTTGAGGTGGACCTTGAAATTCCCAGTGAGTATGCCGGCAGCAGTGTACTTCTTAAAAATGAAAAGGATCCGGATATTCCCATCCAGCCCATCCTTTCGGAGCCCAGCGGCACATTCATGGAGAATATTTGGGATGTCCCAACGATCCTGAACTCAAAACGCATGAAATTCTACGCTCAATTTAAACGCCTGCCTTCCCTGGGCTACCGCACTTACCTGATTGAGCCCCAAACGCAGGAAATTCATCCCCAGCAGACTCTTGTGACCGGGATCAATACCCTGGAAAACTGCCACATGACAGTCAAGGTCAACCCGGACGGCACCGTGGACCTTTTGCATAAATCCACCGGCCGCCTTTATGAAAGCCTGAATTACCTGACCGATGAAGGGGAATGCGGAAACGCGTGGATGCATAAAAAGGTGCGTGAAGACCGAAAGTACAGCTCCCTCGGCACGCCGGCAAGCGTATCCGTGACCGCCAGCGGGCCTCTGGTCAGTACCATTTGCGCTGAATTTAATTTTGCCGTACCGCAGGAAAACGCAGACGATGCCCACAGAAGCCGGCGTATGGTTGATTTGCCCGTGAAAATGGAGTACCGGCTCGAAAAAGACAGCGAACTACTCAAGGTCACCCTGACCGTGGACAACCGTGCTAAAGACCACTGGCTGCGTGCGAACTTCCCAACCGGAATTGAAACGAAGGTAAGCTGGACAGACGCCCATTTCGATGTAATGGCTCGCCCGATTGAAATTCCCGATTGTACCGGCTGGGTCGAGCAGGCCCTGGGCACACAGCCTATGCAGACCTTTGCAGATCTGACCGATGGCAAATGTGGGTTTGGCCTGCTGAGCAGGGGGCTCTATGAATACGAGGCCTTCGATGACCAGCCGCGCACCCTGGCACTTACCCTGATTCGAGCCTGCAGAATTCGGCTCATGGTCAGCGAGGAAAAAAGCATGGAGCTGCCAGATATCGGCATACAGTGTCCCGGTCTGCACACTTTTGAATACGCGATCTGTCCGCATCAGGGAGACTGGTCCGACGCGGCATTGCCGGCAAAGTCTGCGGACTACAACAGCCCGGTTCGGGCCGCCATGACCGGCAGGGGGAAAGGCAGTCTCCCGCTCGAGTCCGGATTTTTTACCCTTGATAATTCCTGCCTGGTTATCTCGGCTGTAAAACCTGCCGAGGACGATTCCGGCATTATCATCCGTTTCTACAATCCGATGGACACAGTGGAAAAGGCCAAATTTGAGTTTGGCTGCAATATTTCCAATGCCCATCTGTGCAAAATGGATGAAACCAGGATCGAAGAAATACAAGCAAATGGAAATCAAGTTTATTGTAAAATTGAGCCCAAAAAAATTATGACTCTATTGATCCATTTCTCTGTGAAATAAATGGACCGATGTCGCCAGGGAAGGCGAAATGTGCCGAAATTTTAGTATCCACAGGTCTCCGGAGAAATTCCCTGAAGACCTGCGGTACTGATTATCATTCAACTTCAAACAGCTCAGCCATATCCCAGTAAGCATGGCCGGTACGGATTTCTCCGGCATCAATGCGAGCCTGGAGGTGTCCGTGATTGCTGCCTGTAGTGTGCTCAACTTCCATAAGCTTCCAGTCTGACGTGCCCTGACCATCGCCCCAACTGGTACCGCTTTGACTTACCAGGTTCCCCTGATCATCGAATTCAAAAATGACGAGTCGAACGCCCTGGTTTACCGGTGAGGTTATGTTATCCAGTTTCAGCCAGGCTGAAAATTGATATGTCCTGTTTGCCTGGGTCGCACGGGTGAAGTTGTTGCTGTGCTGCTCGATTTGCGGGCCCCACTGGAACACCTGGTTTCCATCCATTTTTACAATCATATCGCCATCCACGGCATCAACCCCGGCGACCGTTCCGGCGGAAACGATTTCAATCTGCCCTGAACCCTGCTGCCAGGCTGACCAGTCGTTCATCCCGCCTTCAAAAGACGGATTTGCAAGCAGATTGACAGGTGCAAGCGTTGTTGCCGTAACCACTGAACTGGGCGATGACGCATTGTCCGCAAGATCAACGGCTATGATGTAATAGTCATAGCTGGTCTCTGAAGCAAGCCCGGTGTCTGTGAAAGTAAGATCCTCTGTTGTATCAATATAGGTGCTGTTTCGGTACAGTTCATAAAAAACTCTGCCCAAGGCATCATAAGACGCATCCCAGCTTAATATTACATAGGTATCTCCTTCTTCGTCAATGGCCAAATTGGTCGGGTCGGTCGGAGGTGTATCGTCAGGACCCGTCCAATATTCGCAAACCAGCAGGGCGTAGTCATCGAAGTCAACTTTATTGTTAAAGTCCAGATCTGTTTCCAGGAGTCCCTGCTCAAGCCAGTCGAAAACAAATAAAGTCAGATCGGAAACATCAACCAGTTTGCTGCCGTCAAGGTCCCCCGGAGCATTTGTTGTGGCTGTGACAGAGCTGGATTTGCCGGATTCATTTCCTGCCGCATCATATGCGCTTACTGTATAGGTATATTCCTTGTCAAAGCTCAAACCTGTATCGACAAAGCTGACCCCGCTTACCTGTGCGATCGGTTCCGTTTGCCCGTTACGATAAATCGAATATCCTTCGACTGCATAATTATCTGCGGAAGGTTCCCACTGCAGTGAAACAGAGATGCCGGTAACCGCCGTAACGGTTACGGTTTCGGGAACAGTAGGAGCATCTGTATCAGGAACAATATCGGTACAGGTATCGTTGGTTGTACAACTGGAGTCATTCCAGCAATTGCCGCATGCGATATTCGGGCCGTCAACAATGCCGCTGTGCCGAATTGCCTCTCCGTAGTTTGCATTGATTCGGTTTCCCCTGACCGTGTATTTGCCGAGATGAGATTTGTTATCCCAATCCGGGAATACATAATCAAGATTCGTATTGAAATGTGCAAATACTCCCAGGTCCTGTTGTATCAGATTGTTTTCGACATAAATGTTATAACAATAGTGACGCATGTCGGGATTGATCAGGGAAGTTTTGGGGTTAAAATGCGCAAAGGTGTTGACTTGTCCGTTTACGGTGTTGTTGCGAATCATGAGATCATTGCCCGTTCCGCTGATGACCGAATCAAAGCTGCCTGTAAATGTTGAGCCGTACACTACCGAATATTGCGTATTGCGTCTTTCCTCTTTTGAGAAGGTGCCGTTGTTATCTGCATCCATACTGAAATCTTCGTTGCAGAGCCAAAGGATGCCGTTATCGACATTTCCTTCGATAATGCAATGGATCATACCTCCGCCGTACATGCCGTCGAGGTAAACAGCCCATCGCTGTGAGCCGATGAGATGGCAGTCCCGGAACCAAACAGAATCACACCCGGCATGGCCGTTGACGAGCCCTCCGTGTCCTGAACCGGGATTCACAATATTTTGAAATACACAATTGTCAAACATGACCCCGTCGCTGGTCTTGATGTTCACGGCACGGGTGGAACTGTTTCCCCCATCGAAGGTGATATTTTTGAAATAGATATTTTCGATCCGGTTCTCCCAGCAGTCCATGCACGTTGGATCCTGCTGTTTGAAACAGTAATTGTAGTCGTGGTAATTGACCGATTCCTGGCAGCCTGCGAGAGTAATGCTCGGTGAGACGTTGATGGTCGCGCCGTTGGGAGCGATGATATGAACATTGTTTTTGCCGATGATATCGAAATTGCCCAGGTAGCTGCCCGAAGCGAGCTGGATGGTACCGCCGGCAGCCGGCAGGCTGTTGATGGCATTGCCTATGCTGTCACCGGGATTGAGATTGACGGTATGTGCCGGCGAAATGATATCCGGCGTATAATTAGGGCCTTCCGGATTCAACGGATGCTGATGCCACCAGGTCGAAACATCAACGCTGAAATCAATGTCGGCTTTGGGGACCGTTGGGAGCTGACTTGCATAACAAAGACCGATGCCACAGTCAGCAATCATTCCAAATCCCAATAGACATAAAATCGCTATAATCAGTCTTTTCATTGCAGCACCCTTTCTGAAAACTTTTCGAAATACAAACCGGTCATGGTCTATAAAAACACTGCCCGATCAAATCAGGCAGTGTTTTATATTTACTGGTTTATAATTAAGCAACTTAATGTGTGTCAGTATGAACTAAATTTTTCTTTTGCGAGAAATTAAATACGCACCAATACCCAATAAAGACAATGTCGCAGGTTCAGGGACAACTACCATAGAAGCACTGTCAACATAAGCAATATCAGTAACGCCGGGGTTGGTATTCTGGCTGTGATCAAATCTGATCTCATAAATGAGTTCGCCGGTAAAAGCTTCCGTGAAAGTATATTCACCGGTAATCTGCTGCCAACTTCCACTTGTCTCTTTAATAGAATCTGAAACAAAAACCGGCAGATGATTCGCGACAAGTCTGAAACTGATGCCTTTTCCAGGGCCTGCTGCATCCCAGTTGCTTACATTTACCATCAGACTCATTTCAACTGTATCGCCAGCATTATACGACAGGTTGTCATTTATCTGGTTTCTGCCTGTGTTCAGTGTAACCCCATCTTCATTCCATTGGGAATTCGACATTATCTTGAGTGAACGATCATCGGCATGTACCACATCTATGGTTCCGACCGAATGCAGGTTTGCCTGTACATTCCAGTAATAGACCCAGTCCGGATTTTCAGCATCCCACACCTCAAAAGAACCGTCCTGAAGTAACTGTGTGCCTGCGGTGGCAACCAGACAAACAACACTAACAAATGATAAGATCAAAATTTTTTTCATTTTTCCTGCCTCCATTAAAAAGGATCTTAAAAAAATAGTTTCCGGCACTGCACAGTGCCATTTACACATCTGAAATTTTTGTACGTTTTGTTTATATCTTACTCCCACTTTTTACAGAATATGTGTATCTCCTTTGATCCAGCGAGCCTGCAGCTTGATGGATTCGGGGTCTGAGTTTCCCCCCTGGAGTATATCAAGCAGTGTTTCAACAAGAAGTTGACAAAAATAATCCCGGTTGAATTCCAGCCGGCTCCAGTTTTGATCATCTGGCAGGCGAATATCCCTGTTGCTAAGCGTAATAACAGCAACATCCTTTCCGGGAACGATTTTCAGTTCCTTCATCGCCCTCGATACACCGTTTAAAATATAGTCGTCATTCACATAGATCGCTTCGGGAATGTTATTTCCGGTCAGGAGTTTTTGTATTTTGGTATAGATATCTTCATAATTCAGGTCGCAGAAGACCATGTTTGAATAGTCGAGATTTAACAGCTCGACGCATTTTTTATATTCAAAATATTCAGCCTCAAATTCATTTTTCCTGTCCAGGCCGATCATTGCGATTTTTTTATAACCCTGATGAAGAAAAATGCTCATGGCTCGTTCTATCGCAGAACAGGTATCAAGGAGTATCATGGGAT
Source organism: uncultured Pirellulales bacterium (assembly GCA_964454745.1). Lineage (GTDB taxonomy): Bacteria > Planctomycetota > Phycisphaerae > Sedimentisphaerales > Anaerohalosphaeraceae > CAYVUI01. Next base: position 5,090 of record CAYVUI010000055.1, on the reverse strand, counting down.
CTTTATTGATGCCCGTAGACCCCAACATGAAGTAGACGACAGGGACGGTTTGGTTTTTAAAAGTTGATGTGAAAAGAGATTCCCATTCCGAGAGTACAAGGTACCCGTCACAGGGATCATTTTTAATGAAGTTCATGAGATCGCAGTTAATTCGATCGCTATGGCGGTCCCGATCTTCGAAGCCTGAATGCACAATGAGCTTGTGCCCCCGGCGGTTGGCCGCCATTGTAATACCGGCCAGAATTTTCTGGTCACTTTCGATTTGTGATTCCAACTTGCCCCAGAACCCGATTTGCAGGCTGCTGGTGACTTTCATGGGGGCCGCAGTTGATTCATTGCCCAAATCCTTTAGCAGGAGTTTGGGGTCAATTGCAGGAGACTCTTTAGGATTAACGAAAGAAGGCAGCCTTCTGATATAGGTTCCGATCCTTGGTTTTCGCAGTAAAATGCCTTTTTTTTCAAGCCTCTGCAGGGAACTTCTGACTTGGGAGTGATTCAAATTAAGAGAATCAGCGATCTCGCGGTGCGATTTTAGCCTTGCTCCCGCAGCGGAAGGCGACTGGCTTAAAGAATGCTCAAGGCAAGTTACCAAGTCATCAAGATTACTAATTTTCACTACCATAGTGATAAAATAGCATATCTGTGTATTTATGTCAATATTAATTTTGTGTGACAATATAATATTACTGTGTTACACAGTTTCGGATTGTTAGTCCTTATCATTGTAGTGAAATATCAGAAATACCCGGGTGATACGGCAATCCAGCGAAAATCTACCCCAAGAAAAATCTGGACTTTGATGGTCCTATATTTGCTGTCGCAAAAACTCGCAGTGAATTTGTACATACCCAGTCATATCCAAATATTTTCTGGTAATACAGGTAAGGATTTGTGGAGCATGTATATCCAGTAATAGTGCCATAAGACGACCTAACTGGGTACTTATCGGTTCATGATCCCCAGCAATACAAGCTGCACTCTTTCAGGCACCATTTCGCAAGCATCTGTGCCAACCACGGAGTTGCCTACAGAAAAGCTCTGGCATGGCTCGAACACAGCAGCTCGGATATCATGGATTTGTACTACCATCTGCACGATGATGACAGCCAAAAGACTATGATGGAGTTTGCCAAATCCAATTCCACTGACCTTGCCGAAGACCGATTTGAGGACAGTTTGAGGGCAGTGGGCCAGTCAAAAATAGGCGAGGATACGCAAGTGCCTGAATTACAAGAACTTATAGACGTGAATTTGGCGGATGAAAATATAACGGAGAGGGCGGGATTCGACCTACCCTCTTTTTGTAAACTCATGAAAAACCTATATTTACAGCTTAACACTAAGGAAAATAAGGACTTAGGGACTCTCATTTCCTTACTACTAAAACACGATTTTATACTGTTTTAATACCTATTTCAAGGGCAGTTTTGAGGGCAGTGGCTTTTTTCAGACTGTTATTTTGAGCATCGGAAAACATCCAAACTAGTTTTGAATCGTACATATATCACAAAAATATGTGATAATACCAACGGCTTTAGATAAATTCGTCTTCGACATATTTTGCTCTGCATATTGACTGGATTTTCACTTCGCCCTAGCAGGTCCGATGCCAGGCCTCCACCGCTACCCGCCTTAGGGCATCATAGTCTGCATAAATTTGATTCGAACAGTGATGTTTCCTGAGGTACTGCCATAATTTCTCGATCACCTTTATATAAATGGTTATCTACAGTAAGATATCCAGCAATGAGCACTCTCTTCTTAGTGGATTTGGTCATAATCTTTTCATTCCTTAAGTATTACTCTGTTTTGTTGTATATTATCATTTCATCTGGGTTCAATACGAACAAATCCTGCTCGTCAAAATAACCACAAATAATATTCTTCATAGATAAGCCTGTTCTGACAGATAACATAAGAGCATATAGCCAGATCTGAATTGACGCATCTACCTCACTTTTCGCTCCCGGTTTATAATCCCAAATGCCAATCTTACCATCTTTTTCGTATCTAAGTACATCAATGTGTCCAGTTAACGTGTCGTTAGTATTGAAAAACATCTTATAATCTTGTATTTCTTTTTCTTCTAACCATAAAGGTACTTCGCAAGCGACAGTACATGGATCATTTAGAAGCAGAAATTTCTGCAAGTTCTCATGCCTACTTTTAAATTGGTTGAATGATTCACTTTGCTTAGCAAGTTCAATCAACTCATGCGATGATTCATGTGAAATTTCATATTTAATATCAATTTCATCGATAGTTCTGGCGGACGCTCTAAAATTACTTTTTTGAAATAAATGATTGGGGCAATCTGCAAACAAGAGCTGAAGGAATGATTTAAGGTTCGCAGGTAGCCTGTTAACTTTTCTTTCAGAAATTCGATATCTATAGAAAACAGGTTTGTGATTAAATGAATGAGTTCTAATTTCGCTATTTTTTTTAGTTTTGTAAGGAATAAATATGCCGTATTCTGACAGCTTAAAGTTATCAGCGAGCCCGTCGTCAGCTGCCGATAACAGTTTGTTTAACAATGGTGGTTTGCTACTTTGTTTTCCTGCTGTCCATAAAACCTCTTTGATAACGTCTCTTATTTTTTCAATCTTTCCCGAATCAATCGCAATACATTTAAAGAATTGGGATTTCGGAGTGCTGGAAAAGCTAAATAAATCACATTCATTAGACTCTAATTCAAAAACATCAGCATCAAAAGCCTCCCTCAGGCATGAGAGAACTTTTTCAAAGTGATCTATGTTTAGGGGATTGCTATTATCATAAGGCATAATAAACATGTTCGGCTTCTCCATCTCCGAACATAAAGCCTTAAATGAATGAGCGATAGTATGTAAATTATGTAATTCAGATTCTCTCATAATCAGACAATTATAATATTACACTTTGACCTTAGCTACTTCCTGTTATTTAAGTTTTTGCCCTGGGCTTCCATCACAGATTTTGTTTTGGAGTGCCCCTTTGCCCACGCAAGCAATTCTTCTATATTATTAAAAATATTTTCAAGTGGCCCTTCAATCATTGGATTGTTTCCTGCGGCTAAAAGTTGCCTTGGATCCGTTTTCAGCCCATAACACTTTTTTCCTTTTGCATATGCATAACCTAGTTCAAAAGCGGCCCCTTCGTCTATAGATCTGCCATCAAGTATTATCAATAATAAATCACATTCATCCATTGCTCTTTTATCAATATCAAAAACTTTTTGGGAAGCCAATTCTTCTGGCAATCCAGCCTTAACCATGTTAACCAGCAACCCACCATCTTCTTGAGGAAGATATATCTCAAAAAAAGGGCTTAGAGTTTTTTTGAGATTATGATTAAAAGTCTTTTCAGCCATACTAAAAAGAGGTCCCGCCAAATAGACCTTTAATTTTTTATTACTATTGTCAGCTAGCATTTATATATTCCTTTTTTGATCTTTGTTATTCTTACATGTAGGTTTAATTCTTTATATTCTTTTCGATGAATTACTTTGCCAACTTCTTTAATTACTTGTTCAAGTTTTTTGTTCTTTGTGCAAATCATAGTCATCCCGTTTTGCGACTTATAGATACGCTTCAAGTCTTCCTGCATTTTTGTGAGTTTATTAGAATCATATTTCTTCCCGCCAGTTTTGGCTCTTTCCTCTAATACATCAGAATCGCTTAATAACAGTATGACATGACCCTTTCGAATTTTAAAGCCCTTTTCATTCTCATGAATCTTGCTAAGTAAAAAATTAGCTTTACTACATCTTTCAGTTTTTTTTGTAAAAGCAATCGGGTCTAATGGGGCGCGGTCAATAATATGCATTCCCATTAATGATTCTGGCGCATCGCATAATACATCATTTTTTTTTCGGAACTGTTCAGCAATCCAATTATCAACTTTTCGCTTTTGAGTGTCGGATAAAGTTTCCCAGTCCTTACCCAATTCGGGGATGCGAAAATCAGGCCATTCATCATGTGCAAATAGATTTCTAAAATAGGATATAGTTGTGCTTTTCCCAGCTCCTATAGCACCAACAACATAATAACAGTACATTAAATTTAGACTATCAAGTCCGGCCTTATGAACAAATGCATCGTTTGGTAGATCAATTAAACGACCTAATTCCTTAATTTTATCGCTATCCATAAATAGGGTGATTAAATTGTAAAGATTAAAATTAGCTTCAAAGATGACATTTTTCTCATTCTGAGAGAGATTTGGGCCGCCATCTTGATATACAACATAGTAGTGATAATGTCCAGGGTTTAGTTTGGCGCTCTGCCTTAATAAGTGCTTGAGAGTTGCGTCTTCCAAAGAAAGCCCTATAAACAAACAAGTATTTTGTGAGTAGTGATGCAAAAGAGATGCATATCTTCCTGCCATGCTTTCAATAAGTTGATCTGCAAACTCATCTTCACAAAATACAAGCCCCTCACTTTGTCTTTCCATTTGATTTCTAGGCAGAAAACCATTTGGATGATAGATGACGCATTTTGTTAGTTTTGTTTGAAGCTGAGGGTCCCAGATTGTTTCGTAAATTCGTTTCTCAGTTGATTTTCGTTGTAATATCTGCTCAATATAATCATCAAAATTATATGTAATTGTCATTGGAGTTCTATTTATTATTGGAACAAAAGTGGGCAGGTAAGGGTGGCCAAAGCAGTCATCCTTTTTATCTACATCACCTTTATTTTTATAAAGATGTTTACGGACTATATTTCTCCATTCATTTTTTATCTCTCCCGTAGTCAATATTTTACCCTTACGACTACAAAGTTTTGCTGCAAAATGATGAAAAAGAACCTGCGATTTTGATGAGTGAGATCGTTTTATATTGTTATCAAGAATTGTTTTGCCCCTTACTTCACGATCATTGGCAATGTCATAAATAAGGGTATCCCAATCTGGAATTTTAAAGTCTTTACTTACCCCTGCACCGAATACCAAACTGAATTTTTGATCAGACAGTCTCTTTCGCATATGTACAATAGCTCTTGAATGTTCTTTGAGTATCATTTTTTGTATTGCATTAAAACCATCCATATATCAATCCTCACTGAACAGAAACATTTGACCTCTTGAGTCTTTCCCTTTATCTGCGCTATACC
>CAYVUI010000054.1:0-29297 GCA_964454745.1 uncultured Pirellulales bacterium | reverse complement strand
TTTAATTCGCGGTAAATAACCTTGAAATAAAGAATTACAATTTTCCTCGCGGAATTTTACTACCATAAAGGGTATAATCACCATCGTTTGGATCCCGCAAGTGCTCAGAATGGAGAAAATCATGGCATACGTACACGGATACACCGCCCGCGAGACCCAGCGGCTCTGCGAACAAGCCGAAATCCTCGAAGAGATTCTGCACCCCGGAACGGAATATCCGCCGGGGGCGAAGGTGCTGGAGGCCGGCTGCGGGGTGGGTGCCCAGACGCGGCTGCTGGTGAAGCGAAATCCCGGTATCGAGCTGATGTCCGTGGATGTCTCCGAAAAATCGCTGGCGTCGGCGATAGGGCTGAAACAACAGCCCGGCTACGAAAACGTGACATTCCAGCAGGAAAACGTCAATTCGCTCAGCTTCGCAGACGATACGTTTGATCATATCTTTGTCTGCTTTGTACTCGAGCATCTTGACGAGCCGGTTGCGGCCCTGGAGGAGCTTAAGCGCGTGCTAAAGCCCGGCGGGACAGTCACCTGCATCGAGGGCGACCACGGTTCGTGTTTCTGGCATCCGTCTACGCCGGAATCGCGGCAGGTATGGGAGAGTTTGATCGCCGCGCAGTTTGACCTCGGCCACGATCCGGATATCGGCCGAAGACTGACCCCGCTGTTGACCGAGGCGGGCTTTGACATCCAAAACTGCCATCCCGGCAACCTCTACGCCGACCGGCTACAGCCCAAACTGCGGCACGGCATGGTCAAACAGATCATCGTGCCGATGATCCAGTCCGCCGAGGAGATGATTTTCCGCGAGAATATCGTGCCCGAGGAGGTTTACCGCAAGGGCATCGCGGATATTTCCCATGTGGACGACATCGATGAGGGGACGTTTTTCTATACCTGGTTCAAGGTCCTGGCGAAAAAAGGGTAAATTAACAAGTTTCCCATTGCATCCCTGCGCTGAGGGGGCTATAGAGTCACGGGATGAAGCGTATTTTGTTGAAACATCCCGATCCCCAGGGCGGAGCGGCGGGGGCACTGAGCCTGATGGCCTTTATCATGTGCATTGCCATGGGTATGTTTGCCACCGCGATGCCGTACGTGATCATGCGTTTGGGCGGATCGGATTTTGCGGTGGGCATGTCGTCCGGTACAGGGTTTTTGTCTTATATTTTGGGCTGTATCCTTATTCAAAAGCGTGTGGACAGGCACAATCCGCGCATTCTCGCACTGACGGCAATCGGTATGTTCGTGGTCATTTATTTGCTGATCGCCTGGATCAGTACGGCGTCACCGTTTGGAGGGGCAGGAATTAACCTGGCGTTCGTAATCGTGCTGCTTTTTGTGCAGGGTTTTGCGACATCGATTCTCTGGCCGCCGATTATGGGCTGGATGTCTTCGGGTGCGGAAGGGGCGATTTTAAACCAGCGGCTGGCGGTCTACAATGTCTCGTGGACGTCGGGGCTTACGATTGGCCCGTTTATCGCGGGCAAAATCTGTGAGATCGATCCGCCGTTTGCAGTGTTAATCAGCGCTGCGATGGTATTTACGGCAGGGTTAATCATTTTTTCGCTCAAGCATGAAGGTTCGCTCGAAGCCAGCGGCGGCCCGGATGAGGGTGTCAACGGATTTGAATACGACGACCGGCTGGAGATTTTTAAGCGCATTGCAAAACCGACGATGATTTTTATTTTCTTCGGGGCTGCTGCGCTCAAAACGCAGATGGCGGTGCTCTATGAAAAGGAGCTGGGTTTTTCCGAGACAAATTACGGCATCACGGTGGCGGTGTTTCACCTGGCCAACGCGTTGACGTTCTTTGTATTTACCCGGACCAACCGATGGCATTACCAGTTCTGGCTGCATTTTGCCGTTCAGATCGCGGCGATGGTCGCGATGGGGCTTGTCGCGGTGACCGGGTCACTGTTTGGGCTGCTGGGGCTGGTGATGGTAGCCGGTTCGGCCCAGGCGTATGCGTATATGGGCAACCAGTACTACTCCGTCTCGGGTGCATCCCGGCGGGCCCGGCAGATGGCGATTCATGAAATCCTGCTTGCGATCGGGTGCGGCCTGGGTCCGGTGATTGCCGGGGCGGCGGCTTTGTATGGTTCACGCCGACTGGGGCCCTACCTGCTGGCCGCGGGTGTCGTGGCGATATCAATCCTGGTGCAGGCGATTTATGTTCTAAAGGGGCGGGGCAAAGCGAGGCGTTCAGGCCAGGTTTAATCCGAAAAGCTGTAATGCTTCTTGACCGGGGACTGGACATGCCAGACGCATTTTAAACCCTTGGGAAATACCACCAGGTCGCCCGGGCCGGCGGTAATATGTTCCGTATTGGCGGGTCGGTCGGTGACCTTGATATTGCCATCCATGATCAGGCAGGTTTCGGTCTGGGTGTAATCCCAGTCAAAGGTGCTCGGGTCGCACGTCCAGACGGGCCAGCCCTTGCATGAGTCTGCTTCCTGATCGCTGGGTTTGCGAATTTCAATGTCGTTTACAGTCGGCATATTATTCCTCCCTCAAATGGAGATATTCAATTTTTCATATATTTAACGACTTGCTGAGTATAAACCAGCATTCTATAGTTATCAAGTTTGATATGTCCATAATTCAAAAATGTGCGGATTTTCACAAATAAATTCACGATAAATCTGTTCAAACCGGGCAAAATGCGGTTATAAATGTCGGTTCTAACGATGACAGAAACGCGGAGTTGGACGGTGAATGTGAAAATGGAGAAGATATGCTGGATATAGGATTTGTGCACGAGCTCAAAGAGCGGGTTTTTGCGTATATGCGTGGTTTTTACTGTGACGACAGCCGTAAGAACGCCCATTACCGCCTCAAGGAGATTCATACTTATTATGTATACATGGCGATCAGTGATATCGCTCACGAGCTGGATTTGCCAATGCATCAGCGGCTGGTGTCGAAACTGCTGGGGCTGCTGCATGATGTCGGGCGGTTTGAGCAGTTTAAGAAGTACGATACGTTTAATGATTCCCAGTCGATCAATCACAGCTGCTTTGGCGCCAAGATGATTGAGGAGCTGGGCTTTCTGGAGGGTTTGGACAAGGACGATGCCGACGCGATCCTTACCGCGGTTCGTTACCACGGGGTGCGGGACATCCCGGCCGATCTGCCCGACGAGCAGAAATTTTACCTGCGGATGATCCGCGACGCGGACAAGCTGGACATTTTTCGCGTCACTGCGGAAAAATATATCGCGTATTTGCGCGATCCGAAGGCGTTTCGCATTGAGATGAATATCCCTGAGGAGGGCAAGTGCAACCCGGTTTTCCTTAAGGCGCTGCTCAACAATGAACTGCTCGATTACGAGAAAATGGAGTCGATGGAAGACATGAAGCTGCTCCAGCTTGGCTGGGTGTATGACCTCAATTTCGAGCCGACGATGCGCAAGATCAAGGCTCGCAGGTACTTAGAGATGCTGATTGACCTGCTGCCCCGCGAGGAGGAGATTATGGCGGTGTGCAGGCATATTCTCGAAGAGCTGGACCGGAGAATTGAGCAAAAACGGACACAAGCGGTTTGACATCGGCCGGGTAATTCTATACTATAGCAATTCACTCGGTAAAGTGCTGACGTGAAAATGGGCAACGGAAATCCTTACGAAGGGAGTAAACGATGAGACAGGCGGTTTTGCAGACGGATATCCAGGGCGTTCCGGTTCGGCACGGCAAGGTTCGCGATATTTATGACCTCGGCGATCAGCTCCTGATCGTGGCGACCGACCGGATCAGCGCGTTTGACGTGATCATGACCTCAGGAATTCCGGATAAGGGGATCGTGCTGACGAAGATTTCACGGTTCTGGTTCGATTTTCTCGCGGATGTAACGGAGAACCACCTGATCAGTGATAATGTGGACGACTTTCCCGCGCCGTTTGACGGGCACAAGGACATGCTCCGCGGCCGGTCGATGCTGGTTAAGAAGACCGAGGTGCTGCCGGTCGAATGCGTAGTGCGCGGCTACCTGGCCGGCTCCGGCTGGAAGGAATACAAGCAGTCGCAGACGGTCTGCGGAATTTCACTGCCGGCGGGGCTAAAGCAGTGCGGCAAGGTCGATGAGCTGATCTTTACCCCCGCGACCAAGGCCGAGCAGGGCGAACACGACGAGAATATCTCGTTCGCGCGGTGCGTGGATATCATCGGGGCACAGCGGGCCGAGTTTGTCCGCGACCGCAGCATGGAGATTTTCACCAAGGCGTCGCAATACGCCGAGAGCAAGGGGATTATCCTGGCCGATACCAAGTTTGAGTGGGGCGTATACGGCGATGGTATTATTTTGATCGACGAGGTGCTGACTCCGGATTCGTCGCGTTTCTGGCCGGGCGATAAGTACGAGGCCGGAAGGGACCAGGAATCGTTCGATAAGCAGTTCGTGCGGAACTATCTCGAGGAGATCAATTTTGACAAATCCGGACCGGGTGTGGAGCTACCCGATGAGATCATCGAGAAGACCCGGGCCAAGTACATCGAGGCGTATGAGAAACTGACCGGCCAGGCGTTTGCGGTTTGACAGGGTTTCGTTAAACTACTTCGCGCTGTAGATGTATATAGATACCTGAGCCGTGCTTGCTGGTAATGCAGATCGGTTCATGCGAATCCTGTATCCAACCCAGCTGTTTATGCAAGTCTCTTCGTGCCATTGTGGATGTTATGGATTTCATTTTACTTATGCCTCCTTATTATTTCCTGACTGGAATATATCTCGGATTTGGGGGATTTCAAGGGCGGATTTGGAGATGAATTTTCTTGCAAAACAGGAATCAGGTTCTATTTTGCAAAAATGTGGTCGTTTTCAGTGTTAAAAATGGGGATTTTAAGATCAGGTTATTGCAGCAGCCTTACCGCTTCATGGATCGGGCAGGCGGAGACAGTCTCATCAAAGGGGAAGGTGTGCTTGCCGGGGTAAACGACCAGCAGCTTATCCAGGTTCAATGTCTCACAGGCAATGGTCATGGATTTGGTCTTTTCCGGGGCTTCTGAGAATTTGAATTCCACACCGTATCGCCTGGTATTGCGAATGAAGAACAGGTCGAGTTCGGCCCCGCTGTAAGTGGACCAGAAATACGGCTGGGCCGGGCAAAGGCTGCGGAGGATTTGCTCCATGGCGAAGCCTTCCCACGAGGCCCCCACCTGCGGATGGCCCTTTAGAGAGTGTAAATCCCCGATTTCAAGAAGACTGTGCAGGATTCCCGAGTCGGTGAAGAAGATTTTGGGTGATTTGACCTGCCGCTTGGAGATGTTCTCGTGCCAGGGCTGAAGCTGCCGGATCATGTACGTTTGAGTCAGAATGTCCAGCCAGGTCCGCACGGTTTTATTGTTGATGCCCATTGCGGAGGCGATTTTAGCTGCGTTCCAGGTTTGCCCATGGAAGTGGGCTAGCATAGTCCAGAATCTCCGCATGGCCGGTGCCGGAATCGGGATACCGAGCTGGGGAATATCCCGCTGGAGGAAGGTTCGGATAAAACCTTCGCGCCAGGCGGTGCTGTCTACATTCGTTTCTGCCAGAAATGAACGGGGAAACCCACCGCGCAGCCACAGGGGCTCCATTGGGTTCTCAGGCAGTTCATCGAGATAAAAACCTGCCAGGTCCACAAATTCCACCCGGCCGGCGAGGCTTTCCGAAGCGCTTTGCGTGATCTGCGGCGATGCGCTGCCGAGGATAAGGAACTTGCATTTATTATCGGGCTTATCCACAATCACCCGCAATGCTGGGAAAAGCTGGGGCTTAGTCTGGATTTCATCAATGACGATCAGGCCTTTGAGGGAGGCAAAGAGCAATTCCGGATTTTCAAGGCGGCGCAGGTCCGGCTGAGACTCAAGGTCGAAGTAAGTGCTTTTTTCATATTCACTTATGGCTCTTGCAAGTGTGGTTTTGCCGGATTGGCGAGGGCCGAGAAGCGCGACGATTGGGGATCGCTTGAGGGCGGCGGTGATCCGTTGCTGGTATTGTTCTCTCTTTATCATGGTGTCATTTTACCTTGAAAAATGGGAAGGTCAAGGCAGTTTTTCAAGTTTATTTTTAAGGGCAGTACATTTCCGCGAGGATAATTGTAATCCTTGTTTCAAGGATATTTCCCGCAAATCAAACGGGAATTCCCAATCAAAACCCCTGTAAATATGATTCATTGCCTTAGGTCGGCCCGGGCGTTATAATCCGTATCTTTGGTATTGAACCGGTCCGGCAGATTTTTACGGAAATATAGATATAAATGATCCCGTTTTTGTCCCGAAATGTACTTCGCTTCCAGTGGGCTCAGCTTATCGCGCTGACGATCGCGCATTTTTTCATCGATATGTACGCGGGGATGGTCCCGGCGATCCTGCCGGCCATTAATTCCGGTTTTTCGCTCCAGCTTTCACAGGGGCTGATTGTACTGGGCTGTTTGAACCTGGCTGCTAACGGTGTGCAGATTTTTACCGGCCACATGCGGGCCGAGGAGAAAAAGCCCCTTTTGCTCCCGATCGGCCTGATGGTGGCGTGCGCGTTATGCTTTATGGGCCTGTTGCCGCGGGTGGGGCTTATGTTCTATGTCCTTATGGTGCTTGCACTTATCTCGGGTGCCGGTATCGCGATGACCCATGTTGAGGGGCTTCGCGCGGTGTACGTCTTGCGGCGAATCTCGCCCTCGTTTGCGACGTCAGTATTCCTGATGGGCGGTTTTTTCGGCTTTTCCGGCGGCGGCTGGATCGCGTCCATGCTGGTCGACAGCCCAATGGGGCTAAAGGGCCTGCTGTTTCTGACGCTGGGGCCGGTGATCGGGATTGCCTTGCTGTGGTTGTGCCGGGTACGTCTGGCGGTCGAGAGGGCCACGGTGTATACCAAGGCCTCGGACCGCGTCAAGACGCAGGTACCGTTCTGGGTTGTGTTTGCGGTAACGCTGCCGGCGACGTTCGCGACGACGTTTATCTTTTCGCTATTGGCCACCCGGCTAAGCGAATTGGGTTTTAAGCTCTCGTTTGGCGGATTTTCGGTGATGATACTGGGCCTGGGCATGTCGCTGGGCTCGATGGGCTGGGGGTACCTGGCTCACAGGCTCCATGAGATGAAGACGGCGCTGATCGCTTTATGCAGCGGGCTTGGCTTTTTCGTATTGTATTTCGCCCTGATTGACCACGGCTGGGCGGTTTGCCTTCTGGCGGGTGCCGGAGCGACGGGGCCGGCATTTTTCCCGGTTATGGTCGCCCTGGCCCGGCGGGCGAAGGGCCTTAGGCTCGGTCAGCGGATGGCCTTTATGCTCGGCGGGCAGTGGGGGCTTGCCTCGGTGGTGATGATGGCACTGTCCAAACCCATCGAGCTGGTGGGTACGGGGCTGGTGCTGTGGATTTGCCCGATCGGTTACGTACTTTCCGCGGCGATGATGGCCCTGTGGCTGGGGCGAAAGCGACTGGGCCTGGGTAAGCTCTGGCGAAAGCTGCTGCCAAAGAAAAAACCCGTCGATACCCGTGCGGACCTTCTGCCGCCAAGGCCGAAAAAGGAAGAGAAGCCTGAAGAACCACTAGAGGCCGGCGAAGGTGAACCTGAGGCGTTGACGGAGACGGAGGATGAGGCCGCGGGAGATTCGGATAAAACGGAGGTTTCGTAACGGGGGTTTTTCGTGTATAGTGGTCCTGCAATGAGGGTACAGTATTAAGTTTCTTAAAGAGTAAAGGAAAATGCAATGCGTAGACATGATCTTATGTGTTTGTTAGCAGTTTGCTTGCTGGTGGTGTGCGGTTCCTGTTCAAGAAAAGCAGATGAGCCTGCTCAGCAGGCACCGGTAAACCAGCCGGAAGAACCACAGGCCCTGCAAGAGGACACGGACCCCAAGGCCTGGTATGCCGACGCGGGCCTGGGGATGTTTTTGCACTGGGGCATCAGCGCAGCGCACCCGGAGGGCGCGATCGAGATTTCCTGGTCGATGGTCAAGGACTGGATTGATTCGGAAAAGGCGACGATGACGCCGAATGAGTACTTCAAGCTGGCCGAGGTGTTTGACCCGCAGGAGTACAACCCGGACAAGTGGTGCAAAGAGGCCGCGGAGGCGGGCTTTACCTATGCGGTTTTGACGACGCGCCACCATGACGGTTACGCGCTGTGGCCCAGCGAATACGGCGAGTTCAGTACGAAACAATACATGAACGGACGCGACCTGGTGGGGGAATACGTCGCGGCGTGCCGTAAGTACGGGCTGAAGGTCGGGCTGTATTATTCACCGCCGGACTGGTATTTTAACCGGGAATATATGTCGTTTCGACTGGGAACCAAAGGCTTTGACCTGTGGGCCGAGACCCAGCCCGATGCCGCCCCGCTGGGTGTGAATCATGAGGAGATCGAGCTGAAACAAATGCCGCCCGAGCATATCCAGGCGTTCAAGGATTATATGAAAGGGCAGGTTACCGAGCTGCTGACCAACTGGGGAACGATTGACCTTTTGTGGTTCGATTACAACTTCAAGGGGCACGTCGGCATTACGATGGACGAGGTTCGCGCAATTTCGCCCAATACCGTCGTTAACCACCGGCTGCACGGCAAGGGGGATTTTCTTACTTTTGAGGGCGACTTCCCGAAGGAAGACCCGGCGAATACGGGCTACCCTGCTTACGAGGTTTGCGTTGTGATGAATCCCGGCTGGGCCCATCGGAAGGACGAATCAACAAAGGACATCGGCATTTTTACAGAGTGGTTTGTCAAGTCGCGGTCGATGGGCTGTAACTTTTTGCCGAATTTTGCCCCGCGTCCGGATGGGCGGCTGCCGGAATCGGTGTATGAACGGATGGGTGAGCTTACGGCGTGGATGGCGCATAGCCGCGAGTCGGTTTTCGATATCAAGGGTGCGTACTGGCGAGAGCTTGCCCAGTACCCGGTTACAATGAGCAAAGATGAAAGCGTATGGTACGTGCACTTTCTGCCGGGCGACAAGGAGCCGGCGGTTCTAAAGGATACGCGCGAGCCGAAAGCGGTAACGCTGCTTCGGACCGGTGAACCGGTGGAATATGAAGTGACGGCGGACGGTGTGAAATTGACGCTCGATGAGGCGATGAAGACCAAGGCCGTAGATGTGGTAAAAGTGGTATGGTAGTCTGAACATTTGGTAACGGAAAAGGTGATGATCAAATACGATTTGCATATCCATCATGAACTGTGCGGCCATGCCGAAGGGATGACCACCGAGGCGATCCTGGCTGCTGCCGATCAGCAGCAGCTCGAGGTGATTGCGATCTCGGACCATATCTTTTCGGAGAAGTCGATCCCGCGCCTCGAGCAAATTCGACGCGAGGTCAGCAGCCTGGCGCATCCGTGTAAAGTGATTGTCGGTGCGGAAGTGGACGTAGACGGCCAGCGGACGGACGGCCGCCTGGTCTCCGAGGATTTCGAGCAGTTTGATTACATCCTTGCCGGGTTTCATTATATCCCCGGTGTGGGCAATTATCCGCATGGCCCCGAGGAATGCACGCTCCGTCCAGAGAAGATGCTTGCGGTGTGGGAGTCATCGCTGATGGGCGTGGTCTCGAATGCGAAGATCGATACCCTCGCGCACCCCGGCCGGCTGGCGGCATCGGCAATGGATTTGGATGTGTTTCGCAAAGACGTGGAGGCTGTTTTTGAAATGGCCGCGAAGGAATCAGCGAAGAACAATATCCTCTGGGAGATCAACGAGCTTAGCGTTATGAAGGTGCCCGAGCGTTATCATGATTGGTGGCACGAGGTCTACGAGATTGCGCTCGACCAGGGCGTTAAGCTCGTTTACGGTTCGGATGCCCATCATCCCCTTGCCGTGGGGCTGCAAACCTTTTCACAGAAACTGCTCGAAAAACTTCCCGCCGGCTGTTTGGTCGGCCCTGCAGAGATCGGATTGCTGTCATGACTTCGCAGCGATCCAATGTCGTGCTGATCGGTATGCCCGGCGTGGGCAAGTCCACCATCGGTGTGCTGCTGGCCAAGGAGATGGGCCGCTATTTCCTCGATACCGATGTCTACATCCAGGCCATCGAGAACCGCCGCCTGCAGGAGATCATCGACGCCGACGGCCTTGATGCCTTTCGCCGGCTCGAAGGCGAGCACCTGGGCTGCATCGATATCGAAAACGCGGTCATCGCGACCGGCGGTTCGGCGATTTATTCCGAACCCGCGATGGAAAACCTGAGGGCCCGCGGTATCATCGTCCACCTCGATGTCCCGCTCGAGGAGATCCACCGCCGTGTTACGGACCTGCAAACCCGCGGCCTGGTCATGGAACCGGGCCAAACGCTCGATACACTCTACGAAAAACGAATGCCGCTCTACCGCAGGTGGGCCGATGTTACCGTCACCTGCTCGGGCGGCTCGCACCAGGAAACCCTGGCAAAACTAATCAACGCAATCAATGAACAGGAGACTTCCCAATGACACCGGCGAAAGACATAAACGAAAAGCGGGGAATCGAAACTGTCATCGCTGGCAGGGAGCCGGACTATACGTCCGTGGCCGGCGGCTGGATCGCCTGCCCCGAGCACGTCTGCAATATCTGTGAAATCCAACTTTAGGAACCATCAAACAACTGTCGGGAAATGGCGAATCCATGTCGCTATATGGCGTTTCATTTGAGTGCTTTTCTGCTATAATTGCGGGCGGTATCGCATTATCCAGTTTGCCCCATATAGGCCTGGTTTTACAATTGCAGGCATGTAACCGCAAGAAAAAGCCCAATATCGTATTTATCATGGCAGATGACATGGGCTTGGGCGGTTCGCACCAGGAGATGCTGGAGAAATTAGTAAACGCTTTAACTGAACAGGAGACTTCCCGATGACACCATCGCAAGCAATGAACGAAAAGCAGAGAATCGAAGCCGTCATTGCCGGTAAGCAGCCGGACTATACGCCCGTAGTCGGCGGCTGGATCGCCTGCCCCGAGCATATCTGCAATATCTGCGAGATCACCCTCGACGAATACTGGAAAGACCCCGAGCCGATTACCGCCGAGGCCTACCGCCGCCTGGGCACAGACGGCCTGGTCTGGCTGTTCGTGCCGGCTACGCAGGAAGACTACCGCTGCGTCGATGCCAGCAGCTTTTCCAGCGCGACCAAAGATCGCACTCTCGATGAGACTCTCGAATACATCGATTCCATGCCTGAGCCCGAGCAGTATGAATCCGATTTTGACTATGAAGCCGAATACACCAACTTCAAGGCCGAGCTGCAAAAGTATCAGCAGATGTGCGACCCAATGCTGTGGATGCCGGCCCAGTGGTTTGCCGGCTCGAAGATCTCGTGGTACCAGGACATTGGCTACGAAAACTTTTTCATGCTCATCGGCCTGTACGAAAAGCATTTCCGCAAGCTGCTCGAGATTGGCCACGTGACCGGCAGGCAGAACTGCGAGCTTATCGCCCGCGCGGTCAAAGAGGGGCTGTACCCAAAGGCGATGTTCTTCGGTGAGGATGTCTGCACGCAGCGCGGACCGATGGTGGACCCGGCGTACCTCGAAAAATACTGGGCACCGCTGCTGGCCGACAGCATGAAGCCGCTGCTCGAGGTCGGTTGCAGGCCGATCTGGCACTGCGACGGCGATGTGCGGCCGATCCTTGATATGTTGCTCGACTGCGGGATCGGCGGCTTCCAGGGCTTCCAGCCGGAGTGCGGAATGACGATTGAGTATGTATCCCGGATGCGGACCAAAGACGGCGGCAAGCTGCTGCTTTTGGGGCCCCTGTCGGTAACCGGCGAGCTGCCCGTAATGACGCCCAAGCAGGTAAAGGCAAAGGTGCGGGACAGCATCGACTGCTGTAAGGGCAATGCGGACCTGCTGCTGTTTACGGCCAATACGATCAACCCGGATATACCGCTCGAGAACATCCGCGCAATGTACGAGGGCCGACTGGGATAATGCTACTGGGATCGGCTTCAATACGGCGGGCCGTTTGTTTTGCAGCGTTTTTCATCGCGCTGGCCTGGCCGTATTTGTGCATAGCGGATGATGTCCCGATCGCGCCGAAGAAGCTGAAGTTTATCCCGGATAAAAATTGTTATATCCCCTATGCAAGCAACCTGCCGCTGGATGAAAAAAACGAAGGGGTTTCGTATGTTCTGGTTATGATCCATTCATCGAGTTTTGACGCGAGCTGGACGATGGAAAATACACTGGAGATGCTGGACCTGTTTGATCTGCGGCAAAAGTGCCTGGTCTTTGCGCCGCAGTTTCTAAAGCACGAACATATCGAGGGGAAAAGTTTTCATGACCTGGTTTATTGGGATGTGAATCCTTTTTGGGGTTCAAACAATGCGAAAACACTGCCCGATAAGAAAAAGTTTATGGTCAGTGCCTACGATATCGTGGATGATGTATTGAAAGATTTAAGCAGGAAGGATCATTTTCCTAATTTGGAATATGTAATCCTGTGTGGCCACTCGGCCGGGGGGCAGTTTGCCAACCGTTATGCCGCAGCAAATGCTGTAGAGCCGTTTCTTACAAAAGCGGACATTGGCATTCAGTATGTCGTAATGAGTCCAAGCTCGTATGTGTATATGAGCCCCAAGCGGTCGGTGGACAGCTCACGGGGGGAGTTTGCCGTGCCGCCGGATTCGATTTTGGAAAAGGTTCCACAATACAATCATTATGGATACGGGTTGGAGGTGCTGTACAGTTACCACAAGCGTCATGGGCTGACGGCGGAAAAAATCCGGGCACAGTTTCAGGAACGTAACGTACTCTACCTGCTCGGGCGGGAAGACACCAAAGAGGCATGGCTGGATACGTCACCTGCCGCGATGCTGGAGGGTCGCCATCGGCTCGAGAGGGGATTGATCTATTACGGTCACCTGATCGACGAGTTCGGGGCCGGGATCAAGAAGAAGCAGAAGGTTTATGTGATCCCCGGCGCCGGCCACAGCAGCAGGAAGATCATGTTCTCGCCGCTGGGTTCTAAGCAAATCCTCAGGCCGATTCTGCTGCGAGAGCGTGCGGCCCTGAAAAAGCTTACCCGATAGAGGCATTTTCTGTGTTTTTGGGGTCAAAAATGGGGAAATGAAATTTTTTTCAGAAAATACGAATTTTTTCGTTGAATTGTACGAATAGTTTCGTATAGTGAGATCGTCAACTGATTCAAGGCATTACTTGAAGGGAGAAAACATGGCGAGGAAAAAGGTAACCGGCCCGACCGAACGCGAACTGATGATTCTCGGGATCCTCTGGCGAACGGGCCCGGCCACCGTCCGGCAGGTAAATGAACAGATGAACCTGCACGAAAAAACCGGCTACACCACGACGCTAAAGCTCATGCAGATCATGGTGGACAAGGGCCTGCTCGAGCGCGACGACTCGCAGTTCCAGCATATCTACAGCCCCGCGGTCAGCGAGGAAAAAACCCAGCGGCAGGTCGTCGGCGACCTGATGGACAAAGTATTCGAAGGCTCGGCCCAAAAGCTCGTTATGCGGGCACTGGCGGCCAAAAAGGTCTCCGGCGATGAACTGGCACAGATTCGGCAACTGCTTGACGAAATGGAAAGGAGCACATCATGACGGCCCTGCAAATAATCTTCAACTCGGAAATTACCCACCGCCTCGGCTGGGTGCTCGTGCATTTTCTCTGGCAGGGGGCCCTGGTCGCCGCGGTGCTGGCCGGCGTGCTTACCGCCCTGCGGAAAAAATCCGCCAATGCCCGATACGCCGCCGCGTGCTGTGCCATGCTGGCGATGGTGATCCTACCGGCCGTTACGATCCTGTTTATCGATGTCCCCTCGCCCCAAACCAATACGGCTGTAATACTCGATGCCCCGGCGGATTCCGCAGGTATTGAGGAGGCCGCAATTGTGGCAGACGCGCTCGAACCCGGGAAATCTGTGACTGTCCCTGTTTTACCGGGCGAGATCGATCCGACAAAACATAACTGTACCCGGCCGCTGCCGGGTTCTGAGGGGGAACCTTTCGCGGCCACCGCCGCGCCCGAGGCAGCGGCTTCCTTTACGACGCAAACGGCCCGGGCCCTTGATGCGGCCCTGCCCTGGATGACCCTCACATGGGCACTGGGTGTGTTTGGCCTTAGCTTGTGGCATTTGGGCGGCTGGGCCCAGCTCCAGCGGCTCCGCCGGCGGATGATCGAACCGGTCGCCCCGGACATCCGGCTCAAGGTCTTGCAGCTCGCCGAGAGGATTGGCGTGACCCGCACCGTCGAAACGCTGCAATCGGCGCTGGTCGCCGTGCCCGCGGTGGTGGGGCACTTTAAACCCGTGATCCTGTTGCCGGCCAGCGCGATGACCGGCCTTAGCCCCGAGCAGATCGAGGCGATTCTCGCCCACGAACTGGCCCACATCAAACGCTGCGACTACCTGGTCAACATGCTCCAGACCGCCGTCGAGATCCTCGGCTTTTATCACCCCGGCGTCTGGTGGGTCTCGCGGGTGATCCGCATTGAGCGCGAGAACTGCTGTGACGATATCGCTGTCGCGGTCTGCCAGGACCGGGTTACCTACGCCCGCGCCCTGGCCGCCATGGAAGAGGTCCGCGGACACGGCCGACTGGCGGTAGCGGCATCGGGCGCGAGCCTGTTTGACCGGATCCGCCGACTGCTTGGAGCGGATGATGTTCGGGAATCCCGCTTTAACTGGGCCGGGGCCGTGGTGATCCTTTTACTGCTCGGTATGCTTTCGGTACCGGTCGGCCTGGCGATGAGCAAGGGCATCCATGCCAAAGAACCCGCCGGCGAACCGGCACCCCTGCCGGAATATATCCACACGCTCGATAACGGTGTTACCGTCGAGCTGGTCGGGGTCTGCAATTACCCGAGCCAGGGCAAGCAGTGGTGGCGGCCGGACGGCAGTCCGCTCGGTGATACGATTGAAACGGTGGATGGCAGCGGGTATCGATCCGACAAGCCGGGCTATGAAATTGCTTTCCAGGTGCATAACCGCGAAAAATGCCATGAATTTGGAATTGCGGATATCGCCAACGGCGGTCAGCGCAGCGGTTTGCGCGTCAATGATGAGGATATCTTTGCCGTCTATCGTGCCCACATCCGGAAAGGGATTGATCGGACCGATGTGACTGTCCAGGTCGCGGGCGATCTGTGGCAGAGTATCGCCGAGCTGGAGGGTTTTGGATATACCACTTCACGGAAATATAAGGGCGCGAGGATTCTTTTCTCGTCGAGGGTTGATTCTGACGGTACCGTGGTTGTCTCGGTCTCGGATGAGCTGAGTCATACAGTCGCAACGCGGCTGATGGCGGTGACCCGCGACGGCAAAACGATTCGCGGCAGGGCGCAGACTTCGATGTTTGACGGCACGGGCGGGGAGATTCTCCGCTTGCAGGTACTTCGATTTGAGGGTGTCAAACCTTCGGAGATTGAAAAATTAAGCTACGAAATCTGTCCCTACGAGTATTATACGTTTGAAAACGTAACTTTAAAGCCGAATTTCAAGCCGCAGGACGTTCCGGCAGAATCACAAAAGTACAGCCGCAAACTTGACAACGGCGTCTCCATCGAGCTTCTGGCGGTCAGCGAATTCCCGGGTGAGGGCATGCCCTGGTGGAGTCCCGACGGCAGTCAGACAGTGTATAATTTCCTGACCCGCTCCAGGGCTACGCTCGCTACGGGTGGAAAAGCATACCGCTTTGCCGTACAAGTCGACGGCCCGGAAGATCTGACGTTTCGCTGGGCCGGGGTAAAAGGCACAAGGGGAATGGCGGATTTGGAGGTGCTTGGTGACAATGAAGAAAGCCCAGCGGGCATTGAAGCGGCCCGGTTCAATATCAAGGAAGGTCTAAAGGCCACCGATATGCAGCTCGCCGCCGCCGCGGGGCCGTGGACGACGCAGTTTGAGCACAACGGCAGCGGCACGATGAGCAGTTCTCGCCGCAGCCATGCCATCGCTTTTTCCAAGGCGTATCAAACGGGCAAGGATGTCGAACTGACGGTTTCGGACGATTATTTCGAACACGATTATCGCCTTGTGGCTATAGGTAAAGACGGGCAAATCATCACAACAAAGAATCGAAATTCCAACTCCGCCGGCAAGGTCCGCCAGAGCACTTTTAGATTCATCGATACAAAGCTCGAAGACATCGAAAAATTCGAGTTCCAGACCCGTCCCTTTGAATCGGTTACGTTTAAAAATGTGTCGCTAAGGCCGAAGTTTAAAACGGATGCGGAGATCGAAAGGGAAGAACAACTAAGCAGTAGTTCACCTGAAGCTTCCGATATTCAGGAAATGCTGAAAACCGTTGAATTGAAAGCAGCGGATTTTGAGGAGGTGTCCGGTTTTACGGTGTGGCTGGCTACGCAGCCGGGCGTGAAAAACGTTCGCAGTGAGCCTCTCAATTACCTTACCTCTTACCCCGCAAAACAGAAGGTGCATTTTTCTTATCACGGAGAGGAACAGACGGTCTACTATACCGTTACTGAAAAGCCTGATGTTGTTCTGCTTGACGAAACGAAGATAAACAATGAAGACAGTGAGACTGTTTCGCAAAGAGCTCAAAGGCTGCAATCAAGAGAAGATTCTTTGCGGAATCTTTCAAATTTGGGATCACTTTTGCGCATATATGCCAAAGAAAACAATGAGAAATATCCCGATACTCTGGAGAAACTAAAGCCTTACGATGGTGATGGATTATTGCCCCGGGCAGTAAAACATGCCGGGTATCTCGGCCGGGGAAAGACACTTGCGAGCAAGCCGCAAACTCCGATTGCTTATGATAAAACTATGCTCATGGAAAACGGGAAAACCAACGTGCTGTTCCACGATGGGCATGTGGAATTTTGTGAGCAACGGAGACTAAAAGCTCTCGGTATTGAAGAAAACAAAGTGTCAGATACTTTTCATTCTGCCAGGATGTGGGTGGAAGATTTTTTCAAAAATAACTATCGGGATATTACGGAAAGAAAGACACTTGAGTGGGGCGAACCGATCAAGCATGAAAATGGCAATGTCTCGATTCGATATAAGTATGAGGCTGTCATCTGGGGTAAAGAAAAAATTATTGAAGATAAAGTATGGATGTTTGATAAAGATGGCAATTTTTTGTCCGTTGAGGATGTATCAAAAGTGTCAGGCACCTTGAATTCTCTACCCGAACAGTCTATGCAGACAGGGCAAGAGGCAACAGACAACTCTCTCATCGCACACTGGGATTTTGAACAGGATGCGATGGACAAAGTCGGCGGCCATCACGGCACAGTGTATGGCGCGGTCCCGGGCGAGGGCATCTCCGGCAGGGGGTACTACTTCGAGGGCGACGGCGACTGCATTGCCATCCCCGATTCCCCCGCCTTTGATTTCGGCCACGGCGACTGTACCGTCTCGTGCTGGTTCCGCACCGGCGAGAACAAAGAGCCGCTGCCGTTTTTGGTCAACTTCCGCCGGGACGATAACAACCCGCACATCGAGCTCTACGCCGGCTGGGAGGTCGGCAGCCATCTGCTGCCCGGCGATACCCGCGTGGTCTACCCCGAGGCCGGCATCAACGACGACAAGTGGCACCACCTGGCCGCCACGCTCGAAAACGGCGCTGAGAACGGCTACCGCCTCTATCTCGACGGCGTCAAAGTCGCCCAAAACACCTACGCCGGCCGCCTCGAAGACTGGGACACCCTCACCATCGGTGCCCGGAAAAAAGACTCCGGTCCGCGTTTTGCCTTCAAGGGCTTTATCGATGAAGTCCGCGTGTACAACCGTGCCCTTGCCGCCGAAGAAATCGCCGGTATGTACCATGCTATGGATGTCCCACATCCAGCCAAACCTGCACCGCAGGTGCAGACTCGAAGATCCCATACGAATACAAACGAATTTATCCTGACGGACCTGGATGAAACCTTTATGGCGCTGATTCTTGAAACGGGAGAATTGATTGATTTGAAGGATCGAATGGCCGGTGAGCAGGTATCGAACACCGAGGAATTCATGGCGGTGATCGACAAGATCGCCAGGCCCCTGGTTCTGTACGGCGGCAGTGCCAGCTGTGCGATGCTGGGTTTCTATAAATGTACGATTCACGGTCAACCCGTGGAACACGAGGCCGGATTTCAAATCGTCCGCGTTGAATATGACAGGTTGCCTGTAGAATTCGAGGCGAAAACAGAGTCCGGCATTCGCTATGCGGTTATGGTTACACAGGCAAACCGTGACCACTGTACAGTACAGTATGAGGCAGTGAAGTCCCCAGGTCCTGCGGTTTCCTGCCGTTATTTCGAGCAGATTGTAATCACCCCCGATCCCGAGAAGATGCGGTACAAGGGCCGTATGATTACGTGGACCCAGTTGGAAGAAGCCGTCGCCAAACTGGACAACAAGCAAAGCACCGTCCTTGAAGTGGCGTATGAGCCGGGGATGATTTCCAAACAGCGAAGCGACCCCAGGGGTTATATCAGTCAGCAGTTGGAAGGTGAGCCGGGCTTTCAAAAGGCAAAGGCACTGGTAGATAAATACGGCCTGGAGCATATCAGCTTTGTGGGTGAATACGGCTCGGGTGATGCACGAAAAGGCCCGGTCTCGGTCCGCATGCAGGGCACATTTGAAGAGGGCAAAGATATCCCCCTCAACCTGCAATCCTTTGAAGACAATCCGCTGTTGACAATTCGCTCGCTTGCATTCGAGCGAAAGGGCTCGCTTGCAAGGGTAAAATGTGCGATGACTTCATATCCGTTTACTACATGGCAGGTTATGGTCTGCCTTCTGGACGAAGATGGCTACCAGTTGGCTTCCGAAGCAAGGGGCCTGGACAACAAGGGCATAGCCGCGGGCGTGCCTGCTAATTTCATTGATGAGCTGGAATTCAACTTCGGGCGGGTGGATATAGATGCCATAGACCGCTTCGAGATCAGCCTGCGACAGTACCTGCCGCCAGAAGAAGAGAAGGACAAAACCGTCTCTGTCGAGGCAAAGGTCCTGCTTGCTGATCCGGAAACCTACGAGAAAATCCTCGCCCAGGACACGCTCCAAAAAGAGGGACAGGCTCTTAATTTTGACCAGGCCGCCTCCCTGATCCGCGAAATCAACGCCGGCCGGCATTCCAAACTGCTCTCGGCCCCCAAAGTCACCGTCCGCGACGGCGAAAACGCGACGCTCTCGGTCCGGGATGACAAAACAGGATATGAGCTGATCTGTGATGTAACATCGGGCATCATGGGGGATATTGTAAACCTGGACTTTACGATCCAGAACCGCAAAATCTTCTCCCAGCAGGAAATCGAAAAGGGACAGGTCGAGTTTGCCAAATCCGTCGAGCTTTCCGGCAGTTCCCTCGTGCCCAACCAGAATACCCTGGCCGTCGGCGGCTTTGAAGTGGACTGCGACCGCCCCTGGATTGACGTGCATCACGGCGAGGGCTGCAAACTCATCGTCATGCTAAAGCCCACGATCATTCCCGCGGAACAGTAACCCGGTTGCTTTACACAATCCGTTTGCCCAGCGGCGCGAAAGACACCATCGCCAGCTTAAAATGCGCCAGGCCAAACGGGATGCCGATAATCGTCAGGCACGCGGAGACACCCGCGAATAAATGCGACAAAAACAGCCACAGCCCAGCAAGGATGATCCACAAAAAATTGGCCAGGTTGGTCCCGAACATCTTCTTTTCCCCCACGGCACTGGCCGGCACGAGCTGCTTGCCGAAAGGGAAGGCCGCGAACCGGGCGATCCGAAACGCCGCCACCGAAAACGGGATCCCGACCACCGTAATCGCCATAATCACACCCGTCAGCAGCCACAAAAGTGCACTTAACCACCCAAAACCAAGGATAAACCACAGGATATTGCCGATCAGTACCATTTTTCGCCCTTTTAGCCATTTTAACGCTCGTCCGCTCTTACCACGCCTATTAATATAGTATCCCGGCCGGCATTTGCACGAAAATTCCCGCTCGGGTATAACAGCACAAAGAATTTGGGAAATTTTTGTAACGCACCCCGCCGCAGCGCATTTATAAAGGCGGATATGCCGGATACCCAAAAAACAAAGGTTTTCGATGAATACAGCAAGCCAGACAACGGAACTGAAAAAACTCGAAAAAGTGTACAATCGATGTTACCAGCGGATCTACCGTTTTACCCTGCGTCGCGTGTATCGCCCCCAGGCCGCCGAGGACATCACCAGCACCGTATTTCTAAAGGTCGCCGGGCATGTAGGCCGGTTTAACGGCACCCTCGACAAGCAAATGGACGCCTGGGTGTACAAAATCGCGGTAAATACCGCCAATGAATGGCTGCGAAAGAATGCTCGCCAGCAGAAACTGCTCGAGGACCTGGCCAAAGAACCGCCGCCCGAGCCTGCGAGCGAAAACATACAAGACCGCGAAACCTGGAACGAGCTGTATACCTCCATTGCCAGGCTCCCGCTTAAGGACCAGACGCTGGTGACCCTGCGATTCTTTGAGGACATGACCTACGACCAGATCTTTGAAATCACCGGCATGAAACCCTCCGTCGCCCGCGTGCGTGTACACCGGGCACTGCAGAATTTGAAAATCAAGATGCGTTCTACCTGATCGGATTTTATGATGTTCGAAAATGAAAACCAATTCCGCCAATATATAGATAATATCAAACTCGACGACACCCCCCGCCCCGGCCACCGCCGGCAGCTCTGGGACCGCATGCTAAAGCAAGCCGGCCAGGCAAAGGGTTCAAACTTCTCTATCTTTACAAACCGGACCCTTCAGGTCGCTGCTGCCGCGGTTATCCTGATCGCCGCGGGCCTGGGCCTTTTTATGCTGACCAATCCCGGCGAACCTGCCGGGTCTTCTCAAATCGCCCAGCAGGACCAAAGCCCGGGCACAACCGTATCCGAGGACGACACCCAGCAGGAACTCGCCGCCGTGCTCGATTTGTTCAAGGCCAAAGACGTTGACGGCCTGATCGCAGTTCTGCAAAACGGCACGTACGCTGCCAGGCTCATGGCGGCAGAGGCCCTGTCCAATCTCGGCGATGCCCGCGCGGTAGCCGCCCTTCAACTTGCCGCGAAAAACGACTACACCGGCACTGGCGAAAATCCCTTCCAGAAAGCCGCCGACGCCATCGAAAAGCAAAATTCCGGGGACGAGGCCGATACCCCCGATCCCTCCGCACAGGCTCCGGACAATACAGACCCGGATACGCAGGACGCCGATGCAGAATCAATGACCGCTGCGGTTGCCGAGCCCAATGAACCTGCGGTCCCCGAAGGCCCAGGTGTAAAAGTTTATGTTACCGAGCAACTTACGGGCAGCCCCCTGGCCAATGTGAATATCAAAAAATACCAGGATAACAAGAGAGAAAACTATACTACTGATAAAAACGGGTATGCCTGGGTCGATCTCGGCGAGGGCAAGGTCAATTACCTGAGCCTCTTATTTACCGTCTCAGCTCATGTGCCCATGCATCAATTCTGGCGGGTAAAGGACCAGAATCATGTGATTCCCAAAGAATTGCACATCGAAATGCCCGTCGGCACGACAATCAGTGGACGGGTAATGAACCGGCAAAATGAGCCCATCACCGATGCGGACGTGGAGATCAATCTTTCCATAGATGATGTGCCCGGCCAGGCCAATATCCGCCTGCGGGACCACGTTGTTAAAACCGATAAAGACGGCCGCTGGACCTGCGATATCATGCCCGCGGAGATCAGCAGCCTGAATATCAACCTCTCGCATCCCGCCTACGCCGACTTTGGCGGATGGACAAGTGAAATTCCGCCTGTCGAGAAATTCCGCGATGGCAGCGCGGTTCTCTACATGCAGACCGGGATCGATGTCACAGGTTATGTCTATGATACAGACGGCAATCCCGTGGAAAACGCCGAGGTTCTTACCGGCGCGGACCGCTATTCCGAGCGGCCGAAAACAAAGACCAGTGCCGAGGGATACTACGAATTTAAAAACATGCCCGGCGATTTTTTGATCCTGACCGTTTGCGCAGACGGATTTGCCCCGGTTTTGACGCAGTTTACGCTTACCCCTGAAAGCAGCCGGGTTGATTTTTACCTGGAACCGCCGCATACGATTTCCGGCCGGGTGGTCGATCCGGATGGGAATCCGCTTAAAAATGTTCACTTCAGTCCCGACTCATGGCAGGGGGCACGTACCCTCAATTACAGAGGTAAAACAGATGCCGAAGGCAATTTCACCTGGTCCGGTGCACCCGCCGATGTCGTTCTGATGGATTTCTACAGGCAGGGCTGTATGGACGAACGCAATATCGAGATGTCGCACGACCAGAGCCCCTACGAAGTCGTTATGTACCCCGCCCTTGAGGTCACCGGCACCGTCACCGACGCCCAAACCGGCGAACCGATCGATAAATTTGCGATCCTGAAAGGTTACCAGTGGCAGGGACAGGAATCGATCTACTGGGGCGACCGGTATGATACAAAGCAGGGCCAAAGCGGAACCTACAAATATACATTCAGCCAGTCCAACTGCGGCCATGTCCTGAAAATCGAGGCCGATGGATACGCTCCCGCGGTTTCGAGAGTTTTTGACAGCTACGAAGGCAAGGTCACCTATGATTTTGCCCTCGAAAAAGGCGATACGGGCTACGAGGGATTTGTCTACCTGCCCGATGCTGCGACCCCGGCTAAAGACGCAAAGGTCTATCTCTCCACATCCGCCAACGCGATCCAGATGCAAAACGGCCGCGTCAACCACCGGGCCGGCTCTAAAGAAAGCATTACCGACTCGAAAGGCCGGTTTGCTTATACACCGCCGCTGAATGATTACCTTGTGGTAGCCATCCACGACAAGGGGTTTGCATATGTCCGATCCGGTGAGTTTGAATCCAATCCCGCAATTGTACTCCAACCCTGGGGCAAAGTGGAAGGCACCCTCTATGTCGGCTCCAAACCCGGCGCCGGGGAGCGAATTTCTCTAAGCCCTCAAATCCAATGGGACTATAACAACAATGAACCCCGCTTCCACGCCGGCTATTCCACACTGACCGACGAAAAGGGGCAGTTCCAGATCAGCAGGGTCATTCCCGGTCCGACAAATGTAAGCCGTGTGCAGGTAATCCGCAGGGGTTCCTACGGCCAGCATAAAAACCTCCTGTCCGAGAAAATTGAGGTTCTGTCAGGCGAACTGACCGAAGTTATCCTCGGCGGTATCGGCCAGCCGATCGAGGGCCGGCTTGTTCCCGCTGCCGGCGTCGAGATTCTCGATTACAACTCAGGGCAATGCTCGATCCGGATGACCGTGCCCGAAAGTGTTCGCGCAGCCGCTGTGAAGGAAATGCCATACCCCGAACCTGCGAATTTGGACACCATGACCTACGGCGAGGTTGTCCAGTGGTACAAAGACTGGCACGAGAGCGAAGAGGGCCAGGCTTATATGAAGGAGATGAACGAAAAGTACCAGGTGGAGGCCAGGGTAAATAAGTATTACAATTTTGTCGTCAATCCCGACGGAAGCTTCCATATCGATGATGTCGAGCCGGGTACATACGATCTGGACGTACGGTTCTATTCATCAAGAGCCGACGGCGGGTGGGATTACAGCAAAACCATTGCCAGTGCCAAATTGCAGTTTACCGTTCCCGAGACCGCCGGGGGCCAAACCGATACCGTATTCGATCTCGGTACGATTACCCTCAAAGCGCCGGTAGCGAATAAAGGGTTTACCGCGAATGTCCCGGCCCCGCCCCTGACCGGTCGGATGCGAAACGGGGCCCAGTTTGACCTTGCAAACTACCGCGGCAAAACGGTCCTGCTTTACTTCTGGAATCTGCCTATGGGCGGTGACATCGACGCGCAGGTTCAGGCGATCAAAGACGCCCAGCAGCTCGGTGAACAGTCCGGCATGACCTTCATTGGCGTCAGTCCCGGCACAATGCAGATGGAAGAACTTGGCAAAAAACTGCTCGATAAATTCTTCGCCGAAAATGACATTTCCGGCCAACATGTCCTGTGCGACTGGTCGCAAATCCAGGCCTGGGGCTCTTTCCAGGTTCGCTATTTCACCATCAGCCCCGATGGCATTGTCACCGCCGCGGGCAAAGACCTCGAAATAATTCGCGAGGCATTACAGTAATTCAAGGTCCTCTAATATCCTGTTTGGTCCTGCTGTGTTGCTGGATGGAATGAGAATCGGTATAAAAGCAGAATTTGCCCATAAATGTCTTTACATTTCAACTTCTTTTTGTTACAATTGTCAAGTGTTCAATTGGCTCTTCGCCATCATTCAATCTCTTTGAATGACGTGAATGTGTATGAAGTATCAACTGAATTGTAAGGAGAGGTTATGAAAAGGTATCGTTTTATCATTTCATTCGTATTCATTCTTTGTACCGCTGTCCATGCAATGACCTGGACCAACACCGCGGGCGACAATCTCTGGACCACAAATGCTAACTGGGACCTCAACGCCCAGCCGACCACTGCTGATGATGTCAGCATCAGTCTAAACGGCACCCATCGCTGCATTCTTGACGGAACCGGATATGCAAATTGGATCTTAATGGGCGAAACGGCCACCGGACATTTACAAATAACCGGCTACGCCCAACTCAACGTCAATGCAAGCTTTAAGATAGGTAACAACCTCAATGACCCCAGCCTGAACCTGGTCGAGGTTCGCGACGACGCTCAGGTGGAGCTTTCACTTGCGGATACGGGTTTTCTGCAAATTGCCCATATTAATGGCACACAGGGCCGTCTCGAACTGCATGAAAACGCCTTTGTTCACACGGTCAAGCGAACCAATATCGGCAACCGGGCCAATGGTCAGCTTGCCGTTTATGCCAACGGGCACTTCAAAAGCGAAGGCGCACTCTTTGTGGGCAATCAGTCGGGTTCGAGCGGTACGATCGAAATGCACGGCGGTATCTTCGAACTGACCGGATTTGACCTTAACATTGGCAGCAACGCAGGCACTACGGGGCATCTTCAAGCCGACGGTGGTCAGGTTTTGGTTAAAGACATTATTATGGGTACCGGCGGCTCGATTGATGTGACCAAAGGTTCAATTTTCGTAAACCAGAATTCCACCGACTGGGCAACCTTCAAGACCAATATCCAGAATTACCATGCAGCCGGCCAGATTACCGGCTATGGAAATCCGGATAATGTCATCTTTACCTGGAATGAAGACAGCTATGATCTGACCATCACGGCTATCCGGGATTTGCGAATGGCTCGTCCCCTTGGACCGCCCGACGGCGGTGAGGAAACCCCCGGCTGGAAGCTGGTGTGGGAAGAAGGCGCCACAGGCGGACCGTTTACACACGATGTCTACCTCGGCCGAGATATGAATGCGGTCACCAATGCTGACAACACCCCCGGGCCGTGTCCCGGTACAGGGAGCCTAAACGGGGATCTCGACGGCGACTGCCATGTGGATATGTATGATGCCCATGAAATGGCACAACTCTGGATCGCCCCCTATGACCTCGACCAATTCGCCCAGATGGCGGCCGACTGGCAGCTTAGCAATCCCTACAAGGGCAATCAGTCCGATATGGAATATGCTTTCGGCGATCTGAAGGCAGGCGAAACCTATCACTGGCGGATCGATGAAGTCGCCGGCGACAGCACCGTGATCGAAGGTGATCCCATGAGCTTTACCGTTATCCCCGCCTGGCAGCAGGATGAATTCATCATCTCGATCGGCTGGACGGATATGTTTGGCTGCAATGACCGGGCCGGCTATATCCAGAAACTCATTGATCTGGGCATCAATAACGTTGCCGAAGTGATCCAGACCTTCGATCAGTGTACGGCTGCCGGTCTGCAAGTGATGCTCAAAAACAAGCCTTCCCACAGTTTCGCGCCGGAATATAAGGACAAGCCGGGCTTTTGGGGCTATTGGCAGGAAGATGAGCCCAGCCCCGGTTCTGAATTTGAGCAGGTCGGTCAGGACCACCTGCTGGCCCACTGGGCGGATCCAAGGCATCCGTCGTATACCAACCTCCAGAGCATCAACTACGGTATTGACCGTAGCGATGTATACGACTTTATCGATATCGTAAATCCGGAAGTGCTCAGTTTTGACTTTTATCAGTGGTACTGGGGGGTAGGCTACCCCTTCAAGACTCTTATCGAGAACCTCGAATTTTACCGGGAAGTGGCCTTGGCCAATAGTATTCCGCTGCATTCCTGGGTCGAGGTCGATGCTGACAGCAATGCGGAAAATGTTGGTACGGCCGAAAACCGCGCACGATACCGCTACTCGGTCTATATGAACCTGACCTACGGCGTAAAGGGTATCTTCTGGTTTACGGCCTCTAAAATGTTCAATAAAGATGGCGGTTATGTCACCAAGCAGGGTTATTATGACGATGTGCAGATCATCAACCAGGAAATTGCCAATCTCGGCCCTGAACTGGTCCAGCTAACCAGTACAGCCGTGTACCATACCGGTATCGGCTCCGTGCCGTATGACCATTCTTCATCCATGACCGGCATCCCCGGCGGCCACTGGATTCAGATCGTGGAAAACGGATTTGCCCTCGGTATGTTTACCAACGAGGAAGGCGATGATTATGCGATGGTGATGAACCGTGACAAAAATGACGCGCACACCGCGACGCTCCAGTTCCCCGTTGACCCGGTTACCCAGGTCAAAATCTTCGACGCGGTCGCGGGAACCTGGTCCGGACTGCCCATCAGCGGGGTCTATCCCAACCAGTCGGTCAGCATTGTACTCGATCCCGGCCCGGATGATCCCGATGGCGGACTGGGTAAGCTTATCCAAATCGTTCGGTAAATACCCTGGCATTTCCCACCTGTCCGGTGAAGAACCTGCCACAAGCGGCATACACACCAAAGCCCGCGGGATGATTCCTGCGGGTTTTTTTTGCGCTCGATGCATCAGGTTGTTGTGAAAAAAAGCTTGAAAAGCAGGATTAGTCACATTATAAGGAACCCTTATGTCCAGAGAATGTGAGCAAGAGAACATCCCGGACCCGGCATGCGAAAGCTGCCCGAGCCGGGATAAATGTTCTGAAATATACGGCCAAATGGGCCAAAGCAAGGCGCCGCCAATGGGTATAAAGGCCTTTTTAGGCTTTTTAGTCCCTATCGGGCTGTTCATTTTGGGCTCCTGGGCGATATTGAGCCGGCTCGAAGGCCGGGAAAATCTGCCTGTCGAAGTGCTTGCGTTCACTGGAGGATTGGCAGCCGTCGCGATCTATCTCGCGGGGGTATGGGCAGTTAGAAAATCCGGAAAGCAGGTCAAGGATGGATCAAAAAGATCAGAGAGTGCGGATACCCAAGCAGGCAATGCCTGACCGGGCGGTAGAGACCAGGGGCCGGGCCACGTTCCCCGGCGGCGTGCATCCGCGCGAAAACAAGCATTTTTCGCAACATCAGCCCATCGAGGTCATGGAGGCCCCCGAAATGGTCGTCCTGCCGATGAGCCAGCACATCGGGGCCATCTGCGAGCCCACCGTCGCTAAGCGTGATACCGTCGAGGCCGGCCAGGTCATCGGCAAAAGCGACGCCTTCGTCTCCGCCCCCATCCACAGTCCCGTTAAAGGCACCGTAAAAGACATCAAGCTCGCCAGCCACCCCGTCCTCGGTCGTGTGCAGTCCGTTTACATCGAGACCGACCTGACCGACGGCAACCAGAAAAAGCTGCCCCCGGCCGAAAAATTCAACAATGACTTCGACGCCCAAAGCTATGACCCCGAGGCAATCCTCTCGGCCATTCGAGACTGCGGGCTTGTAGGCCTTGGCGGCGCGGGCTTTCCTACGCGGGTCAAGCTCGAAAAGAACCCCAATAAACCCTTTGAGGTCATCATCGTAAATGCCTGTGAATGCGAGCCTTTCATCACCTGCGACTACCGCGTGATGATGGAGTGGGTCTGGCAGATCCTCGCCGGCGTCCAGCTCATCAGCCGCGCGACAGACTGCTGCAAGGTCTTGATCGGCATCGAGGACAACAAGCCAGACGCGATCCGCCACCTGGCCCGCTCTGCCGCGAAAGCCGCAAAACCCACCGGCGCGATCATCGAGGTCGTGCCTGTCAAGACAAAATATCCCCAGGGCGGCGAACGTCAGCTCATCCGCGCCCTGACCGGCAAAGTCGTCCCCACTGGCGGAATCCCGCCCATGGTAGGTGTCGTCGCTGTCAATGTCGCTACCTGCGCGGCTGTGGCCGAGGCGGTCGTTCTCGATAAGCCGCTGACCCACCGCGTCGTCACCGTTACCGGCAAGGCCATCGCCCGGCCGGGCAATGTATACGTCCCGCTGGGTACCCCGGTAGAAAACGTACTCGAATTCTGCGGCGGCCTGACCGATTCCGCTGCGAGAGTCCTGCTTGGCGGCCCCATGATGGGCTTTGCCATCGCGGACCTCTCAACGCCCGTCACCAAAACCGGCGGGGCGATCACGGTGCTGAGCAAAGAAGACGTCACCCGCGCCAAATACGCCCGCCGGGTTACCCCCTGCATCCGCTGCGGACGCTGCGTGGATGTCTGCCCCGAGGGGCTCAACCCGACAAAAATCGCCCACGCGGTGAAAAAAGGAATGAACGACCTGGCCGACGCGTACTACATGTCCGCCTGCATCGAGTGCGGCTGCTGTTCGTTCGTCTGCCCGGCCAATATCGAGCTGACCGGATACATCAAAACCGGTAAGACGCTCAAGGCCCGGGCCAAAAAGAAAATGCCAAAATAAACCAGATGGAATCCACGGAGAAAATAACCAGAATGCTCAGTAAGATTACAGTTTCGCCGGGACCGCATGTCAGCAAGGCGCATTCAACGCGGAGCGTGATGCTCGATGTCATCATCGGCCTCGTGCCCGCCATGATCGCTGCGCTGATTTACTTCCGCCACTACGCCGCCATTGTCATAATCACCAGTGTTCTTAGCTGCGTCGGCGTCGAGTGGCTCTGCTGCAAAATCATGAAACGCGAATCCTCCATCGGCGACCTGTCTGCGGTCGTCACCGGCCTGCTGCTGGCCTTTTCGCTGCCGCCGGCGATCCCCTGGTGGGTCATCCTCGTCGGCGCGGTCTTCGGCATCGGCGTCACCAAAATGGCCTTCGGCGGCCTCGGGGGCAATATCTTCAACCCTGCCATGGCCGCGCGGGCGTTTCTTACCGTGTCGTTCGGCTTGCTCATGGGCACCTGGACCGTTCCCGCGACTCTCCAGCCCGACATGCCGACCATCAACTCCGAGCAGGAAACCGTCGTCACGCAGGCGACCCCGCTGGCCTGGGCCAAGCAGGCCGTCAAAGGCGAGGCCGACATGGACGTACTTAAATCCCAGTTAACCGACGCCTTTTTCGGGCGAACCGGCGGCTGCCTGGGCGAAACCTCGGCACTGGCCATGCTCCTCGGCGGCGCGTACCTGCTGCTGAAGCGAACAATAAACTTCCACGTCCCACTGGCGATACTGCTGGCGGTGATC
>CAYVUI010000053.1:0-29506 GCA_964454745.1 uncultured Pirellulales bacterium | reverse complement strand
AAGCTGCAAAATATGAAACCTCAAATTTCAGGCTTTCCGCAACAGGAACTAGCTAACAAGGGGGTAACGTCGGAAGTAAAACCTGCGTCTGCAGGATTATTGCCAGGCGCGTTGTTCCAAGTCATTCCGGTTGTGTATGGATTCCCTGCATTCGCACCTGGTGACAATTCTGGCCAGTCATTTCCCACAGCGTTGTCTTTGAGGGCATAAAGCCAGTATTCAAAGCTCCATGCACCCGTGACCGCGCGGGTCAGGGTCAGCTCTGCGTCCGTGGCAGACTGGAAATCCGCCGGGAGTTCAAATTTGAGATATGCCTTGGCAGCATTGGTTGTACTTGCATTGACAATGAAATGCTCGGTACGGTTCGCCTTGGCATAATCCGGTGCAGCTGTACGGATGTCAGTATCCGCACTGACGACAATGTCGGTTACCACTGCTAAAGAAATGCTTGATGCGACAAGTGCAGTGACCAGAACAAACAACATAACTTTTTTCATTTTTTTCTCCTCCAAATAAGAGATTAAAAAGATTGTGCCGAAACAATGAAATGTATCGGCGTGTCAGTTTCTAAATTTTCTCGTTTTCCTTTCTAAATTTTTCTTGACTCATTCATGAGAGCGCTATATCATGATAAGTGATAGAACGCTATATCAGTTATTATAAGCCCTGATGGCACGCTGAATCAAGAGAAAAATATTATTTAGGCAAAAAAATAAATCAGGCAACGGGTTATGGCCAAAACGACAAGAATGATAGATGTTGCTGAAGTGGCAGGGGTTTCCCTGGCGACCGTAGGACGGGTTTTACAGGGAACAGGCGGCAAAAATGTGCGCGTGGGCGAGAAAACCGCCGAAAAAGTACGCCGAATTGCCAATCAGATGAACTATAAACCCAACCTCGTAGCTCGACAATTGGCCGGCAAAAAGAGTAAAACACTCGGTCTTCTAATTGATCCAATCCCGATTTTTGCCAATAGCGTGCGTTTTGCCCAGATTAGTACCCGTGCACGCCAGCGGGGATATCACGTATTGACCCTTCACGAACAGCCCGAACCTGGGCTTATCAATGAATGCCTTGATGAATTTATCGGACGTGGAATTGACGGCCTGATCTGCATGCACCACGCTTACCCGGGCCGGCAGTCCCTGATTCCAAACTTAATATTTGAATCCTCGATACGAAATGTCCTCTTTATTGATCCCCCGGAAATGGAAGATGCCTACTATGTGGGTCTTGATTTCGAATACGAGGGAAAACAATTAGTCCAATACCACTACAGTAAAGGAAGGAAAAGAATCGCACTGGCGCTTAGCGATCTTTCCTGGATCACCGGGCCAAAGGTATTTAAAGGCTTTCTGGATGCACAAAAGAGACTTGGGCTCAATTTCAACAATGAACTGATTTGGATCGGCTCACAAAAGAAAAAACCTACCCACATTCTCCATACCATTGACACCAATATCGCCAACCAGATTATTGACGACCTTGTGGTTAAAAACCAGGCCGATGCCATTGTCACCTGCAGTGATCACTGGGCAGCAAAACTGATTCTTACCCTTCGGGAAAGAGGTTACGATGTACCCGGAGATGTTGCTGTGTCAGGCAGTGGAAACGAGGATTTTGTTTCATATATGCATCCGACGCTGACTTCCGTGGACCTCAAACACCAGTATATCTCTGACATTGGGGTAGATATGCTGATTGATATGGTTGAAGATACATTTGAAGAGGACCGCGATAAGGGGGTTTTGGTAAGAGCCGAAATTATCAGCCGTGAATCGGCCTGATGAAAGGAAAAAGGATGAAAAAGAACAGAGGTTTCACATTGATCGAATTGCTGGTTGTCATATCGATCATCGCCCTGCTGATGAGCATTTTACTGCCGGCCCTTTCCAAGGTCAAAAGCCTGGCCAGGAAAGCAGTTTGCTCGTCGAATTTCCATCAGATCGGTATCATTCATAGTACTTATTCCGCGGATTGGAACCGCTGGCTGCCCAATAGTGCACTGCTTTCGAACAATTCGGGCGGATACAGGATCCCCAAAATCGGTGAACCCATCGGTCCGATCATTCCTTATATGTTCCTCCAGAGTGTGTATGACTATATCGAAGATTCGTATCAGATCGAGTATGAATTTTGGATCTGTCCGACCCTGGTTTCGAAAGGCGGGCAGTTGGGCTTTCTGAAAAAAGATAACTTTCAGGGC
This sequence comes from uncultured Pirellulales bacterium, assembly GCA_964454745.1. Lineage (GTDB taxonomy): Bacteria > Planctomycetota > Phycisphaerae > Sedimentisphaerales > Anaerohalosphaeraceae > CAYVUI01. Next base: position 27,300 of record CAYVUI010000053.1, on the reverse strand, counting down.
AACCGGCCGCAGGCTCATGGTGACGGGTTTCATTACTATGTCGGGCTGGCAAACCTGGCCGGGATGGTCAACATGACCCTTGGTGAAATTTCTTCGGGTGTCGTGATACCTGAACCGACTACCGTTAAAGAATCCGCCGCGAAAGTGGGAGACCGTGGCGACAAACTCCTTGCTGCTGACCTGAACATCCGCTGGACGACCGGTTGGAACGATTCCGCTACGGTTATTGCACATCGTGGAAAATCGAAGGATGGATACATGATACCGGAAGGAGGAAACCGCGTGCGAGTCGACGGCGCCGTGGAGTGGGTCAAGCCTGATGTGATGGCCAAAGAAGGCGAATCCATTCTTCAGGATCCGCAACGTGATGGCAAATATGATCACTGGCCCAGCCAGGACAGAGAATACTACTGGTAGATTCAGTAAGCATTCCTGTATGAGTTGAAACACTTGTTGGCCTGGAGTAACAGGCAAACGCTGAAATTACATTGCATTATAACCGTATCCAAGCAAAGGCCTGGTATATAAAACATGGAAAAAACGGTTTAAGAGAATAGAGGAGACTTCATTGAATCTGCATTTGCTTGATTGGCTCATCGTCGGATGTGTTACACTATTTTTTATCCTTATGGCCTGGTTTACCAAGCGTTTTACACGCAGTGTCGCCGACTTCATGGCGGCAAACCGTTGCGCCGGCAGATACGTGCTGGCGGTTGCTTACGGGATTTCCAGCCTTGGAGCGATCACGGTCATTGCAGAATTTCAGAAATACTACAAAGCCGGGTTTACCGCGGTCTGGTGGCAGTTTATCTTTTTCGCAGTCAGCATCGTCATTGCCGTCACCGGCTGGGTGGTCTATCGGTATCGTCAGACGCGTGTGTTTACTCTTGCCCAGTTCTTTGAGCTTCGATACAGCCGTCGTTTCCGGATCTTTGCCGGTATCGTGGGTTTTTCGGCTGGCATTGTCAATTTTGGAATTTTCCCGGCCGTCGGCTCCCGCTTCTTTATCTATTTTTGCGGATTTCCCTCACACTTTGATTTTCTCGGTATACAAATCTCTACATTTTTGTTTATTATGTTTTTCCTGCTTTGCATCTCGCTTTTCTTTACCTTCGTCGGCGGGCAGATCGCGGTGATTGTCACGGACTTTCTCCAGGGCATTTTCTGCAACATTGTTTTTATTATTATCCTGATTTTTCTCTTTACCAAGTTTGACCTGGATATGTTGTTTGAGGGTCTGAAAATGGCTCCCCCGGATCAGTCCCGGGTCAATCCATTTGCAACCGGCGGGATCTCCGATTTCAACGTATGGTTTTTCCTGATTTTGGCATTCGGCTGGTTCTACGGTGTGATCTCCTGGCAGGGCCAACAGGGATATTTCTGCTCATCAAAGAATCCTCACGAACAGAAAATGGCGATGATCCTTGCCAACTGGCGATTTGTCGCATTGACACTATTGTTGCTGCTCCTTGCGGTAAATGCCTATGTGATCATGCAGCATCCGGATTTTACTCACATTTCCACCCAGGTCAATGAAACGCTTTCTAAAATTGATAACGAGCAGATTCAGGGGCAAGTCAACGTACCGCTGGTGCTGGTTAATATTCTGCCCAAAGGCCTGATCGGAGCCTTTTGTGCCGTCATGCTCGCAGCCTTTATCAGTACGCACGATACTTATCTGCATACCTGGGGAAGTATTTTCATTCAGGATGTAATTCTCCCATTTCGCCAAAAGCCGTTTTCCCCAAAACAGCACATGCTGGTTCTCCGCCTTTCCATTATTGGCGTAGCAATCTTTGTCTTTACGTGGAGTTATTTTTTCCGGCAGAGCCAGGATATCCTGATGTATTTCCAGATCACAGGTGCGATTTTCATGGGAGGTGTCGGGGCGGCGATTATCGGCGGTCTCTACTGGAAAAAGGGAACTACGCTGGCTGCCTGGCTGGCCATGATCACCGGCGGTACTCTTGCCACGACCGGTGTCATCCTGATCCAGATGCATTCGAGAAATCCATTTCAAAATGAGATATTGGCTTTTATTGCCTCCAAGACAGGGGCGGTCCTGGGTTTCTGGTCTTCCATTGCAGCGATTCTCGTATATATCGTGGTTTCTCTGCTTGACCGTAAGCCTCCTTATAATCTCGACAAGCTGCTCCACAGGGGGAAATATGCAATCCAGGAGGACCAGGTTACTGAGAAGCTTGAAGAGGCAAAGGGACTAAAGGCCCTTTTGGGAGGCAGGGAATTTACTTATCGAGATAAACTGATCCGGTTGTCTGTGGTATTGTGGGGACTCATCTGGTTTTCACTGTTTATCGTGGGAATGGTTCTCAATCAGTTTATTGAGCTGCCCGAACGCTACTGGGTGCGATTCTGGAAGTTTTATGTCTGGGTTTCAATGATCGTAGGCTCGGTTGTAACGGTCTGGTTCATCATCGGCGGCATGAAAGATCTCCGGTATATGTTTGAAACGCTTTCTGTTGCCGGCAGGGATTATTCGGATGATGGTACCGTTATCGATGACCACAACCGGGCACAGGTTGAAAACGAACAAGAAGATTATAAACCATTCAAAGGAGAAAACGAATGAAATACGGTAACATATCAAGAATGACGCTTCTGTTTGTGCTCATCATTACAGGCTTTGTTATCCAGTGTTTTGCTGAAATCAGCAGCGAAACGGTTCAGGCTTCCCATCGCTGGCACAACTGGCGCAGGGCACAGCAGCAGTTCCCATTGGCATCGTGGGCGTATTTTCCCAAGTATCCCGGGACAGTGGAAGAATTTGAAATGTATGCCGGCTGCAACCTGAATATGGTAAATGTTACGCAGGAACAGTACGAAAATGCGACAAAAGCAGGACTAAACGTACTGGTCGGCGGCTGGCTCTACCTGCATAAAAATCCGGAAAAGCTAAAAGAACTGATCTCATTTCCCCACCCCGGCCAAAGCAAGGTCATCGGCTATCAGCTCATGGACGAACCCAAGCCGGATTCCTTTGAAGGACTGAAAGAGGCATTGCAAACCATTTATACAAAGGATCACCGTAATACACTGCCAATTATCGACCTGCTGCCCAACTGGGCCTGGCAGCGAAATACCCACCGTGTGACAAGATTCGGCTACCATTATGATGCTTATATGCGGGATTATATCAGCGAAGTACAACCGCCGGTTCTGCTCAACTGCCACTACCCCCCGCTGGATGACGGAAGTGACCGCGTGGAGTATTATCCAAACCTTGAAACCTTTCGCAAGCACGCCCTGCAAAATGACATCGGCCTGATGGGATTTATCCTGAACAATGCTCATTTCGGGTACCGGGCGGTCAGTGAGTCAGACATATACTGGCAGGTCTATTCCTACCTGGCCTATGGTGCACAGGGTATCTGGTATTATAACTGGCGGATTTCACCCACAGGAAATTTTGGTGAGGGCCTGGTTACTCACGAAACCGGAGAGCCGACCGATCAGTATTACATGGCAAAAAAGGTCAACGCAGAGATACTGGCAATCGATCACATTCTCATGAAGCTCAAGAGTGTAAATGTCTTTCACACCGGTCAAACCATTCCACAGGGAACTACATTGTTTCCAAACGACGGGGACTCCGGTTCCAGTGTTATCGAGCGGTTTGAGACGGACAATTTCATCATCGGTGAATTCATCAACCAGGATGATCCCCAGGACAAGGATCATTATGTCCTGCTGGTCAACAAGCGGCATGGAAAAGGTCTTGCCTGTGATGACGCCTCGCTTTGCGTGACGGCGATTTTCAATCCAAGCGACGCCTATCCTTTCGTCTATGTCTATGATACATCTACGGGGCAGTTGAATCCCGTGGAAAGTGCCAGCTATCAGAATAAGGCAGGATATTACCAACTCAAATTTAAGGGCGGACAGGGAAGACTGCTTCGTTTTTCGGCCAAACCTCTCGAGGCCAATGCCGGGGGCCTGAAAGATATGCCTGTTCGGACCGCTATGTTCGTTCGCAAGCCGCTTGAAATCGACGGCAAGCTTGATGATCCGATCTGGAAGCGGTCACAGTCACATGAACTCATGCGTTCAAAGAACTCCGCTTCGGCTGAACCGAATGAAAAAGGCAGTTTCAAGGTCGCCTTCCGGGACCAATATATCACTGTGGCGGCATCATTTGAGGATACAGACATCCTCGCCCAGGGCGAAAAAGATGACCTGCCGCACTATCGGCTCGGTGATGTCTGCGAGATTTTTTTAAAACCGCTCTATAGTGACTGGTACTGGGAGATATGGCTGACCCCTCACGGCAAGAAGAACAGTCTCTTCTGGGAGAAAGAAAAAATCCAGGGCAGGGAAATCGGCAAAAATTACAAGCTGAACATGGACTATGCATCCGTAATGGATGGCACACTTAATCAGACCAAGGATAAGGACAAAGGCTGGACGTGTGAGGTGTACATCTCCTTTGAAGAACTGACCCAGGACGGTTCATTGGATGTCCGCGGCCCCTGGACAATACTGGTCGCCCGGCAAAACTATACCGGTCAGGTCAATACGAACACGAGAGAGCTTTCCATGGATCCGCAGCTTTCAAGGGATTTTTTCCATATCCTCGATGAATATGCCCGGCTGGAATTGAGAGTACGCTAACCTTTTCAGGAGCAATACCATGCAAAGGTTCATATTGGGATTGAATGTACTTATTCTTATCGTTACGGGGTCCATGGGATGGGCGGATACCCACGACTCATTCCGGCTTTCCGACACACACAGTCTTGAAAAGCTCAGGTTGGAAAAAGAGTTTCACACAGAGCGAAAGCCCGCAGAAACAATCTACATCAACGCAGCCCGAAATGAAGCGGAATCGTTCCAATTAATCGTGATTCCCACGGACCAAACCCTTGAAGGAGTTACGGTAGAAACGTCCCCGCTTACAGGCCCCGGGACCATTGAGCTGAAATGGCGGATCGTAGATTACGTCCAAACGGGCAAACCCGGTTATCCCGTCTCATACGTCGGGTGGTGGCCTGACCCGTTGCTGCATCCCTCGGTTATGACAGTCCCCGTCGACCGTGTGGGCGTGTTGTGGTGCAGCGTTCTGGTCCCTGAGCGGGCAACGCCGGGTGAGTACAAAGGAACCATTTCCGTTCGTTGGGCACAAGAAGAAAAAACCGTTAAGGTGCAGCTGAGGGTTTGGGACTTTACAATCCCCCGGCCCGGAACGCTGGCCATGCCTTTTGGCCTTTACGCTCCGATCCTTTCCCGGTGGCAGTATGGGATGGCCCCGTATGAAGAAAAAATGCCTGTCGAAAAATTTGCCCAATGGTGCGAATTCATGGGAGAATACCGCCTGACTCCCAAAAATATCGGGTATGAATACGTGGATCGTTTTGTCAATGAAAAGCCAATGCCCCAGATGGGAGCTGACGCTTCAAAGTATATCTCCGGTATTCCCGAGCCGGGAATCGAAACCAGGAAGGATCTGCACTACCATCAATCCGAAGCCGGCACAGCGCTTGCCCCGGTTGAGGTCGAAAAAAATCTGCGCGTAGACATGACCGATCTGCATAAAACCGTGGGAATCCTCGCTCCGCGATATTACCCGGATTATTCGCTGGGACTGTATCGGCTTCCCACCGCGCCGTTTTTCCGGGAAGGATTAATTCAGAAAAATCCCCAGGCCGTAGCCAGGCCTTATGATGTCCATGCCCGGGAATGGCAAAGACAGAATCTTCCAGGGAAGGTCTTCGTTTACGGTGTGGATGAACCGCGTGATACTTTGCTTGGTTTCCTGCGGGAGACGTATCTTGTCATCAAAAAAGACTATCCCGATATAAAAATCATGCAGACCATTTCGCATAAGAATCCCTCTAAACTGATCGGGGCCGCGGATATCTGGTGTCCTCTGACCCCGAGTCTTGCCTCGGACTTTTACCAGCAGCGTCGAGAGGCGGGGGATATGCTTTGGAGCTATGTTTGCGTCAGCCCCAGGGACGGACGGCATGCGAACTTCTTTATCGATGAACCGGCAATCGATCACCGTGTTTTATTCTGGCAGTGCCGACAATATGGTGTGACAGGCTTTTTGTACTGGGCGGTTTGCTGGTGGGACGGCTTCGCTTCACCTGCGGATTCACAGGTTCATTTTCCTGACATCCCGCTGCGAATTGAGGATCATATCATGTACAAACGGGCAAAAGTCAACGGGGATGGTTTTTTGATGTATCCGGATAAAGATTTTAACCCGATGCCGTCAATCCGCCTGGAAGTGATACGTGACGGAGTGGAAGATTATGAATATTTTGTCCTGCTAGACCTTTTGATCGAGCGGTTTTCCGCAAGCCCGGAATCAAAAAGTGAACAAAATAAAGCACTCTTACAAAAGGCTCGCGAACTTTCCCGCGTACCGGAAACAATCAGCAAAGACATTGTCTCTTTTACTCGGGATCCTAAGACTATTTTTGACCAGCGTAAGGCGCTGGGTGAAATGATTGAAACATTAACCATTGCATTGGCTGAGGAAACGAATTGAAGAGTGGATGAGGTTCCGTTATGAAAGTAGAAGTCTCTCAAAGATTATCACGCAAAGATGTAAAGGCGGCAATCCGCTTTCAAAATCCGCCGCGCCCGGCAATCGCGCATGCCATGCCCTGTGAATCGCAGCTTTGGGATCAATACAAAGAGGAACTTGAGGACTTGTCAAAAACTTATCCCGATGACATTGCCTTTACAAATGTGCATGTTGATTACTGGCACGGTCCGGGTGATGAGCCGGGATATTGCTGGGCGATTGAACCGATGAAAATTGAAGCAAACCGATCCATTGATAATCGCCCGATTCTGGACTGGAAACAACTGAATGAATTCATCCGAACCATGCCCGATCCCAACCACATCCGCCCGTTCGAGCAGGTAACAGAACTGAAAAAACAAAATCCCGAACGTTATCTTCTCGTAAGCTTCGGTCATTATTTTAACCAGAAGCTCGCTTCTATGCGCGGCATCGAGAATCTTCTCTTCGATTTTGTCGACAATAAATCCGAATTGCAAACGATCCTTGATGCCTTGATGGAATACTATACCGCTCTGGCCAAAAGGGTCAAACAGGCCGGAGCGGACGGCATTTACGGCGGTGATGACCTTGGAACCCAGCGAAGCCTTTTCATGTCACCCACGCAGTACCGTGAGATTTATAAACCGTATTACATTCGTTTTGCCGAGATGCTCCACAGCCTGGATCTCGATTTCTGGCTGCACACCTGCGGCAATGTCACGGAGATCATGGACGATCTCATCGAATCCGGCGTCGATGTCTTGCATCCTATCCAGGTCGGCACCATGGATGATGAGTACATCGCCCGGCAGTACAGCGGTAAAATCTGTTTCCACATCGGCATGGATGTCCAGCACTTGATCCCATTTGAAACACCGGATACAATACGTGCCGGGATTAAAGAGCGGGCACAGCTTTTCTACCGTCCGCAGGGAGGCTGCATCTATGGAGCCGGGAACGTCCTGACCGCCGGTATTCCGATTGAAAACATCCGGGCCTATGTCGAGTCTCTGCATCAGTTTTGTCAAAAAATGAATCGATCTAAACAGGAGTAACAATGTCAGTATCCACTACACAAAATGAAGCCTTGCGAACTGGGCCGGACTATATTGTTTATACCCCCCAGTCTTCCCAGGGTACCGATGCCAGCAACCAGCACTTTCTCGTCTTTGACGGGCCCGACGGCTCCCTGATGGCAATCTGGACCCAGCACACCTTCGAAGGCGCTGGAAACCATCATATTGTGTTCTCCCGCAGTGAGGATGACGGGAACACATGGAGCCAGCCAGTGATCATTGCCGGCCAAAACAAAGTAGATCCAGAAAGTCAGGCAAGCTGGGGCTTTCCGATGGTGACAAAGTCCGGACGAATCTATGTATTGTATAATCAATCGGTCCCAAATCCGGATTATGATACAAAAACCCCTTATAAAGATGGTGATCTGAAATTCGGCTGGTCTTATGTAACCGGTTGGATGGCAGGAATATACAGCGATGACAACGGAAAAACATGGTCTTCGCCTCAAAAGGTTCCGATGAAGAAAAGTCCGTTGGACAATCCCGATCCCCAGGTTCCTTCCAACTGGATTGTCTGGCAAAAACCTGAGCGGCTAAGCGACGGCAAATATTTTGTCGGCTTTACCCGCTGGGTCAGTCCGACGGTGCGAACCCCCAAGCATAACAATTCCGTACATTCCGAGGAAAGCGTATGTGAATTTATGCGTTTTGAAAACCTCGACGATAACCCCCTGCCCGTCGACATCGAAATCAGCTTCTCGGCCTGGGGAAAAAATGCCCTGCGGGTGCCGTATTATAACAACCCAAAAATGAGCTGTGCCCAGGAACCCAGCATCGTAACCCTGCCAAACGGCGATCTTTTCACCTTGATGCGTACCATGTCCGGTTACCTGTGGTATTCGGTCTCCGCGGACCAGGGCCTGACATGGACAAATCCCCGCCCGCTTCTCTATCGTGACCATGGAGACGTAATCCTGCACCCGCTGAGCTGTTCACCGATCTACCCGCTGCAGGATGGATCTTTTGCCCTGTTCATTCACAACAATGACGGCCGGGTGGAAGGACTGGAAAATCCCGAATATGGCAAGGTATGGCTCAATCGCAGGCCGGTCTACCTCGTTCGCGGACAATACCGCCAGGCAGCGGATCAGCCGGTTTTTTTCAGCGAACCGATGCTGTTTATGGACAACCAGAGAGATTCGCAGGACAATTACAGCAATACCCTGGCCCTCTATGCCAGTTTTACTCATCGAAACGGAAAAGATGTGCTCTGGTACCCTGACGGTAAAGTATTCCTGCTGGGCAAAGAGATCAGGCCGAATTTACGTGATCAACTCACTGTCCCCGGTTCTGACTGAAAAAGGTACCAACACAGCTCAATACTTCAAAACGGAATCTGATTATGAATGGTATTCTTGAAGCAGGATTTCTGACCGGCTGCAATTACTGGGCGTCAAATGCGGGCTGTTTCATGTGGAGCCAATGGGATGAGAAAATCGTCGAAAAGGATTTCAGCCTGCTTGCCCAAAACGGCCTCAAAACCCTCCGCGTATTCCCGCTTTGGTCAGACTTTCAACCGCTGCGGGTTCTCTACGGCGAATTCGGCCAGCCCAGGGAGATCAGATGCCGGGAAAATCCGCTATCCCATGATCCCTGTGGACAGGCCCGTGTGGCCCCAGAGATGGTACAGCGATTCGAAATCCTCTGCAGGCTTGCCGAAAAACATAAGATCGATCTTACCGTAATGATCCTGACCGGCTGGATGAGCGGCAGGCAGTTCAAACCCGAACCTCTCCAGGCTCTCAATACCTTTACCGATCCATTTTCCCTGATGTGGCAGGTACGTTTTGTCAGCTTTTTCGTCAGTCACTTCCGCGATTTCCCGGCCATTGCCGCATGGGGCCTCGGTAATGAAAGCAACATCATGAGCGATTGCCCCAACCGCGAGGCCGCCTATTCATGGACAGCCCTGATCGCTAATACCATACGAAAACACGACCCCAATCGCCCGGTAATCTCCGGCATGCACGGGCTGACGGTCTCAGATCCGAACAATCCATGGAAAATTGCCGATCAGGGCGAGCATTGCGATATCGTCACGACGCACCCGTATTCGCTTTTTGTCCCGCACTGTGACTACGATTCCCTCGCCAGTCTCCGAAGCACATTCCATCCTGCCGCGGAATCTACCCTGTACAGCGATATCTCCGGTAAGCCCTGCATGAGTGAAGAGATCGGCGACCTGGGCCGCAGCATGGTCAGTGAAGATCTGGCCAAAATGTACCTGGATACGATTCTACGCTCCTGCTGGGCCAATGACAACCTCGGCTGTCTGTGGTGGACTGCGTTTCAGTTTGACCACCTCGAAAAAGCCCCTTATGACTGGACAGAATTTGAAAAAGACCTCGGCTTATTCCACTCAGACTTTTCACCCAAACCCGCATTGAAAAGTTATCTCCAGTTTCATGATATACTCGCTGAGCTTCCTGGGGATGCTGCGAAACTTCCACCCCGTCGGCGTGATGCCGTTTGCCTGCTCAGTCACGGTCAGGACCACTGGGCCACTGCCCTCGGAGCCTTTATTCTTTCCAAGCAGGCAGGTTTTGACCTGCAGTTTTGCGCCCCTGAGGCCCCCATCCCGCAGTCCGACCTTTATCTGCTGCCATCGATTTCAGGTTTAAGTCCGCTGACTGCCGGCCAGAGAAAGCAGTTGCTTGAAAATATTGAAAACGGAGCTGATCTTTACATAAGCTGCCGGGACGCCCTTGCTGCCCCATTTACCCAAATGGCTGGACTGGAAATTCAAACCAGAAAAGTCCGCACATCCCATCCGACCATCATACTTGAAGATCAAAATCTGGAACTGACATTTCCGATGGACAGCAATGCTTTGGTTTCTGTTCGCGAAGGCGGCATTCAGACAGGACACGACTATGAACTGACTCTAAAGCCCACAACAGCCCAGGTACTGGCATGGGATAAGGAAAGCAAACCTGCCTTTACAGTTAACCAGCTCGGCAATGGCCGGGTGTTCTTCCTGAATGTGGGAATGGAAATCCTCTTGACATCAACTCCCGGCTGTTTTGAAGCCGATGCTCCCCATTTCCATGCTCTTTATAGAATCTTTGCTGAAAAAATACTCTCAAAACGACTGATCCGCAAACCGATGGACCTCAAGGATTTGGATATTACCGAGCATCCGCTTTCTTCAGACAATATATTATGCGTTGCTGTAAATCACTCTTTTGAAAAAAAGGAAATTCAAATCCAGTGCACTCAAGCATACAAAAATATCCGTTTTTTGCATGGCAAAGGCAGTTTAAAAGGGCCTGTTATCAATTTGGATGTTCAACCCGGCAAATGTGTGGTGATGGATTGTAAACAATAGATATCAACCCTAATTTTGTACTCCTAAAAAAAGATTTTGATGTCGAATCCCTTTTTAACGTACAGTTTAAATTCTTGTTTTCGTCACAATAATCGAGTAATCAATCCACATTATGATATCTTCTGTATAATGCCGAAACTGCGAAAATGAGTGTACTGACAAGAACAATACATGCGCCGGTAGGTAAATCCAGCCAGAACGAAACCAGAAATCCTACTACGGTTGATAGTACCCCAAAAAGTGTTGCCGTGATCACAACAGTTTTATGGCCTCGGCATATCTGATAGGCTGCCGCTGCGGGATTGGTGATCAGGCTGAATATCATAAGCCCACCAACAATAGGGAGGTTGATGGAAATCGTTAGACCGCATAAAGCCAAGAAAAGAGCATATACAAAGCTTTCATGAACGCCTGTCGCAGAGGCAATTGAACGGCTAAACAGCAGTACTTTCATTTCTTTATTGAACAGGAATGAGAATAAACCAACTAACAAAGCAATTAGAGCTATCGCCAAGACAGATTTCTTTTGAACAAAAAGAATGCTGCCCCATAATAGCCCTAATATTTCAGAGCGGCTGTTTTCCATAAGGCCGATCCCTAAAAATGTCAATCCCAAAAGAAAAGAAAAAAGAATTGCCAGCCCTACATTTGTATCCAGCCTCGATTTTTCAGGAGGAATCGCGGCCATGGACATTGCCGCTAAAACAGAAAATACAATCGCTCCTATCGCAGGATTGATTCCCAATAGACATGAAAAAATAGTACCGGCCATAGCAGCATGTGAAATGCAGGTTCCAATAAAGGGCATCCGCATACCTACAATATAGACACCTAGAAACCCGGTGCTGGCCCCGGCAATAGCTCCGGCAACAATAACTAAATAAAAAAATGAATCCATCTTATACTTTTGTTATATCCTGATTGATAATGTATTTGCTTCCATTTATTTCACAAACATTGATTCTGCATTTGTACACCTGAGCGATTTGCTCCGAAGTCAAAACAGTCTCGCTGCTGCCATCTGCGATAATTTTTCCGTTGTCCAGTAAAATTGTGCGGTCAGTTTCTATGGGAATTGACGTAAGCTCATGAGAAATCATAAGTACGGTCAGATTCATTTGCTTTTGCAAATCTTTAACAAGGCGACTGATTTTTCCTTTCCAGTGAAAATCAAGATTTGACGTCGGTTCGTCCAGCATAAGAATTTTTGGATTTTGGACCATTGCCCTTGCGATTAACGTCTTTTGCTGTTCCCCACCGGATAGACTGCGAAAAGTCTGTTTACCTTGCTCGGCAAGACCAATTCTTTCAATCCATTGATCTGCAGAATCATAGTCAGCCTGTGTCAGTCCTGAAAACAGTCGTTTTGCACTGCTTCTTCCCATAACAACCACTTCACGTACAGTAAAAGGTAATTCCGAATTGTATTCGGCAGACTGCGGGATATAGCCGATTTGCTTTTTCAGATTCGTCCTGTTCCATGAAGACAAAGACGTGAGGGCGATATTATCAAAAAATACTTCTCCGGATGAGGGTTTCATTAAGCCGCACAACACCTTAAGCAATGTGGTTTTACCGGCCCCGTTTGTGCCGATGATATTTACAAATTGTCCCGCTGGGATTCTTAGTTTTTCGACATCTAATATGTATCGTCCTGAACGGAGAACCGTTATAGAGTCTAATTCTAAAGCAATTCCTGACATTACTGCATTGCCTCGATTAAGCGATTGACATTTTCAGTCACCAATTGATCGTATCCGGCAATTGCTGTATTTTGCTCATTATTGCCCGGGAAATTACTGAACACCACATATTTTACATTCAAATGATCTGCGAGGGTCTCAGCCATTTCTGTTCCCTCTTGTTTATTGGCGATAACCAGTTTAATCTGATTTTGCCTGGCTTCATGAAGACTTTGATCTATTTGTGCGGGTGTTATAGTGTCACGACCGGCAAAAGTTGAAACACAGTCCAATCCAAGCCGCCTTGCAAATTCAGACTGATGCTCGGAAGTAATCACCTTTGTTCCCTCCAATTCTGCCCCATTAATACGCTCAATTATGTCCTGATTTAACATCTTCAAGCGTTCTTCGATCTCATCTAATCTCGATTCATAAAGCTTTTTTTGCGAAGGTTGTTGTTCTGAAAGAGCGGCAGCAACCTGTTTGACAATGGACATATAGGTTTCAGGAACACACATCCCCGGCGAAGGTGCCACTGTGCAGACCTTTAGACCACGTTCTTTAATACGCGGGATTGCCTTTTCGATATTCTTTTGAAAATCAAAAACAAAAAGAATCTTGCAATTACATAGCAGGTTGACCTGTGAGGGTGAGATATCAAAATGTCCGGGGCACATTCCCGGCGGCACAAGATCAAATACCTGCTGCTGATTACCGCAAAGATCTTTCACGGACGCGCCCAAGTAGGAATTTGCCACGGCAATTTCAGGTTGTAGAGTAGCGGATGTCTTATTTTTGCATCCAGCATAAAAGTATATCCCGCTTAAAATAGCCAAGCCGAATAAGAATAATTTTAAATTATTTTTCATTTGTTTCCCTTATATCCTTCAAAAGTTCCAATTTCCCGACCATTCTTCAAACGTAATCGCACAATAAGACCTTTTTTTTGCTCAAAACTATACCATAGTTCTTTGGGAACTGGATAGAACTTATTATCGCATGTTGCAAGAAACTCTTGCTGATCGAAATCCGGCCCAAGACTGTAAATCACCCACTGGACAGGAGAGGTCTTAATGTCGTCATACCAAGCACCTTCTTTTTCCACCAGACTTGAACAAGCGGGAAAACCATTCGGTATCCATAATGGTACTCTTATATCTTTCTCTATGATGCCCCTGTCAAAAATAACCTCTCCGCAACTACTGTACTTATATGTATGTCCCGGATTGAATGGGTCTTCCATTATAGTATCCATTGCATCACGTTTGCTTTTCGCGGGCAGATAGCCGTAATCCGCAAGCAATTTGGGCAACTGGGCAATATGTTCCTGTAGCTGCCCTGAACCGCAATCTACCATGGTTGGAGGATATTCTTTATGGTCTTCGTAATAGAGACCTAGTGCCAACGATACTTGCCGGAGTTCCGCATTAACTTTCAAGATTTTTGCCTGCAACCGTACACGGCGAAATGATGGCAGAAGAAGACCCATTAACATTGCAATAACAGCAATGACAACCAGCAATTCGATTAGTGTAAATCCCTTTTTCACACTATTTCCGGACAATCTTCTCTGGACATTCAATTCGCATAATCTATCAGCAAATATGTCGTCGCAGTTCTTTGTTCTTCAGTAACGTATCACAAGTAACGGTTAGTCACATCCGCATAAACCCGGCACTGTATTGAGCCATCGTTGGGCAATAATTGAAAAATCAATAAGATTGACTGTCGCATCAAAGTTTACATCGCCGGGCAGGTTACCTCTTTGCGGACCTCTGTCGGTCAATACTAACCCGTTTCCATCGTAATTTGTCACCCATATTTCGTACCCGTAATCACAGACCTCGCAACCAGGAGCTTCCTGATTGAATATCCCAATTACATCAATCGGGCCGGTCGGAACATCAAATAATTCAAAGCCAGTTCCAATGCCCAGATGTACATCAAAGGTATAACCGTCAGCATCTTCCACCTGTATATACTTGTCTGGCCCCCAGTTTTGCGGATCAACAATATTTACATCATTAACACGAACCAGTCTCCCTTGATAGCGTTCGACGCCCTGCGTTCTGTCAACTCCGTAAAAACTAAAAGCACTTTGGCCCGGCTCATCTTTTACCATATCGAGGGTAATGACCTCCGGTTTCGGCAAACCAGCCGCCGGTTCAATCAAAGAAATGGTGAGATCGTAATTATCATCTACCATATGCTTTTCATTGATATTCAGTTTACCCCCAAAAGACTTATAGTAACCCTCCACCCTGATCCTGTCACCGGCATTAAAACCATAACCTGTACCCGCATCAAAATTTAAATCACAAAGTTCCCGGATAAAATTAGGATCATCATAATCGCCGAAAATGAAATAAAAATTACTATAATTCTGTCCCATCCAAACAGCCGTCCCCGCCAGATCGTTAGGTTCATCTGGCTGGACAAAGATTTGCCACTGCCCGCCTATGCCGTCAGGGTCTGGAGTCGGATCAAGCATATATTCCGGATTATTAAGTATCACTCCTTCGACAATAACTTTGTCAGTAGTTACATATACAGGTACTCCATCTTGATCGTTTGCCTGTAAAACAGAGTGGGTTACCTCCGCAACAGTAGCCGCATCGAGAACTGAATAAAGCTGACAGATAACGATTGTTAACAACGATACAAATTTTATCGTGTTTTTCATCACAAATTCTCCTTGGAAAAAGTAATATTTTTTATTGACAACGCGCATACGAATCGTAAAATCGTAATACTGTATAAAAATATATATTTCGTGCTACGCTGTCAAGCAGTTTTTTGAAATAGTTAAAGACGATTATTCAGGAGATTTATTGTGTCGCAAAAACCATTTGTTCTTAAATTACAGAATAATAAAGAATATCAGCCATTGCTGGAAGGGACTCCGCAAACATGCGGGATGCGATCAGGTCGTGTCTATTTAACACAGGGCCAGTCCTGCGGAGAACACACAACCGGTGCTCATGAGGAAATTCTTATATTCCTGAGTGGAAGTGGAAGATCGCTTGTCGGACCTGAAAAAGAGGCGTTGAAAGTCGGTGTCGGAAAAGTTATATATATCCCACCGCATACTCTTCATAATATCGAAAATCCAAACAATGATCCTTTAGTTTACATATATTGTGTAGCACCAATTAAAGAGGACGGTGAGGGTAATAATGAGTGAAATTGAACGAATAGGCATATCACTCGAAAATGATTTACTGGCAATGTTTGATGAGGGTATTGCTCAAGAAGGTTACAAAAATCGTTCTGAAGCGGTTCGTGATTTGATACGAGAACGGTTGTCTAAAAAAAAGCTGTCAGACCCGGAGGCACATGCTGTTGCAGGAGTTTTTTTAATTTATGATCATCATGAGACAAAATTACCCCAAAAACTTGTGGACATCCAGCATAACCATCTGCTGGATGTCGCTGCATCAACTCATGTGCACCTGGATCATCACAATTGTCTTGAAGTAATTATCCTCAAAGGCCAGGTAAAGGAAATTGAGAACCTTGGTAATAAAATCGCTGCTTTAAAGGGCGTAAAACTGAGTCGGTTAAATATTATGGCTTTGGGAACCTGATGCCTGGGTAAAAATAGCAATTTGACGTTGGCACTTTTAGCTGTTCAAAAGGTTTAATTTTTAATAGATAGTATGTAAATGTAGATATTATTTCCTTATGTCAAACAGATACTAAAGACTATTTACTGTCAAAAGACCGATATAAACTGAAGTATTTGTTCAAAATAAATTATTTTTTGCTTTATACATTAAAATAGTTAGGTTGTGGAGACAAAATGGATTCAATATATTTACTCCCTTTTGCATTTTCGTCAAGTTATTTTTAGGGCTTTGCTCAATAGAAGACATATCTTGCCCTGTTGTTGAAAAATGTGAGCATTTCGCTTATACTAAGAGATATGGATAATGAAAAATCTCAAAACAGAGATGTAATTTTAGAGAGTATCGCCGACGGTGTTTTTACCGTTGATGACTGCTGGCGAATTACAACCTATAACCGGGCTGCAGAGAAAATTACCGGGATTTCTCGTCAAAAGGCGATCGGTCAGATTTGCAAAGACGTTCTTCGTGCCAACGTTTGTGAAACAGATTGTGCGCTTCGACATACTATGCAATCGGGAACACCGGTGATTAACAAACCTGTACATATTATTGATGCGCAGGGTGTGCGAAAAGCCATTACAATCTCTACGGCATTGCTGAAAGACGAAAGCGGCAAAGTCATCGGCGGGGTTGAGACATTTCGGGATATGAGCATTGTTGAAGAGTTACGAAAACAGGTAGAAAAACAGTACAGCTGTGAAGATATTATCAGCCGTAATCATAAAATTCAGGAACTATTTCGTATTCTCCCGCAAATCGCAAAAAGTGACTGCACTATTTTAATTGAAGGGGAAACCGGAACCGGCAAAGAACTTTTTGCCAGGGCATTGCATAATCTAAGTCCGCGAAAATCCAAGCCTTTTGTGGCGGTCAACTGTGCCGCTTTGCCGGAAAGCTTACTTGAGTCAGAACTTTTTGGATACAAAGCCGGAGCTTTTACGGACGCTCGCGAGGACAAGCCCGGCCGATTTTCTCTCGCTGAGGGCGGAACTCTCTTTCTGGATGAAATCGGTGATATTTTCCCACCGCTGCAGGTTAAGCTTCTTCGTGTCCTGCAGGAAAAAATGTATGAACCAGTGGGTGCAACCTCTTCACAAAAAGCAAACGTCAGAATCATTACCGCAACCAATAAAGATCTGTCAAAATTAATGGGGAAAGGTGCATTTCGCGACGACTTGTACTATCGAATTAATGTTATTAAAATATTTCTCCCTCCTTTGAGAGAACGAACGGAAGATGTTCCGCTTTTGACAGATCATTTTATTCAAAAATTTAACCGGATTTATAATAAAAATGTTTGCTGTTTCAGCAGTGATGCCATGGCACTAATCATGAGTCATGAATTTCCAGGTAATATCAGAGAGCTGGAAAATATCATTGAGCATTGTTTTGTTCTCTGCCGGGACGATGTAATTCAAACCTGGCATCTTCCCCCTTTTTTACAGCGGGAGATCTCCGCCCGTAATCCCGGCATTGGAGAATGTGGGACACTGAAACAAGTGGAAAAACTAATGATCGAAAAAGCCCTGGAGCAAAACAACGGCAATCGAACTGCGGCGGCTAGGGAACTGGGAATCAATCCGAGCACTTTATTTCGCAAACTGAAAAAACTGAATATCCACTCCCAATAGCATAGCAATGCTCCCTTACTTGCATATTGCAATGCATTTTGCACTGCCACTCTCTCATAATGCAATGGTTTTTTAGGCCCCCCGAAAGTAATTTTGCCACAAATAAAGCCTTAAGTCATTGCAATGAAGTCACTTATCTTTATTTTGCACCATATTTATTTAACAGGAACAAACTTTGCATATCTCTTATATGGAGATTGTTTATGAAGATCGCTTTATCAGTATGGCAAGACGATATTTCAAGTGTCCTTGACTTTGCTACAACTCTCTTGGTCATTGACTTGACAAAGGACAAAGAGATGAGTCGACGCAAAATTTCTGTCTCAGGACATAGTGGACCTGAAATACTCTCGATTTTAGCAGAGCAGGGTATTGATGTGCTGATTTGCGGTGCATTGTCCAAACCGCTGGCTTCGATGATCAGTAATTCAGGAGTTCAAATACTGCCATTTATTAGAGGTTCCGTCAGCAAGGTCCTCAATGCCTACCAGGCGGGACAGCTTGATAAGCAGGAATTTGTGTTGCCGGGTTACTGGCAAGGCGCAAGAGATAATATTGTAAAAAAGCAAAAAAAACCGAAAGATACCATTAGTTACCGTAATACAAGCAGAATTCTGGATGGATAATTATGCGAATATATTTAGATTGTATCCCCTGCTTTATCAGGCAGTCTTTGGACGCTTCAAGACATGCGACCAACGATGAGCGGATTCACGAAAAAGTGGTTCGCAGGGTGATTGAATACACGAGTGAAGTGAATATGACCGATTCCCCGCCGATGATCGGACAGAAAATTCACCGTTTGATTCGAGAATTAACCGGTGAAAATGATCCTTACTGGTCCGTAAAACGCCAGTTTAATAATGCCGCATTGAAAAAATACTCTCGGATGCGTCACCTGATCCTTGAATCGGAGGATCCGCTTGAGACAGCGATACGGCTGGCGATTGCAGGGAACATTATTGATTTTGGAGTAAAAAGCGACCTGAAAGAGACTGAACTTAATGAAACCATTGAGCAGTGTCTTTGCAGTACCTTTTCAGATCAATATCTTGGCGATTTCCGTGATTCATTGGACCAGTCGGAAAGAATTCTTTTCCTGGCAGACAATGCCGGGGAGATTGTTTTTGACCGTCTTTTAATCGAACAACTGCCCGTGGACAAAATTACTGTTGCAGTCAAGGGCTCGCCTGTCATCAATGATGCCACCCTGGAAGATGCCAATCATGCAGGTCTTTCTCAGATTGCGGACTTGATCGATAACGGTTCTGATGCACCTGGAACGATCCTGGAAGACTGTTCGCATGAATTCAAAACCCTTTTTGACAATGCCGATATGGTCATCGCCAAGGGTCAGGGCAATTATGAGACGCTAAGTGATGTGGACAAGAATCTCTTTTTCATTCTGAAAGCCAAATGTCCGGTTATTTCGGGAAATATCGGCTGTAAAGTCGGTGAGATGATCTTGCTGCATAAACAATCCATTAAAATAAAAGGTTGAAAGGGAAAATCATGCCAAGAGGCGATGGAACAGGGCCCGGCGGAATGGGGCCAGGCTCAGGGCAAGGGGCTGGCAAAGGCCAGGGCGGCAGAATGGGAAGAATGGGAGGCCCGTTTGCGGCTGGACCGGGCGGCAGCTGTGTTTGTCCGGATTGTGGTCAAGCGGTTGCACATATCAAAGGCCAACCGTGCAATCAACGAACATGTCCCAAGTGCGGTGCAGTAATGACAAGAGGGTGATTTCGAGAATCTTTTATTTTACTATAATGAAGTCCCCTTCTTTTGCGGATGACGTTTTGATGAAACACAATCTTGACTTTATGGATACAATTAACCAGCAGCTTGAGGCACAAAAAGCGGCATATCGAATCCTTCATGTGCCTGAAACGGCTGACATGAAACAGATTAAAAAAGCGTATCGTGCAGCTGCAGTTGAGCATCATCCCGATCATCATCAAAATTCACCGCAAGCGAATCAGGAATTTGTACGGATCAAATGTGCCTATGAGTTTCTGCTCCAAGGTACATACTGCGATCTGCTTTTTGAGCAGAATTATGATTCTTGCAGCAATGGTGAAGAAAGTCCTTACAGAACCGATAATTCCTGGGGTCATTTTTTATGGTGGAAAGACAAATTCTTTGAGCCGCAATATCTCAACAGGAAAATGAAAAAACATAATTCCTGTATCTGAATTATCATTCAACGTGATAGAAAAGTGAAAAATGATGAAAAACTGTAGTTTTGATGCAATGGCAGAACGTTACGATGACTGGTACAAATCTGCGGCAGGCTTGATTTGTGACAGGTTTGAGAAAAAAGCATTTGATTGTCTTTTAAAGACATATCACGGCAGTAAAAAGTTACTTGAGGTCGGGTGCGGCACGGGACATTGGAGTCAATATTTCAGTAAACATGGATTTGAGGTTACAGGCATTGATGTTTCAGAAAAAATGCTAAAGATCGCCAGACACAAAAATATACCCCGATGTCATTTTTACCTTGGCGATGGTCAGGATTTGTCTTTTTCTAATCACAGTTTTGATGCGGCGGCTGCGATTACCTCTCTTGAGTTCAGCAAGGACCCTGAAAAATTTGTCTCTGAAATGGCTCGATCGGTTAAGTGCGGAGGGAAATTGTGGCTGGGGGTACTCAATTCTCTTTCCCCCTACAACAGGAAAAGAAACAGCGGGATTTATCGCTGCGCGAAGATGTTTTCACCCGGGCAGTTAAAAGAACTGCTCGATTTGTATGGGAGGGTCAAGATCAAAACAGCGGTTTTCATTCTGGACAGGCCGCTTTGGGTCAAAGCCGCCTCTTTTTTCGAGCTTTTGGGGCAGTGTTTTTTCCGCAAAAAAGGAGCCTTCATCCTGGCGGAGGTACAATTATGAATATCCCGGCAGAAATTCACGTGACCTCCTGGCGCCAAACGCGGCTCGATCAAATCAAGACATGGCAGGAAAAAACTAAATATGAAGATTTCATTAATGATGAAAATATCTGGATGACCATTCTTTCCAATCAAAATCCTCAGCGTGGAGAGGTTCTGGAGATCATTGAAAAAGCTCGAGAAAATGCTGTAGCCGGAAAAATGCTTTCGCCAGAAGACACGGCAAAATTGATCAATACGAAATCACCGGATTTATGGGATGCTGTTTTTGAGACCGCGGACTGGATCAAACGGAACGTTTATGGAAATCGAATTGTGCTGTTTGCACCGCTGTATCTTTCCAATGTTTGTGTCAATAATTGTGCCTATTGCGGCTTTCGAACTGAAAATCAGAGCCTCATACGAAATACACTCACTCAGGAAGAGCTTGAACGGGAAGTACTTGCCCTGGTGGATGTCGGGCACAAACGGCTGATTGCGGTGTATGGCGAACATCCCGGCAGCGATGCATCTTATATATGTAAAACGGTTGAGAAGATATATACAGTCAAGAGAGGTTTTGGTGAAATACGGCGCTGCAATATCAATGCGGCCCCAATGTTCGAACAAGAATATCGTAATGTCAGGGACGTTGGCATCGGAACTTACCAGATATTCCAGGAAACCTATCACCATGAAACGTACCGTAAAATGCACCCTAAAGGCACTTTAAAAGAACCCTACCTTTGGCGTCTTTTCGGTCTGCATCGTGCAATGGAAGCCGGGATCGATGATGTTGGCCTCGGGGTTCTGTTTGGTTTGTATGACTGGCGGTTTGAACTGCTCGGACTTTTATCTCATGCAACAGCACTTGAAAAAGAATTTGGAGTCGGCCCGCATACCATCTCTTATCCCCGGTTGGTGTTTGCTGAAAATGCACCGCTGACGACGCAATCCGGCTTTCTTGTCAATGACAGTGATTTCCTGAAGATCGTGGCAATTATTCGCCTGATGTGTCCATACACGGGGTCTATATTGACTGCAAGGGAAGCATTTCCGCTTCGGCGTGAGGCCATTTCCAAAGGCGGTGTCTCCCAGATGGACGCCGGCACCCGGATCGGTGTTGGCGGGTACTCTAAGATGCACAAGGAGCATTTACCGCACCAAGAACAATTTTACATCAAAGATCCCCAGAGTCTTGACGAATTTATTTACAGCCTTTGCAGGGATGGATACCTGCCTTCATTTTGTACCGCTGGATACCGTGAAGGTCGAACGGGTGAAAATTTTATGCCGCTGGCCAAGCACGCGACGGTGAAGAATTTTTGTATCGCAAACGGAATCCTCAGCTTTAAGGAATACCTGGAAGATTACGCATCAGAAAAAGTAAAAAAGATCGGAAGCAATGTCATTCTGCCTCGATACCTTGATTGGGTGCGGCTTAATGTGCCCGGATTGTATGGAAACCTTCTAAAGAATATTGCAGCGGAAGAAGAAAATGTCAGGGATCTTCATTTTTAAAATCGAATTCAGTGGCAAACGATCCATGGTAAAATATTATGAAAAACAGACTTGAAAACACGGCAAAAGACCTCCGCAGGCTCTATCATTTACAGCATGTATACTTCTCACAAAAGCTGGGCAAAAGATCTCATTTCCTGGCGGGCAGCGGCGAGACAGCCTTTGGGACTGTCCATCAATTGGAAATAGCCGATGATATCTCTATACACTGGGAGGGGGATGCGGACCAAGAGAAGATTGCTTTGGTTGTTGAGCCTTTAAAGAATTTTATTCGGGAAGCATTCAGGCGGCACGGGTTTTTCGATGTAGAGATTGAAAGTGAACGGAAATGAATCAACTTGCAAGTACCAAGGAAGCGGAAGATTTGAAAGGGCTTATCCATCGTAACTGTATTGCCTGCGGTGCGGAAAACAAAAATGGTCTGCATCTTGATTTCCAGGACGTTGAAAATGAAGGCGTAAGGGCTGTATTTTGTTTTGATGAAAAAAGGGAAGGGTATCCCGGGCTGCTCCACGGAGGGATTATTTCCATGATTATGGACAGTGCAATGACAAACTGTATATTTACTCACGGTATTGCGGCTGTGACTGCCGAACTTAAGATTAAGTTCCGGCATCCGGTTTATGTCAGGAAAACGGCAACCGTTTATGCTTCGATAAAGAGGGTGTCGCCCCCTTTGTACCTGTTGGAATCAAGGATTATTCAGGATGACAAAATGAAGGCTTTCGCAGAGGGAAAATTTTATGATCAGCACCATCTCCAAGAGAGCAGAGGACTCAAACGTGTCTAAAGAGCTCCAGATCACCGTCCTGATCGAAAACAAAGTACATCATGCAGATCTTTTGTCTGAACACGGTCTTTCTCTGTGGATTGAATATAAAAGAAAAAGGATCCTTTTTGATGCGGGGCAGAGTCGTCGTCTTCTTGACAACGCCAGGGCTTTGAATGTCGACCTGGCACAAACCGATACTATTGTTATCAGCCATGGTCATTATGATCACACGGGAGGATTGCCCGCAGTTCTTGCACTTGCTCCGCAAGCAAAAGTAATGATGCATCCTGTTGCAATCAAATCAAAATACAGTAAAAAAGTATCCGGTATGAAAGAAAATGGAATGTCCTGCCAGTCTAAAAATGCTATTGATCGGCATCAGGAGGTGATGTGGACAAGAAGTGCCGTCGAAGTCTGCCCCGGGATATCTGTTACCGGAACTGTCCCGCGTTTGACCGAGTATGAGGATCCCGGCGGGGCTTTTTATACTGACCGGGAATGCCTCCATCCGGATTCCATTATAGATGATCAATCTTTGTGGATTGAATCGTCACAAGGCCTGGTGGTCATCCTGGGCTGCGCTCATGCCGGAACAGTAAATATACTCGATTATATCAGTAAATTAAGCAGGCAAGATACAATTTATGCGGTCATCGGCGGCATGCATCTGCTGCACGCTGATTCTCGGCGAATTAAGGAAACCATTGAGGCTTTTCGGAAATACCGGGTACAATTTCTGGCTCCCATGCATTGTACAGGTGAATCAGCGATGGAGATACTCAGAAAGGAGCTGGGTGACCAATGCATTTTCCCAGCAACGGGAGATCGTATAGAACTGCCCTTATGAGTAGTAAATTTTCTGATATATCAATAAGTATTTCGAGAATAAGGAAATGACTGTTATTGACCATATACATGGCAGGAAAATACTTGCTACTGAAGAAAGCGATGGCGTGACATTGGCCGCTTATACAATCAATCAACATCTCAAGAAAAAGTATACGCTGAAAAGTCTGAAAAAGACCTATCGGGAAATTACGGGAAGTACACTGCTACATTTGCTCCAGGAGGAAATGGACAGCATGATCGTTTTTTATCGTTATCATACAAAAATCAAGGAATACCTGAATCGAAAGGGGGATTTCCATCTGAAAATTGAACTCATTGGAAAAGCCGGAATGATGAATCGATTCAATCCACTGGATATTAAATTCAAAATCTCTACCGAAACGCCCTGGTATTGTGATTTCATACAAAAATTCAGGAAAAGAAATGGAAAACAAGATGTCTGAAATTATCATGTCGAAAAACCAAAGGAGTTTTATTTTCGGGCCTGTGCCGTCCCGGCGTCTGGGACGTTCCCTGGGTATTGACCTGGTTCCCTTTAAGACATGCAGCTACGACTGCATCTATTGCCAACTGGGAAAAACAACCAACAAAAGTATTCAAAGAAAAAAATGGTTCCCTGCAGATGAAATTCTGGAGCAACTCAAAAATCAATTATACTTGAAACCCGATTATATTACTCTCTCAGGCTCTGGAGAACCGTCACTTTACCTGCAGTGCGGGGAAATCATAAATCAAATAAAAGCACTCACACAAGTTCCGGTAGCTGTTTTAACCAATGGTTCTCTTTTATGGCTGCCTGAGGTGAGGAGTGCTCTGAGCAATGCCGACCTGGTCATACCGTCCCTGGATGCGGGATGTGAGCAATTATTTCGTTACATAAACCGTCCCCATAAAGATATTTCCTTTAAGAAGATGCTCAATGGTTTGATTTCATTTCGAGAAGAATATACCGGTAAGTACTGGCTTGAAATATTTCTTTTAGCGGGCGTTAACACGACCAAAGTTGAAATGAATCGATTGAAAACCTGTATTCGTAACATCATGCCGGACAAGGTCCAGGTCAATACGGTGACTCGGCCGCCCTGTGAGGAATACGCGGAAGCAGTTCCCCCGGGTCGGCTCAAAAAACTGGTGCCTGAGCTGCATGATCATTCTGAAATTATTGCTGATTACAGCGGGACATACGGAAAGGGCGAATTTGCCGTCCAATCGAGGGATATCCTGTCACTGCTACAGCGGCGTCCCTGTTCGATTGAGGACATTTCTGCGGGGTTGAACGTACATCGAAATGAAGCCGTAAAATATATCGAGAAGTTATGTGCCCAAGGAAAAATAAGAACCAAACGACAAAATCAAACCATTTACTATTTGAGCTAAATACATAAGAAAACTCTTAAGGAAAAGGAATTTCAGAATGGCAAGATTGACTCAAGAAATTAAAGATGCTATTTCAAAACAGGACTTTTTCCCTCTCGCAACATCCAGCCCGGATTCAGTTCCGAATGTGGTTTATGTGAAATATCTGAAAGTTCTGGATGACCAGACGGTCCTCATTGGAGACAATTATTTCGAAAAAACAAAAAAGAATTTAGAAGACAATAAATACGCCGCTTTTGTTGTTCTTGATGAAAAAAAAGGGTCTTTTCAAATTAAAGGCCGTACAAAAAGATTGTTAAATGGACCCCTGTATGATGAGGTGCAAAACTGGGTAGAAAAAAATCATCCTAGGGCTGCGGCTGTCGTGATTGATGTTGAAGAAATATTCAATGGAGCGAAAAGAATATAATAGAAATGTTCTTATTATATTGCAATTTCTATAACCATCCTATCATACCAATCTCAATAAATAACTGCGCTTTCGATGTATTTTGCACGACAGATTGATTTGATTTTTACAGTATCCATGCACACCTTTCTCCATGCATCATTTGCAGCCATTCTCAATTCATCATAATCCCTATACACACGGTTTGACCAATAATGCTGTCGAAGATACAACCACAGTGTTTCTATTGGATTCAATGCGAGTAGCTATACGTGAATCCTTCTCTTTGCGGAAAAACTGTTTCAGCTCTTGTGTGGTGTGATACAACTCTATTTTCATAATAAACTCCCAAAAAGAAACATTGGAAAGCCTATTATCATGCTTATTCAGGAGTGCGCAAGTATAAAATACTGAGCGCTCATTTTTTTAGTGGGATTGGTATAAAGAGTAATTGCGCTATGAAAAACTGATACGTGAAAGTTGGAAAATCCAGCCGATTCAAAGCCTGCTTAGCAGACTTGATTAATACTGTTTATCTATGTGAGTAAAATAATATGTGAAACCTGAAAAGAACAACGACAAATTACAATTCTATTCTTTGCTGTTATTCAAGAAATTATGGATTAACCAAATTAAGGAATTGAGAAGGGTTTAACGCATAGTTCGACCAGCGAACTTCATCGATCTGGCCAATAAAACCCCATGAGTTACCTTCTAAATTCCTGCCGCCGACCATAAAGTTCCATCCGACCTCCGGTGTATCATCCCAGAAAGATTCACCGTCATCCTGGCCGACAAGCACTCCTTCAACATAGATTCTGACCTGGCCTTTTGTCCCCGTGGAAGGATCCCACACTAGGGCGACATGTTTTAGCTGATTGAGTGCGATTATATTGCTATTCGAATAGACGGAATTCGAGCCTCCGGGATGGCTAAGGCCCCAGCTAACCCTCTCATTGGAACTGTCGTATTTCAGATTCCAGCCCATAAAACCGCTGAAGCCATCGCGGGTCCCGAAGATAATTCCACTGTTTTCAGCGGTGGGTCTGATATACGCTTCACAGGTAAAGGGAATACTTCGTTTGAACTGGAAGGGGGAATTCGGGCCGCTAAAAACTATCGCGGTCTGGCCGTCAAAATACAAGCTGGAGTTGTTCTCCGCGGCGGTGCTCAGTGAATTCCACGGTACAGTCGTATCCGGATTGTTTATGGCCGCATAGTAAGTATTCTCCTGGGAGACTGTGCCCAAGCGTGTTTGTAATCCATAGCGGCCTACACTGCTGCTGCCGTCAAAATCCAGTTCCCAGTATCCCACGGTTTGCCCGGTTGTGGTTGTGAACGCGTTGACACGGCCTATGTCCGTGCAGTCTGGAGAAACAGAATCCACACGCCAGTAATATGTCGTGCCCGGCATCAGCACGGGCGGCGTATAAGCCTCCAGCGAGGTATTCATCACAAAGGCCGGAGAACCGGGGATTCCATTTTGTACCTCGGAGAAATTTTGCGAGAAGTAAACATCATACGAATCCGCCTGGCCGTCCCACAAGATTTGGGGAGAAACGGAAACAGAACTTTCCTCGTTTGCGGGCGACTCTCTTCGGGACGGGCATCTCTGGGGTTGGGAAAAGGGCCATACCGCGATCGTTAC